>CAIKOJ010000079.1 GCA_903829015.1 uncultured Bacteroidota bacterium
GCCCTCTTTAAAGGGCATGGCCTCGCTGTCACCGGTCTGCATGGAAATCAGCTCCTGCAGATTCTGTGCATTGATTTTTACACGTCCAAATTCCAGCATCTGATCAGCTATATCCAGTCCGGTAATTTTGCAAGGGTGGGCTGTTGCTACTGCAATGGCCATATCACCAGTACCTGTAGCCACATCCAAAACCGTTTTAGGGTTGGTTTTTACGATCTCGGCAATGGCTTTCTTCCGCCAGCCTTTGTCGATACCAAGTGATAAAAAGTGGTTCAGGAAGTCGTAGCGGCCAGCTATATTATTAAACATCTCCGCTACTTGCGCTTTCTTGCTTAAATTTGAGGCATTATCCGGTAATACTTTCGCTGCCGGGTTGATTTCAGGTATTTGCTGCATTGCTGCAAAAGTACATAACACTATTCAATGGAAATAACTAAAGCTACGTATGTCATCAGCAGTCCCACTGTAGAGGGCTGTCCAAAACCGGACAAGCCTGAGTATGCCTTTATAGGTCGGTCTAATGTGGGAAAATCATCTTTGATCAATATGCTGACGAATCAGAGCAAACTTGCCAAAACATCGAACACTCCCGGCAAGACCCAGCTGATCAATCACTTTTTGATCAATAATTCGTTCTACATAGTCGATCTGCCCGGATATGGATTTGCCAAGGTATCGCAGGCACAGCGGGCGAAGTGGGAGAAAATGATCGAAAATTACCTGAAACAACGCATTACACTTGTTACCGTTTTTGTGCTGATAGACAGCAGGCATGAACCGCAAAACCTGGACCTTGAATTTCTGAGGAAGCTGGGCGAGTGGGGTGTGCCGTTCAATATGGTTTTTACAAAAGCCGACAAAACCACCCAGCGGGAGGCGTCAAAGCATGCCCGGCAGTTTATTGAGGCAATGAGGAAGGAATGGGAGTTCATACCGCGTAGTTTCATGTCGAGTGCAGTAAAGTACCTGGGACGCAAGGAAATGCTTGCCTATATTGACGAATTGAACAAAGATTTCGTGATTCCTGAGAAAGCGGAGTAGGGGATTGAACATGTTTATTTTATTACTGATAACAAACCGTTTGCTAGTTAAATAGCTAATAACAAATTATTAAGGAGATTATACAACGTTGTAACGTTTTGTTGCCCTAAATTTATCAAATAATAAACTAATTGGGTTTTAAACTATTAAATACCAACAAGTTATACCATTGCTCCAGTCTTGAAAACAAACAACAGCAACTATGAAAAACGTTTCGTTCAACAACAAATCCATATTCAATCGTAACGTAGAAAAAGACCCCAAAACACAATCTTATTCACGTATTCCGGGCACTTTTGCCACTGATTATTTTTCAAATAAACTTAATCAGTTGGAAGGAATGACTTACAACTTTAATGGTTTTGGATCGGTAAAGGTTTTCGGTGAAATTGAATTGATGCTGTATAAAATGGTTCCTGCGCGTTTTTTTGAAAAATGCATTTAATTCGATTTTCCCGATTCTGTTTTTAGCAAATAGAAAATTCGCTATTGCCCTCAGATGAAGTAGACCTGTTTTATGGCGTATTTCATTCCTACAATTTATTGCAAATAAAAGCAACAAAAGTGGGCATGGAACAACCTGTAAAAATATCTTGTGTATATTTGTCTGAGCCAATTCTTTAAAAACATAATGCAATTAGCACAACGATTAAACTCGGTCACAGAACCTCAGACCATTAAAATGGCCAAACTGAGCCGGGAACTGAAAGCAAAAGGTATAAATATTGTAGACCTGAGCCTGGGTGAACCCGACTTCAAAACTCCCGAATTCATTTGCACTGCAGCAACCAAAGCCATGAACGATGGATACACAAAGTATCCGCCTGTATGTGGATTCCCTGAGCTGCTGGAAGCCATAAGTTTAAAACTGAAAAGAGATAACAACCTGGACTATGCACCCAATGAGATTATTGTATCTACGGGAGCAAAACAGTCGTTGTATAATGCGATCATGTGCCTGGTAGATCCGGGAGATGAAGTGCTTATTCCAACACCATTCTGGGTTACTTATGCATCGCAGGTGCAGCTAGCCGGTGGTATCGTCAAAAACATTTACTGCGGGATAGATACAGACTTTAAAGTAACTCCTGAGCAGCTGGAAGCAAGAATAACTTCTAAGACCAAATTGTTTATTTACTCATCGCCATGCAACCCATCAGGCAGCCTGTACACCGCTGAAGAGCTTGCTGCTTTGGCCGAGGTTTTCAAACGTCATCCGCAGATAGTGATCATCAGCGATGAGATCTATGAGTATATTAATTACGTAGGTCGCCATGAGAGTGTAGCACAGTTTACAGAGTTGAAGAACCGGGTAATTGTAGTAAATGGTATGTCGAAAGGCTTTGCGATGACCGGCTGGAGGCTAGGATATCTGGCAGGTCCGAGAGAGATCATTCAGGCTTGTGAACGTTTGCAGGCGCAGGTTACATCGGGTGCTAACAGCATCACTCAACGTGCAGCAATTACTGCACTTACAGGGGATCTTGCAACAACTTACAAGATGGTGGAGGCCTTTAAGCAACGTAAGGATTATGTGATAGGTGCGCTGAAGAAAATGGACGGAGTAAAAAGCAATAACCCACAAGGGGCGTTTTATGCGTTTCCGGATATAAGTTCGTTTTTTGGTAAGAAATATGGCGAAACCGTAATTGCAGACGACAACGATATGGCTATGTATTTGCTGAATGAAGCTCACGTGGCAACAGTGTGCGGAAGCGCTTTTGGCGATGGCAACTGCATTCGTCTTTCGTTTGCTACATCAATGACAAACCTGATGGAAGCTATGGAGCGAATTGCAGCAGCACTTAAGAAGCTGAGCTAAACTCTTTTTTTTGGAAATTACTCACCACCAAGGTATCTGAAATTTTTCAGGATCAGGTTTAAGTCCGTAATGGGCGAATAATGCTCTGCGTAGGTGGTATTGATATGCTGCTTCACCTCGTTGGTTGGGTGATAATTATTGAGAATGTTGTATGGCTGAATAACTCCTGATCTTATTTGCGGCAGGTATTTGTGCGAAACACCGGTGGCATAACCTACCCACGTAAGTTTACCTCCCAGCACTTTTATACAATTAACAACCATTGTACCTGCGTTCTTAACGGCAAAGAAAACAAACGGAAACAGTATAAATAATAAAACCGCGCCTGCCATATCGAGCAGTCTTTTATTTCTTACCTGCGCAAAATCTGAGAGGTTGAACCGCCGGTCAATGGTATACAGGTCGCCGGACGTGTTGCTGGAATTGCTGCCTACAAAGCTGTGGCTGCCGGGCAGGTGGATTTTATACTCGTATTCTTTGCCGCACAGCTGCATCTGTTTGAATACGTCAGCATAAGTTAACCCGTTGATACAGAAAATAACTTCGTTAACGCCGGTTGTGTACAGCAGCTGCTTCATTTCGGATATCGATCCAAGAGCATCTTTTTTATCGGCATAAGGGCTTACCCTACCAGAAAGTTCCGGCGCATAATGTACCTGCCTTAGAATAGATGCTGTTTGCTTGTATGCCTGTTCCTCTGCAACAATAACCGCCTTGCGCGGCAGCTTGTCGTAGGGTATGAATTTGAGAATACCCATGCGGTAGAGTATCTCGTGCAAACCCAACAGCACTACTGTGCCGCCAAAGCCGGTAAAAATGATAATGGCCCTTGAATACCTGTATTCGGGCGGAAGCAAACCATAATAGGCAAGAATAGCCACCGTGCCTATGAGCATACCTCTGGTAACCTTCAATGCCCGGTATGGCTGATCGTACACACCGTTTAAATAAAGCGATGTAAGCCATAATGCAATATAGGCAGGGAATGTAGCATAGACCGATGCGGGTGGAATGGGCATAATGTTTTTTACCTCACGAACCCAGAAATCCTTAATACCCCAAACTGTAAGCAGTAGTATAAGCGCATCAAACAACGGCATGTGCAACGCCTTCAATCCTCTTTTGAGGGTAGCCAGTACTGCCCTTAAAATTATACCTACATTGATGAAGAGTACGAACATGCTCGCTTCCTTTTTAGTGTAGTGCTTTTTTACAAAGGTTACCAGCGCTTCATTAAATATCCTAACGTAGGAGAGGGTCATTTTCCTGGTGCTTTCTCCTTTGTAGTGGATCAGGTCGGCCTCGGGAAAATACATGTTTTTGTAACCTGCTTTTTTGATCCGGTAAGAGAGGTCTACATCCTCGCAATACATAAAGTAGTCTTCATCAAACGGACCACCGGCCTCGTCCATAGCCTTTTTACGGACAAGCATACAGCAACCAGAGAGTACATCTACTTCGGCAGTTTCCCATTCGCCTACGTGTACCGCATAGTACTTATTAAAGTAGGGCGATTTGCTGAATAACTTGTTTATACCGGTAGTCTTAAAAATTGCCACTGAAAGTGATGGAAATGACTTCTTAGCGTCGGGGGCAAATTCTCCCTTACCATCTATCAACCTCGGACCTACAGCTCCTGCCTCGGGATGGGAATCCATATAGGCGAGGGTCTTTTGCAAAAAATCCTCGGGCATCACCGTATCCGGGTTCAGGAACAGAATATATTCTCCCTTTGCAATTGTAACACCCTGATTGTTGGCTTTCGAGAATCCTTTATTATCCTTGTTTTCAATAAGCCTTACAGACGGGAAATGCTCCTTTAGCATTGTACAGCTACTATCTTCTGAATTATTGTCAACTACAATCACTTCTGCATCGACGCCTTCAGCAGCCCTTAATACGGAATGCAGGCATACTTCAAGAAAGTACTTGACATTATAATTTACAATAATAACCGAGAGTTTCATTCACTTCTATAAACGCGGAGGCGAAGATAAGTTTCGCTGCGTTATTAACGAAAAAGCTAACCATACATTGTACTATAGCCCATTATTATTTTTGAGTTAATAATCAGTTGCGATTTACTTAAACAGATAATAAATATTTGTAACCCATTTATTGCTATCCGGCGTATCGTGTGGTCCGAATATATATTCCTCTATCACAAGTGTATTGGTTTTACCCTTAGCAGCCACTTCCTGAGCCAGTGCGTTGTGGTATTTTGTGGAAGATGAATAGCCACCTTTTTGCACTGCCATAAATGCTTTAGACGAATCGACATAGAAAAAACTGTACCCAGCCAGTTTATTTGTGCTGTCGGCAACCGGGAAAGCAGCAACAAGATCAGATGACTTAGAAACAGTATCCCAAGAGAAAAATAACCCTGCACCTGGTCCCACAATTTTATCGCCCATTCCTTTGCCCAATTCGGCATAGCTTTCGCCGAAAAAGCGTCCGATATCATTCCAGGCCACCGTTTTTCTTATACCTTCGTAAATATGGGCAGGCAGGCTGAGCTCCCGGATAGCGATCTTTGGCTCATCTACATGGTTTGCCTCAGTTATAATTTTCAGTTTCGCCAATCCTTCATCAAACGAGCCACCAACCATTTTCTCCAAATTCATAAACGGGAAAAGCTGCATAGCGTTAAATGGGAAAGGGGTGATAGTAGCAAATGTCCAGGTGATCTTTACCTGTCCCAGCGTATCCTTTACGATCAGCTTTCCATCGGCGGTGCTTTTAAATGGCCGCTCAAAATCTATATGATAATCCATTGTGGTACCTGATACACCCCGGTTGAACATGGTGCCCATTCCAGCGTCATCATTTTTACTGTCCCAGGTATAAGAACTGCCATTCATGCCGTCAACACCATCGTAAGTAATCTTCATAGTGGTATCTATAGCATGAAACGGGCTCCATTTAGGCCAGTTTCTAAACTGCACGATCTGCTCAAAAACCTCTTCTTTTGAAGCCTTCACCAATAAACTCCGTGATACGGTCACTTTATTGGGCAATATCATCCCGGCAATTAATATACCTACACCCAGTACAATAATCAATACAAGAATAAAAACAACAACTTTTTTCATTGAGCTTATTTTGCCCTAAAAGTATTAAAAAGCAACAAAACGGATTAACTAATTCAAAGTACCTTTGCATGATGAAAAATTTACGTGAAATATCGCTGCCCGAACTGGAAGGGATGATGGCAGCTTTAGGTGAGCCTAAATTCAGAGCCGCACAGATTCATGATTGGGTGTGGCAGAAATTTGCCGCCGACATTAATGATATGACCAACCTCTCTAAAGCTTTGCGGGAAAAGCTGGCTCAGGAGTTTTTTATACCCAAGGTAAAGATGCACCACAGCCAGTACAGCAGCGACGGCACCATTAAGAACCGTCTGCAGCTACACGACGGCTACTATGTGGAGAGCGTGCTGATACCTACCGAAAAGCGACTGACGGCTTGTGTTTCATCTCAGGTGGGGTGCTCGCTGTCGTGCAAATTCTGCGCAACCGGTTTTATGGACCGCAAACGCAATCTGGAATTTGACGAGATAGTAGACGAGGTAACCCTGCTCAATGAGCTGGCGCAGAAGCACTACGGCAAAAACTTATCTAACATTGTATTTATGGGTATGGGCGAGCCATTGCTCAACTATAAAAATATGATGAAGGCGATTGAAAAGATCACATCGCCTGATGGATTGGGTATGAGTCCGAGGAGGATAACGGTATCGACTGCGGGGGTTGCTAAAATGATCAGGCAATTGGCTGATGATAATGTAAAATTCAAACTGGCACTGTCGCTGCATGCGGCTACCGATGCAAAGCGAAACGAAATCATGGCCATTAACGAGACTAACACACTGGCCACGCTGGTTGATGCGCTGAACTACTTTTACAAAGCGACCGGCAACGAAATTACCTTTGAGTACATACTCTTTAAGAATTTTAACGACAGCGAGAAGGATGCCGACGACCTGATACGGCTATACCGCAAAGTACCTGCCGACCTGATCAATATCATTGAATACAACCCGATTGATGCGGCGAAATTTGAGAAGCCAGATGAGGAAACCACAGATGCATTTATGAAGTACCTCACCGCCAACAAGGTAAATGTGCGCCTGCGCCGTAGCAGGGGCAAGGATATTGATGCCGCATGCGGGCAGCTGGCAAATATTGATACTGCTACCCCGTGATAAGAACACTCCAATAAAATGAATATGCGGACATCTATTAACTCTTACTGTTAAAGTATCTGACGCTTCGCTGATTAAAGCCTAATTTCGAACAAACTTGCTCCATGAAACTCAAAATATACCAGGTCGATGCATTTACTGATAAGCTGTTTGGTGGTAACCCTGCGGCCGTTATTCTGCTCGACAACTGGCTGCGCGAAGGCCTGATGCAGACTATTGCGTCTGAGAACAATCTGGCGGAAACCGCCTTTTTAGTAAAAAACAGTGGCTGTTACGAGATCAGGTGGTTTACGCCCGCTGTTGAGGTAGACCTTTGCGGACATGCCACACTGGCGGCTGCGCATGTGCTGTTCAACCATCTGAACCACAATTCTAATGAGATCGTTTTTATATCTGATAGAAGCGGCATGCTGAAAGTAAAAAAAGAAGGTGCGCTCCTAAAACTCGACTTCCCGGCTGACGACTTTGACGAAATTGAAACACCTCAGTTACTGATAGAAGGCTTGAATATTACACCTATCGAAACACATAAAGGCAAGACCGATTACATGGCGATACTTGCTACACAGGAGGAAGTTGAAGAACTGGCACCTGATTTTGTTAAATTGGCTGCACTTGGCGAAAGGGGAGTAATAGTGACCGCTAAAGGGGATGTAGTAGATTTCGTTTCTCGGTTCTTTGCACCGCAGTCTGGCATAAACGAAGACCCAGTTACCGGATCTGCGCATACTACGCTAACTCCCTATTGGTCGGAAAAATTGGATAAGACGGAACTAACAGCCATACAGATATCTCCACGCAAAGGCCATCTGCAATGCAGGTTTCTAGGCGACAGGGTAGAGATCAGCGGCAATGCGGTTACCTATCTGGTGGGCGAGATAACCGTGGCTTAATGCTTTTTAGTATCTTACGCTTACCAATTAATAATTAAAACTTCATGTGGGAGTTACTACAATCAATTTAGTTTTACTTCATGCCGGGTAAAAAGAAAAAGGAAAGTAAAATAAAGCGGTTTCTACAGCTGCTGGGGCCTGGTCTTGTAACCGGTGCCAGCGATGATGATCCGTCGGGCATAACAACTTACACCCAGGCAGGTGCCCAATTTGGTTATTCAACATTATGGACCGCCTGGCTCACTTTTCCGCTCATGGCATCTATACAGGAAATGTGCGCCCGTATCGGACTGGCTACAGCCCACGGGCTTACCAGTATTCTAAAGACACATTACCCAAAGTGGGTGCTATACCTGATGGTGATCTTTGGCTTCCCTGCTATTGTAATGAATATTGGTGCCGATATAGCAGGCATGGGTGCTGTAGCCAATCTAATTTTTCCTAAGATTGATGCATCCTATTTCAGCGTATTGTTTACATTGATCCTTCTTTTTTGCATTGTAGTTTTTCCTTACCGCAAAATAGCCAGCATACTTAAGTACCTGGCACTGGTTTTAATGGTGTACCTGATCGTTCCGTTTTTTGTACATAACGATATATCGAAAGTTATAAAAGCGGCCATCATTCCGCACATTGAATTCAATAAGCAGTTTCTGAGTGTGCTGGTGGGTATTCTTGGTACTACCATATCACCGTATCTTTTTTTCTGGCAAACTGATATGGAAGTGGAGGAGATTAAGGACCAGCAAAGGAAACAGACCAAAAGAATTGTGGTGAGCAACAGGGCATTCAGCAATATGAAGACCGACATTAATTTCGGTATGGGTTATTCTATTATTGTCATGTTCTTTATTATGCTTACGGCTGGTTCTGTGCTGGGGGCAGGAGGCATTCATAATATTGAAACTGTACAGCAGGCCGCGGAAGCCCTCAGACCAATAGCCGGTGATTTTGCCTATTATCTGTTTGCTATTGGTGTTATAGGCACAGGCTTTTTGGCTATTCCGGTTTTGACGGGTTCCTTATCGTATATATTCTCAGAGGCATTCGATCTGGAAATGGGACTGGATAAAAAGTTCTTTGAGGCCAAAGGATTCTACATCATTATTGCCATTTCGCTACTTGTAGGTCTGTCGCTGAATTATATAGGTATTAGTCCGGTAAACGCACTTTTGTACTCCGCTATTCTGTACGGTGTTACGGCCCCGGTTATCATTGCCATCATACTGCACATTTGCAACAATAAGAAGATCATGGGCAAGCATACGAACACCCTCCGTGCCAACATTCTTGGTGGTATAGCCCTGGCATTGATGACGGTTTCAGCTATTGCCCTGTTGTATTTTCAGTTTTTCAATTAGTTTTTCACTAAAACAAATGTCCATTTATTAGTTAATAAATTTTATTTTTACCCAAACTGTAACTATCAAAAACGAAAGGGTAATAGGGCTGGATATTTTACGGGCTGTCTCCATTCTGGCGGTTGTTTTCGGTCATTCGTTTGGCTTTTTCGAGTCTGTGGGTCAAGTGCCTTTGCTAGGAAAGATCACCCCAGAGTTATCGGAGCATATACTCAATTTTGGTGTTTTTGGGGTCGAGCTGTTCTTTGTACTCAGTGGATTCCTTATTGGCGGCATACTGATCAAAACATTTGTACAAGCCGACGAATTCACGTTTGCTGAGGTCCGGAATTTCTGGATCAGGCGGTGGTTTAGAACTGTTCCCAATTATTGGCTCGTACTCACCGCCAGTTTTGTACTGTTTCAGTACCTTAAGTTCGACCCATTTCAGTTGCCTTACCTGAAAGGTTATGTTTTCCTGCAAAATCTGCGGCATCCTAATATCCTCAATTCATTTCCGGAAGGGTGGAGCCTGGCTGTAGAAGAATGGTTCTATCTGACCTTACCCGTGGCAATGTACCTGTGTGCAAAGGTACTCAAGCCTGCAAACAAAGCCCGGTTCCTGTTCAGGGTGTTTTTGGGGTATCTGCTGGTGTTTGTGTTCATCCGTTTCTTCAATGCCTTTGACCCACTGAATGGTCGCGACCCCGATGAAGGCGTCAGGAAAGTAGTGTTCTTCAGGTTGGACGCGGTGATGTATGGAGTGTTGTTTGCTTATCTTAACTACTTCAAACCTCAAGTGGCAGAAAAATTAAAGGGGAAGCTGCTGGCCGCTGGTGTATTGTTGTTCAGTGCTTTGTTCTACCTATGCCTGCACTACCGCCTTGCCTTCATGGTGCAGACCGATCCTGTGATTCGTTTTCTACGAAATGCATTTCTTTATGTGCTGATTCCCCTCTCGTTTTCGTTTTGCCTACCATACTTCAACAGCATCAGAACGATAGGTAGTAAACTATTCGGCAGGGTAGTGCAGCACATCAGTAAGGTATCCTATTCGGTATATCTGCTTCACTTTTCAATCGTTTACCGTCCGTTTTTTATGACCATGCAACCGACAACACTTAAAAGTGCACTGATGTATTATGTGCTCTACTGGATTGTGGTTTTCGGATTTGCTACTATGCTTTATAAGTTTTTTGAGTACCCAGTTATGGCACTGAGAGATCGGTTTACCCCAAAAAACCACTAGTTAATTTAACAATCCTACTGACCGCCACCTCCTCCGCTCTTTGCAGCATTGTAGTACTTCTGTGCAGTAGCCTGATCTCCTTTTTTGTTGTAAATAAATGCAAGCGCCATATAGCCTTGCGGTGTCAGTTGCGGCTCCATCTCAATGGCGTGTTTCACATTGTCAATGGCCATTGCGAAATTTCCAAGACCTGCCTGCGCCTTACCCAATCCTAAATAAGCCTCAGCCATTTCAGCATTTTCGTCCAGCATATCTCCATATATTTTACAGGCCTTGTTGAAATCGCCCGCCTGCAATGCAATCTCTCCGGCTATATTCGCTGTCTGCACATCTACCGACGAAATGGCCATCGCTTTATTGATTGCCTGCTGCGCTTCAGGCATTTTGCCCATACTTCTGTATATCAGAGCCATGTAGTTCCATATCTCCAGATCATCAGGGTATTTTGCTACAGCCTTATTGTAGTACTCCAATGCTTTTGGAAGGTCGTTTTGCTGCATGGCTGTATAGCCTTTAAAGCCGTTGCGCTCGGGGTCGTTTTTCAACACCGTACATAGCGGCACACCATCTGCCTTCACCACGTGTATTGCCATTGACGATGGGAAGTAGCCATGTTGTAACTGCTCTCGGTCGAGGAAACGCCCGTAGTAGATCGCGTAATCCCATTCCTTCTGGTTTTTCTGATAGAACCTGCTATACATAGGTCGGAACGGAATTGGTGACACCTTTGCGTATTCCACAAGTGGCTCCGCACAGTTAGATGCAACAATTGCTGATTCTTTCGATTTGCCGAGTTCGTTAGCTACCAGCCATTTGTAGCCCTGCATGATCGAATTCATATAATAGTCGGTTTCATAAATACCATAGGCATTCTTGATCCCGCCTTCAATTTCATTAAAGTACACATACTCGTTCGGGTGGTTGGCAAACATAAACCTTGCTGGTAAAGCGACCAATATTATTACCAACCCGGCAAATGCAAAGCGCATAGCATTGTTCTTGATCACATCAAAAACATACATAAAGAACAGGGTGCAAATGATGATCATAGGAGGCACGGTAAACAATGTATGCCTTAGGCCGTCGTAGAGAGTGGATTTATTGTAAACGATATAAAACAGTGGGAAGATGGCGGTGAACGCTATCATCCACAGGTACTTGTTGTCAAACTTTTTGCTCATATTGAAAATGAGTACAGTACCGGCAATAAAACCCAACAAAAGATACAACGGATGGCCTATAGAAAGCCATTTTGGCAAGTAGTACCAAGGCAACTGACTGGTGTCTATACGATGTCCCTCAAATATCATTTTGATATTGATAGGGTAGCTAGACATGATCTTCAAAGCCTCTAGCGGGTGGGAGAGCGGTGCTTCAAGTGCGTAAGGCCACCAAAGTATAGCCCCGAAATAGCCACAAAGACCTGCAACTGCAAGGTGTTTGATGCTGGCAGGAAGCTTACCATCTTTGTAGAGTTTCTTCTGCCACACCACAACGGCATAAAACAAACCTAAATAGGCAACGAGCAACAGACCACCGATCCTGATGCTCAGACAAAGAGCTATGGATAACCCCATAAATAAGGTGTGTTTCCAGTTCAGCGTTTCAATATTCTTCAGCCAGTGGTACATGGCGTAAACTGCCAGTATATAAGTGGCGGCAAATGGGATATCTTTTGGATTGTTAAAAGCTTCACCGAAATACCTGGGGATAAAAAATAAAAGCAAAACAGAGATAATGCCTGCTCGCCAGCCACCCAATTCTTTTGCAAAAAGACCGGTTGCCAAAAAGCCAAGAAAACCAAATAACATCACCCAGTAATGCCTGAATAAGAACTCATCTTTTGGGTGCAGAAAGCTGATCATCATACAGGAAAATCCGTCGAAAAAACCACCATATAGCGTTTGGGTATTATCAAGCAACTTACCGGTTACAGCGGTTTTATCCGCGCCAAATGAGCTCAGATATGCCCATACAGCTTTGCCATAATTATGCTGGGATACGTCGTCGCCGGTAATGCCGTACTGTGGGGTATACACCACCATCAATACAAAAATGGCACCCAAAAGTGTCCAAAAGATTTTCTTCAACACATCATCCGAAAGATTCATGCTCATTGGGGGAATATTTCTGCGAATATAACACCCTTCGCGAAAATAATTATTGGGTATCTGAACAATGTAATACTATGTAGAAACATAATTTACCTGATCAGCTGAAAATCTCCCTTCATCATATGTTTATGACCTTCAAAACTGTAAAAGATCATATAGAAGTAAGTTCCGAGATCCTGTTTTGCGCCGTTATAGATTCCATCCCATCGACCATATATATCCTCCGTATAGAATACCCTTTCACCCCATCTGTTATACATACTCATGGCAAAATTCCGATAATATTTTAAGGTGCCTTCCACACCTATATTGTCATTCTTCCCATCACCGTTTGGCGTAAATGCTGAGGGAAATCCGATATCGCAAATATGAAAATCCACGTTTATTGTGTCGCTGATATCGCCACAGGCATCCTGCACTGTTACCCAGTATTTACCGGGATAGTCTACATGTATACTGCTCCCTTGTACATGATTGCTCCAGATCGCATTGGCATTATTGATACTCAGAACCACCGACTCACCTATGCATAATACGGTATCGGGCCCAATGTCGATGGAAGCATTGGTACCTAACGTTACATTGATGGACCCGGTTGCCGTACAGCCGTTGGTAGTTACTGTCAGTTGGTAGGTGCCTGCCGCGGAGACTACTATGCTTGAATCTGTGCTTCCCGTATTCCAGTAATATTGTGCGTTTGCCGGTTCTTTTGAGGATAACACGATACTGTTCCCAAGGCATATGATGGTATCATTACCAAGTTTAACCTGTGGTATTGGCTTAAATAGTACATTAACGGTATCCGCTCCGGTACATCCGCCTTCTGTTACGTGTAAGATATAGGTTGCTGAAGTTGTTGGGCTGATGCCAGCCGTGGTGTTCCCGTTGCTCCACAAATATGCAGGCGATACATAAGTATCCGAAGACTGCAGACTGATCGCAGTGCCTTCACATACCATAACATCCGGCCCAAGATGCACAGGTGGTATCGGCTTTATGGTAACATTGATCGTATCCGCTCCGGTGCATCCTCCTGAACTTATGTTAGCCCAATATGTGCCTGCGGTATTCACTACAATGCTAGGGCCTGTAGCTCCTGTACTCCATGTCAAAGAAGATCCAGATGGAATAACGGGCGCCAGCGTTATACTGCCTCCCACGCAGATCGATGTATCATTACCTAAATTCAATGGCAGTACAGCGGAATAATTTACATGGAAGGTATCAATACGATCCGCGCCGCACGTAAGCGGCGATATTTTCACCCAGTAGGTACCAGTTGATGACACGACAATAGTGGATGAAGTAGCCCCGGTACTCCATAGGTAATTACCAACGGAGTCAGCCCATAATGTAATAGGCCCGGAACCGGCACATAATGTTGTATCTTTTGTAACACCTGTGCCTATGGCTGCGCCTGTGGTCAAAACAATATTTTTCAGTATTTGGTTGGAACACTCTGCACCTGTTCCGCCTGAAAATCCCCAATGAACAGACCCGGGTGTGGTAAACAATGATGCGTAATTGTACACACTATTGATTCTCAAGGTATCTTCATAATATACTTTCATAGTGGTTGTTGCCGGGCACCATTCTATTTTATACCTATGATACAACCCGTCTTTAATGTTTGTGCGTGTGGGCGAAATGGACGCAGGACCACCCCCAGGACAAGGTGTGGTCATCACAGCATTCGGACAGATGGCAGTGTGATCTGTGCCGGGAATATCTGAAATAAAAGCCGGGTTATAAGAGTTGTCGAATATATCAAATTCTACTCCAAAAGATTGGTTGAAATCAGGATTGGCAGGGCTTCCAATGGTATTATAATATCCAAGGAATGCATTGGTACCGTTAAATGATGTTGTGGTAATATTCTGTCCGAAATCAACACATATACCATCTGCACCCCGACCTACTGCATGATCAATGCTGGCTTCAAATGTCAATGTAAAACTGTTACTAAAATCTATTGTTGTAGTACACCATATAGCACCAACCGCATAGGGAGAAGCGCACGAGGAGCCGGTGGGCGTAAGATTATAAACACCCGGAGAGAGTAGCGTTGCAGCACTTACCGGCGGACTAAAAACCTGGGAAATACAGGTATGGCTACAAAAAAAAGCCAAAGCAATTATGAATATTTGCCTCATGAACACAATTGTTTGTTCTAAATGTAATTATTTGAAACATTATGTCCAAAAAAAGTTTCTAAACGACTGAGTTAGTTTCTAAACGGCACCAACAGATATATTTTAATTTCTTTGCTTAATTTCTGTATTATATTACATTTGTTGCATGGTACGATGTTTACAAACAACCTTTGTATTTTTACTGTGTTGCTTATCAATCAGCAGTTTTGCACAAATAATTGCCCCTGATACAGTTTGTCTGGGCACGCCTATAAACTTTACAACACCAAAGCCCGCAGTAACCTATGCATGGGATTTTGACAGTATGAATGTCGTTCAGACAGTAACACCGTTGTCTACTTTGTACACTGGCTCACCTCTAAACGTTTGTGGTACCGGGAGTATGGCCAAAGACGGAAGTAATATTTACTTTTTTGTACCAAATTATGTTACACAAGATATAATAAGGTTCAATTTTGGTAATAGTATTCACAACACACCAGTTGTAACAAATATGGGGGCTTTTGGTCTTACGTCCGGAAGTTTGCCGGCATTAGATATTGTAAAGGACAGTGCGACCAATCAATGGTATGGGATTGCTGCAAATTATGGTCAGTTGCTGATATTAAGTTTCGGAACTTCATTGTCAAATACTCCAACTAGTATCGTGCGTACAATGGCTGCAGTGCAGTGGGGGCATGAAATAAAACTTATGCGGTATGGTGGTAACTGGATTGCATTCCTTGGTAACAGGAACAGTAATATGGTACGTTTTGACTTTGGCTCGTCACCTACCAACGTACCAGCCGTTACCAACATTCCAAATGTTGGGGGATTAAGCACGCCATGCAGTTTTTCCCTTTATCAGCAAGGAGGAAATTGGTATATGCTTATTCCCAGCCTCATCAGTGGGAATCTTACCCGTTATGAATTTGGTCCTAACTTGTTGAACAATACGCCCACAGGAGTATCTCTTGGCAATCCTGGTGGTTTTTTCAGGATACCAAGGCCAATCAATTTATTTAACGACTGCCAGAATAATCTTATTGCATATGTAGGTAATGAAAATGGCGATCTTATTAAACTTAATTTTGGCGGCAGTATCACAAGTGTGCCAGTGCCAACCTTTCTTGGACCAACAGGTATTCGTCATTTTGGTGGAACATCGCCGTTAAATTATAATGATTCTTTTGCACTTATTTGCCCTGATGCCACTTTAAACAAGATTTGGTTTTATAATCCACTTCATTTCACACCGCCTACTTTTATCAATTACTACAATCCTAATCAGTCTTATACTTACACAACACCTGGCCTGCATCATGTAAGTCTGTTTTGCGATATGGCTTATTGCACTGGTCCTTCAGTGTACTGTAAAGATGTTTTTGTGACAACCGGTTATGGTGTGTATTCAAGAAGGGACACTGTAATTTGTACCGGGTCTCCATTTACACTACGTTCAGATACTGTAGGCACTTATGTTTGGAGTACTGGTGCCACAACTTCTTCTATTTCTGTTAGTTCCGGCGGTACTTATTGGGTGAAAACTGTTACCAGCTCATGTACTTTTCAAGTGGATACCATTGTAGTTTCGAGTACACTTAGAGTAAGTCTGGGTAATGACACGAGCGTTTGCACCGGCAACACAATTACATTGAACCCTTCGGTTCCTTCAGGAGCGGTATTGACCTGGAGTACTGGCGCAACCGGACCAACTATCAATGTATCTTCAACAGGTACATATTGGGTACGTGCCACTGCGGGTGCCTGCTCTGTAACAGATACAATTCATGTTTTAGTAAGTCCGAAACCACCGGTACATCTGGGTCCAGATCTGGACGAATGCGCGGGTATTCCAATAATATTGAGGTCTTCGGATACGTATGTGTCTCCTGTGTATCAATGGAACACGGGCAGCTCTTCAGCTACAGTTACCCCAGTATTTAGTGGTACTTATTGGTTGAGAGTTACTGTTGCTGGTTGTTCTGGTACCGATACAGTAAACGTAAATTTCAAGCCGCAGCCACATGTTTCGCTCGGTAGTGATGTTAGTTTCTGTGTTGGTGACAGTGTTATTTTAATACCAACCGGTTCCAGCATTTCCAGATTGCTTTGGAGCACAGGTGCAACGAGTTCTACGATTAAAGTTACCTCGACGGGCTCTTACTGGGTAAAAGTGGATAGCGCTGGTTGCTACGGTAGTGATACGGTAAACGCATTAGTCAATCCAATACCAGTTGTTGATCTTGGACCTGATCAAAGCGTATGTTCGGGAACACCAGTAACGCTTAAGTCTCTCAATACTTATTCATCTCCCACCTACCTATGGAGTACTGCTAATACTTCACCTGAGATAAACGTTTCTACATCGGGCAATTACGAACTTACGGTAACTGAAAACGGATGTACCGGAAAAGATAATGCAAACGTTATTATAAGGCCAACTCCTGTAGTTTCTTTGGGTAACGATACAGTTGTTTGTCCGGGCACCATATTGACTCTAATCGGAAATGTACCGGTAGGCGCACAATACTTATGGAGTACAGGGAGTACAGCGCCTGAGATACAAGTTTCAACAAGCGGAATTTACACATTGACTGTTACGATAGAAGGGTGCTCTTCATCAGATGTTATTACAGTAACTGTTGAGAATAGTTCATACAAGCCTGTATATCTGGGACCAGATACCAGCCTTTGTCTTGGAGAATATGTTATGCTGAGTGTATTTGACAACAATGCATTGTGGAGTAATAATACGACAGGAAATAACCTGAAAGTAGAATATCCGGGTACATACTGGGTGAAAGTACAGGAAGGCTGCGGCGTAGTTAGTGACACGATCAAGATTGATTACCATATTTGTGACATCGCTTTCCCATCTGCTTTTACACCAAATGGTGATGGTGTTAATGATTTGATAGGAGTAGTTGGCACTTTGAAATACTACAAAGATTTTTCTTTGAGTATATTTAACCGTTGGGGAGATAGGGTGTTTTTTACCGAAGATATTTATGCTGGCTGGGATGGTGTATTTAATGGCCAAAAGCAAGACATTGGAACATATTTCTATATGGTGTTTTATAGTTTTGAGGGTAAAAAACACATGTTGAAAGGAGATTTTGAATTGATCAGGTAGTTGTATACTGTCTTCTTTGAGTACAATCTAACTAAATAGTCAAACTAGCGAAACCTACTAAGGCACAAATGGTTCCTTTCGACAACCAAGCTCAGGCGCCTTAAAATTTTTTTTAAAAATGACCAATTTGGTTTAAACGAAAAGCTCCCAAACGGAGCTTTTCGTTTTGTATGGTCTGGAACTATGTTGCCATAATCGCATATTCTGTTTTGCACTGCGAAGATGAAATCGCTACAGTGGAAATCGTATTTACCAATAGATTGCACAATTGTCTGCTTCGTTCTATAAAATCGTTATTTTTACCGGCTAAATGATACCTGCAATATGAAAAGAGAAGTTACCAATGCGGTGCGATATCTAATGGATAACTGGCTGCCGCCGGTAATCAGGGACAACAAATACTTTATGTATCCTGTGTTTTATTATTGGTTCAATGGTAAGAATATTGACAAAATAATGAATTTCAAAAAGGATGTTTTCTACATGACAGATAAAGAGTATACGCATCTGTATGAGACAATAGAAACACGTTCAAAGGGAAGACCCACAGACATGAATAATGCCAGTATTGAGTATATCATCTCCCATGCCGACAAAACAGCCGAGACAATGCTGGATGTGGGCACTGGCCGTGGCTATTTTCTGAATGTAATGGCTGAACGCACACCCTTTAAACTTACCGGCACAGATATGTATGATAATATTCCGGGGCTTAAGGCAGATTATGTAAAAGGCTACATCGAGAAACTTCCTTTCCCGGATAAGTCTTTTGACATTGTGGTTTGCTCACACACAGTAGAACATATTATTAACCTGAGGCAAGCTATGGACGAACTGAAGAGGGTAGCACGCAAACAACTGATAATTGTAACCCCTTGTCAGAAATATAATTTTTACACCCTTGATCTACACGTTAACTTCTTTCCTACAAAAGAAATGCTCAACCGTGAGATTGGCATGACCGACTTCGAATGTATTAATGTTCAGGGCGATTGGGTTTATTTAGGCAAAATAACAAACTGATCTCAACTGGTTCAGGGTTACAGAACCATTGAAATTGTTTAAAAAAATAGGGTAGCGTACTCACATAAGCGGAGATGCTACCCTTTAATATTTCACCCAAAGTCTATGTAATACAGAACAAAACGTATTATTCGAACAACTTTCTGTGACTGTCGATATGTAGTTTTTCAAATTCTTCTGTATAAGCCAGAATTTTGTCGCTTGTTGGTTGTTTACCTTCAAGTACATAAGCGTTTATTTCATCAATGTAATCCATCATTTCATACTTCTTCAACGCATAAACGTTTACCTTGGGTTTCTTTCCATTTACGTAAGTAGTAAATGGTCGGATATTTTTTGTAACAGCACTACCCATCGCAACCATGGAAAAATGACCAATCACAGAGAACTGGTGAACAGATGACCCCATGCCAATATTTGCTGCTTTTAGGAAAGTGGTTATACCTCCAAACACACACATTGGCGTTACCACAACTCCATCATGCAGAATAGCATCGTGCGGGATATGTACGCTCTGCATCAGGAAAATGTTGCTGCCGAGTTTTGTGATGTCTCTGTAGCATGGTTTCTGGATGGCCGTGAACTCGCGAATGATATTGTTATCACCGATTTCTATGTAACAATTAGAGCTGTCGTAGCGTGGGTTTCTTGTATCCTGCCCGGGTGACCCTATTACTACATGCGGACCAATAATGTTGTTGTTGCCAATTTTTGTGGGCCCTTTGATCACTACATATTCCAGTATCTCATTTCCATCACCCAATTCTACATTCGGATCAATAATACTAGTAGGATGTATCTTATTCATACTTGATTATTTATTTTCTGTTTTTCTTTTTAAATCTATTCATGATCAAAACAAGTTGCCATGTATCCAAAATTGCTTTCTTCACAATTCCGGCCGATGCGCCCCTGCTTTGGCCATATGTACGCGGAAGATATTTTGACTCTACTTCAATAACTTTTTTACCCAGAAACAGCAACTTAGCGCAAATTTCACTCTCAACAAGTGAGCTGGTCAGTTCCAGTTCCAATTGGTCAAGATCAGCTTTTTTTAAAATCTTCGTCCAGTTTACGTCTTTTAGATTCATACCAATAAAGACCTTATTCAGTTTCTTGTTGAACAGCGACAATATATTGCGGAACAGACTGTATGAGGTATTCTCCTTGCGGTAGAAAGAAATAAAATGACCATCTGCTATTTCGGGGAAGGGAAGATATTCCTTTACATCAAACTGACCGTCACCGGGTATAATACCCACGTTCTCATTTCTTGCATTATTATACACTGAACGCAAAGCGCCTCCAATGCCAATATTCGACTCGTGCAGCACTGTTCGTACTTCAGAGTACTTATCAGCAAGTGCCAAGGCATTTTCCCTCGACCCGTCGGTACTGTAATCATCAACAATAATGATCTCAAAAGTATTTGTCAGTTGCTGCAACACGTCGCGCAACTGCGCCACAAGAGGTTCCAGGGTCTTGGATTCATTATAACATAATATACCTACCGACCATGTCTGCATTATCTATATATTAGTAACCATTTAGAACAGCAATTACCTTGTCTACTTCTTCGTTTGTTAGTTCAGCAAACATAGGCAATGATACACAATGGTTTGCAAGATATTCAGCGTTCGGGAAATCTCCTTCTTTATAACCCAGACTAGCGTATGCTTTTTGCAGGTGGCACGGAACAGGGTAGTGGAATGCAGCAATAACATCGTTCTTAGCCAAATACTCTACAAATCCGTTTTTGTCTTCAACCGTTACAACAAACAGATGATAAATACCATCGGCCCACTCTGGCTGTGCCTGCATTGTTATTTTGTCGTTCTTAACTAAGGTCTGGTACTGCTTGGCAACAGCCCTGCGGCGGTCGTTCCACTCGTTCAGGTATTTCAGTTTCACACTCAGCGACGCGCCTTCCAGTCCGCCCATGCGCATATTGTATCCAATCTCATCGTGGTAGTACCTTACTACCGAACCGTGATTTCTCAGGCTTCTAAGATGGGTATTGTAATCAGAATTGTTGGTTGTGATACCGCCAGCCTCACCGCACGCACCCAGGTTCTTACCAGGGTAGAAGCTGAAGCAAGCCATTTCGCCGAAACCGCCAACCACACTCTTTTTATACCTCGCGCCCTGTGCCTGTGCGGCATCTTCAATCAGGAATAGGTTGTGTTTTTCGGCAATTGCCTTCACTGCGTCTATATCAAATGGCTGCCCGTACAGGTGCACCCCGATGATAGCCTTGGTTTTAGGAGTGATGCTTGCTTCGATTTTCGAAGCGTCAATCTCCCATGTATCAGCAGTACAATCTACAAATACCGGGGTAGCACCGGCATGAGATACGCCCCATGCAGTAGCAATAAATGTATTGGCAGGTACAATTACTTCGTCTCCGGCACCAATACCCAGTGCGAGCATAGCCAGATGTAGGGCAGTGGTACCGTTATTTACGCCTATGGCATATTCTGTATCGCAGAAATTGGCAAATTCATTTTCGAATTTCTCTACAAACGGACCACCCGAAAAAGCGGTGTTCTCATATACTTTTTCAAAAGCCTCAAAAATCTCTGCTTTTATCTTCTGGTGTTGTCTCTTAAGGTCAAGGCAATGTATCTGTGCCATACTAGGTTGTTGAATTTTTGGGTGAATTATGGTATTATTATTTAGTCGAATTTTATTGCCACTTCTTTTCCTTTGTTCTTGATCGATTCCTGCGCTGCCTCCAGCACTTTAACCACTTCAAGACCCACGCGCCAGTCTGATACCGGAGTAGTGCCCTTTTCTATAGCACTCACAAAGTCACTCGCCATACCCGCCAGCGCTTCGCGCTGCTCCAGTTTGGGTACATATATATCACCAGCACGATAATCGACAAGTAATTTGCGTTTGTCTTCGTCGCTTTTCACAGTATAGCCTGTATCGTACACTTTTACTTTTTCGCTGGGCTCCACATCATCAAATACGATCATCTTCTTAGTACCACCAATGAGTATCTTCCTGATCTTAACCGGCGACGACCATGAGCATGAAAAATGCGCTATGTGCCCGGTATTGTAGTTAACCGTTAGGTAGGCTACGTTTTCCAGTCCATTAGGTGTATGCGATATGCCCGTGGCACTTACACTTACCGGCCTATCTTGTATCAAGTAAAAAAGAATGGAAATATCGTGCGGTGCCAGATCCCAAAGTACGTTGATATCAGGCTGGAATAAACCCAGATTGATACGTGTAGAATCGAAATACTGGATATCGCCGATCTCGCCCGATGTGATGAGGTCTTTGATCTTACGCACGGCACCGGTGTACAAGAACGTATGATCTACCATTAATACCAGCCCTCTTTCTTTACTAATGGCTACCAGTTCCTCAGCCTCAGCCGAAGATTGTGTCATTGGTTTTTCTATCAGCACATGCTTGCCTGCCTCCAGGGCTTTCTTTGCAAGTACATAATGGTACTGTACCGGAGTAGCCACAACAACCGCAGTTACTTTCGGGTCGTTTAGTGCATCGTCCAGATTGCTGGTGGTGCGGGTATTAGGGTACTGTTTCTTTATGATCTCCAGCCGCTCGGTACGCATATCTACTACCCATTCTACACTGGCACCTGCCAACCCCGAGAAGTTCCTCACCAGATTGGGTCCCCAATATCCGTAACCTATAATTGCTATTCCGGCCATGATGTAATTTAAAAGTCGGCAAATTTAGTGAAGTTGGCAAAATAAAGCATACAATACCTCGTAGTTATTTTTACATCTGCATCTCAAACAGCAACATTGTTTGATTAGCATAAAGCAAAATAAAATCCGTATTGCTTTGGGTTAAAAAATGGGGTTGATTCTGAAAAACGTGCTGTGCCTGAATTGTGATCTAATTATTACATTTTTGATCAAAAACGCAAGACAATCTAAAAAATTATCAATTACCCTTTTATTTATTGTTTGGGCTGTATATATTTACGTTTCAGCGATCACATTCTATTTGGTTTAAACACTGATTCTGCAATATGAAAAAAACTACACACGCACTCATTACACTTTTACTCATCAATGCCTGCTCTTATGTAGCTGTGGCACAAGACAAGAAAACAGAAACTAAGGCAACGGAACAGGCTACTGCTAAAAAGAAGCCGGCACCGCACAGAGACTGTTGCCATTCTATGAAACCCTGCAGGCTGCAGTCGCCCATAAACTGCCTTACTGCACCGTACGATACCACCACTTTACAATTTTATAATTTCAATTTCTTTAGCCCCGAGGC
>CAIKOJ010000080.1 GCA_903829015.1 uncultured Bacteroidota bacterium
ATGACTTTAAGCAGAAGGAAAAGCAGGTATTTATTACAGAAATTAACCCCTATCACCTGAAAATAAAAAAAACTTTTTTAACTTTAAAAAATCAAGAAACACTATCTAACAATAAGTCCACTTTAGTTTGACTACATACATTGATTAAAATTATTAAAAGCCGGGTCATTCCAACGGATGCTAAAGTTCCCTTTTAGTGTAACTGTATAGCCCATGCTTTAATTGCCATCAATCATAAACCCGAAATCGTGCAAATGAAAAAGGGTTTCAACCATTTAATCGGCTGAAACCCTTTACTGTCCTGTGGTTCCGCAGGGACTCGAACCCTGGACCCGCTGATTAAGAGTCAGCTGCTCTAGCCAGCTGAGCTACGAAACCCTTTTAAGGACGGCGAAGGTAGGAAATAATATTTCATGACGGTAATTTTGCTTTTAAATTTTCGAGTGCCTGCGCAAGCCCTTGTAATGGCATCGGGATAAAGGGTAGTACTGCTGCGCAACAAATAGCCATACTACAAATTCGTAGCAGACAAATAATTTGTTTTATTTTGTGCCGGTAGCCTATGCAAAAGATTGAATTAAAACCACATTATGATGTGACCGTAATTGGTGCAGGCGTGGGCGGCTTAACAGCGGCGGCGTTATTAAGCAAAGCCGGACTGTCGGTATGCGTGCTGGAAATGGCCGACCATTCGGGCGGTTACCTGGCCGGATTCAGACGCAAGCACTTCCTGTTTGATACAGCCATACATTGGCTGAACCAGTGCTCGCCGGGCGGAATGGCGAGCAATATTTTTGACTTTATCGGTACAGACCATCCTACACCTGTGCCGCAAAAAAGGATTCGCCGTTATCTGGGAGACAATTTCGATTATCTGCTTACCAATAACCCTGATGAATTCAGAGATCAGCTGATCAGAGACTTTCCCGAAGATAAGGAAGGGATCATTCGTTTTTTCAAGGTGGCAAAAGGAATAGGCAAGGCATTTGTGAATTTCCGTCATTTTTTCAGAACGGAAGAAACTATGAATGTCTTCGAAAAATTGGCCAATAAGCGCCATTTGCTAAAGTTTGCCATGCCCTTTATTCCTCATCTGAGATACGAGGGCGATAAGGGCATTCGGAAAGGGCTGAGCAAGTATTTCAAAAACCCCAAGATACACGATATATTCTCTTCTGACAGTGATCTTTTGTCTTGCCTGGTACCAATTGGCTGGGCGTATTTTGGTGATTTTCAAAGTCCGCCGGAAGGAGGTGGACAAGTGATACCGCATTGGCTGGAACACGTAGTAACTACGCTCGGTAGTGATATTTTTTATAAATGCCGGGTTAAGCAGATTATGTTGGAAGGCACAACTGCCAAAGGTGTTCACTTTGAACACAGAGGCGGTGTGTATGAGGTAAACAGTAAGTATGTGGTGGCCGCCTGTGATGTTGAAACACTTTATGAAAGAATGCTGCCCGAACATGTGATTCCCGCAAAAATGAAGGAGCGCCTGAAGGCAGCAGAGATATACAGTTCCTCAGTAACTGTATCCATTGCGCTCGACTGTCCAACCGAGCAGTTGGGTCTGTTTGAAGAGGCTATACACCTGGGTAGCGAAGCAATACCGAGAAGTGAGCATATGAGCGGAGACCCTGAGAAGACGGAACTGATCATTCTGCCACCATCGCTGAGAGATAAGACGTTGGCTCCCGAAGGTTTGGGTACACTGGTGATTTTTATGCCGGCCTACATGAATTATAAGAATAATTGGCTTACCGAATTGGATGAACAGGGCAACTATGTAAGAAACGAAGAGTACAAAAAATTAAAAATTGAGATCGGCGAAATATTGATCAGAAGGGTAGAGGAGCGCCTGGTACCGAATTTAAGGAAACACATACTGTTTTTCGATGTGGCCACGCCTGTTACGCACCACCGGTATACCGGCAATAAAAATGGTACAATGATGGGTGCCAAACCAGGCAGGGCAAATATGCAAAACAAAATAGCTCATTACAAAACACCCATCGAAAACATGATACTTGGCGGCCATTGGGCTGAACTTGGCGGAGGTGTTCCGATAGCGGTTAAAGCAGGCGCCAACGCAAGTTTAATGGTTTTGAAACAGGAGAAGAAGGAAGCATATCAATTACTTGCAGATTATATGGATGAGAAGATAAATATTGATATAGTCAGGAATTCGAATGCGTTCAACAAGTATGATAATTCTTGGAAACGTGGACTTACCCCTGCCGAGAAACTTGCTTTGCGCACTGCCGCGGGCTAGGGGAGTTCTAAAAAGTTGAAGAAAGGATTTGCGGTTGTTAAATATTTTTATGTGTATAATATGGGTATAACCGTTTTTATCCTGATTTGTTAACAAGGATACTTTGCGTATTTAAATTTTTTTAAGTAATTTTGGTCAATTAACAATTGCTAAACGAAAAACGAAGAAGTACAATAACATCATAAAACCTCATTTATGAAGAAATATCTATTTAGTGTAATATTGTTAGCCGGATTGATTTGCAGCGTTAGTATTCCGGCATTTGCGGTTTTGCCAACAATCACTCCCGGTACCGTTACTACTACATGCGCCGGTACTTATTCAACAATGTCGTATACCGCAACGGCGTCACCAACAACATATAATATTACATGGATCGGCAGTCCTGTCGGTTTGCCAGATGTTCCTCCGGGTACGGCATTGCCATTAACAGCAATACCTATTAACGTATTGTCGACCTGTGCAAGCGGTACATACCATGGTACGATTACCGTTACTAATACTTCCGGTTCCAGCGTTCCGGCTGCAATTACTATTACTGTCAATGGCAGGCCTGCCATTTATTCTGTTACAGGAGGCGGCAGTTATTGTGCTGGCGGCACAGGAGTGCATTTAGGTTTGAGTAATTCTGATGCTGGTATTTTGTATCAGGTTATGCGCAGCGGTGTAGCTATAGGAACTTCGGTTTGGGGCACAGGGTTGCCATTAGATTTTGGTCTGTACACTACTGCAGGTTTTTACACCGTAACTGCTAAGAATGCCGTAACGCTTTGTCAGGAGACTATGTCTGGCAGTGTTGCAATTACTATTAATTCAATTCCTCCTGTTGTTTCGGTAACTGGTGGTGGTGGCTATTGCGCAGGTGGTGCTGGTATGCCGGTAGGTCTTTCCGGTTCTGTTTACGGAGCCATGTATCAGTTATACAGAGGCGGTGTTCCAACCGGTTCTGCTATTCCAGGTATAGGTATGGCTGTTGATTTCGGGCCACAAACTATTTCAGGAGTTTATACAGTTATTGCAAGAGATACAACATCAGGCTGTTCTGCTAATATGACTGGCAGTGCATCTGTTTTTGTTAATCCAAATCCAACAGTATTTAGTGTAACGGGTGGTGGAAATTACTGCGCAGGTGGTTATGGAGTTCACGTTGGCTTAAGTGGATCGAGTGTAGGAGTTAGCTACAAATTGTACCATGGCGGTGCTTATGTAATGTCGCTTACCGGTTCTGGTGGGCCGCTGGATTATGGTATGATGATCCCAGCGGGAAATTATACTGTGAGGGCTGTGAATGGTGTGTATGGTTGCACATCGAACATGAGTGACACTGCTATCGTATCGTTGATACCTGTTGTAGTTCCAACTCTTGCAGTTTCGAGTGGCGAACCTGATAATAAAATCTGCGCTGGTCATACAACAGTTTTTTCAGCAGTTACAACGCATGCCGGACCTAGCCCAACCTATGTTTGGACTATCAATGGTGCTTTTGCAGGCACAGGCAGCAGCTACACATATATTCCATCGCAGGGAGATCATGTACACGTTGCCATGACCAGTGATGCTACTTGCGCTGTACCTAATATTCTAAACCATGGTATTTTCATGACAGTGCTGGACAAGATAGTGCCAACCGTAGTTGTGAATGCATATCCCGGCGTAAACATCGTGAATGGTCAAACAGATACTGCGACTGCAGTATTTTACAACGGAGGCGTAACTCCAACGTTCCAGTGGTATGTTAATGGCGTTTTGGTTGCCGGTGCAACGTCACGCACGTTGATAAGCAATGCATTTAAAAACAACGATGTACTGACTTGCAAAGTGATGGGATGTGCAGATTCAGCAGGCTCAGGTTCTATAACTATTCATGTGGTACCACGCACAGGAATCAATGATCTTACCACCGACAGTCGCATTCAGATCGTGCCTAACCCAAGTACCGGTTCTTTCGTATTTACAGGTAACGAAATAGCAGGAAATAATGCAACGATCAGGGTTACCGACATGGCAGGCAGAGCAGTTTATTCTGAGCAAATTTCGAACTTCAACGGTACAATTAACAAAGAGCTGCAGCTTCCTGCATCTACTGCAAATGGTATTTATCTGATCAGTTTGCAAACCGAGCAAGAGCGCATTGTTGCAAGAATTGTTGTTGAAAAATAGTCCAAACTAATCCAAGCTAATTTATTCCTTATGAGTTACTTTCAGGAATTTATCATTATTGATGATGATGCGATCAATAACAAGCTTTGCCGGAAAATTCTGGAGAAAACTTATCCTGACGTAGAAATTTCAGATTTTGTTGACCCTAATGAAGGGTTCCGTTACATGGTTGATAATTATTCGGGGAAGAATAAAGATAAAAAAGCGATTCTTCTGTTGGATATCATGATGCCGGTAATGGATGCGTGGGGGTTTTTGGAAATGTTTGATAAACTGGATGATAGTTTAAAGTCTAGGGTGAAGGTTCATATCCTATCCTCGTCGGTAAACAAAGCAGATATGGATAGGGCGCAACTGAATAAAAACGTTGAGTACTACCTTATCAAGCCACTAACAAAGGAATCGATCAGACTTATTGTGCATGTCTTGGAAAGACGATTGGGAATAAAGGCGCTATAGTGAATGAAATATATTTTTTAACCTCCGGTGTATATCGAGGGCACTGAAAAAGTCCTTTTTGTACGACAGAAAGAAAGGGAGTGGAAAATTTAGTTTTCTGCTCCCTTTTTTGTATTTTGAAGGATGCTAATTCAGCAACAGAAAATTCAGTTCAGTGCATATTC
>CAIKOJ010000081.1 GCA_903829015.1 uncultured Bacteroidota bacterium
ATGACTTTAAGCAGAAGGAAAAGCAGGTATTTATTACAGAAATTAACCCCTATCACCTGAAAATAAAAAAAACTTTTTTAACTTTAAAAAATCAAGAAACACTATCTAACAATAAGTCCACTTTAGTTTGACTACATACATCTGATGCTATCTTTGCCACAAACTTATTTACTGACACCCCGGCCGAGGCCGTCAGATTCAGCTCCTGTTTAATAGCAGCCCTTATCTGGCGGGCAATATCAATTGCCGATCCTATGTTTTGCTTGTCATTTGTAACATCCAGATAAGCCTCATCCAGCGACAACGGCTCTATGAGGTCTGTGTATCTTTTAAAAATCTCACGAATACTGTTAGATACTTCTTTGTACACCGGAAATCGGGGTCGTACAAACAATACATCGGGGCAAAGCTCCAGTGCTTTCTTAGATGGCATGGCCGACCGTATGCCAAATTTCCGTGCCTCGTAGCTGGCGGCGGCTACCACCCCACCCCTTCCCTCCGGCATACCACCTACTACCAGCGGCATGCCACGGTACTCGGCATGGTCCCTCTGCTCCACCGAGGCATAAAATGCATCCATATCAATATGGATTATTTTACGTTGGCCCGACATGCTTTTGTATCTTCAATATGTACCTCCAGTAGTTGCTTAAATTCCCGCCGGGGTATAGATCTTGCCCCTAGCGATTTCAAATGATCGGTATAGACCTGACAGTCTATCAATGCAATTCCTTGCTCCCGAAGTTGCTCCACAAAGCAGATAAATGCATACTTGCTTGCATTAGATCGTAGGCTGAACATACTCTCTCCAAAAAACACCTTACCCATCTGCACACCATACAGTCCGCCCACGAGTTCTCCTTCATGCCATGCTTCTGCACTATGCGCTACGCCCATGTTGTGCAGTGCTGTATAGGCATCCGCCACCTCATCGGTGATCCATGTACCGCTCACTCCATTTCTCAATACCGACCTGCAGTTATAGATCACCGCCTCAAAATCAATATTTACCTTAAACTCAAATTCTTTATTCCTCAGCAATTGCTTCATGCTCTTACTCACCTTCAATTCATCAGGAAACAGCACAAACCTGGGATCAGGCGACCACCACAATGGCGGGTCATCATCATTAAACCATGGGAAAATACCATTTCTGTAGGCAAGTAATATGCGCTCGGTACTCAGGTCGCCACCTGCCGCAAGCAGTCCATCAGGCAAAGCCTCCTCCACATCTGGGAACCATAGTTCGTCATCAAGAAAATGCAAAGCCATACATTACAAATGTAAAACAACCCGGCTATACGCTCATAGCAATAGCCCACCCCGAAATAAAATAGGGTACCAAAATTTCTCCAAACTTTAATGTTTGAAAATTGCCTTAATTGCTAAGAAAAGAAAAACTACACCGAAAACGATGTACCGCAACCGCAAGTAGAGCTTGCATTAGGATTATTGAACACAAATCCGCGGGCGTTCAGTCCATCAGAGAAATCAACCTGCATACCATACAGATAAATACCATGGGCAGTCTTCATCAATACTTTGATTCCCTCTATTTCATGCACCTCATCATCCGCTTCCTGCCTGTCGAAACCAAGCAGATAGCTCAGCCCTGAGCATCCTCCGCCCTTCACGCCAATCCTTAAAAAAGTTTCTTTATCAAAGCCGGGTTCACTCATAAGTCTGTTGATTTCAGCAACAGCACAAGGGGTTAACTTGACAGGAGCACTTACCATTGTATCCATCAGATAGCGTTTGTACAAAGCTAGCAATTGTTATTTTCCTGTCCAAAATTCCGCTTCCATTTATTGTTAATGTTTACAACATTAAATCTTTTTGCAATTGTTTCATCTACACCGCATTAAAGTTGTTTTCCTTAATTTCGCCGCAAATTCATGCTATGAAAAAATTCCTGTACAGTCTGCTGATTACTATGTTGCTTGTTCCTGCAGTCGGCCGGTCGCAAAAGATCACTGAGGAAACAATTAAAATGGGAAAACAAATTGCTTCCTGTTTTGTTGCAACCAGTAAATTCGATCAAGAGGATGTACAAGCCGCTGTGGTAACAGAACTGGAAAAAGCAGGACTAAAGAAAGCAAAGAAGAAGAAAAAGTTCTACCGCATGATGGGAGTTGAATGGCCTGCCGTAAGCTCAGGTAAATTAGACCTGTACTACAAAGTGAGTAGCAAGAGGCGCAAAACCAAAGTCTACTTCATAGCATCAAAAGGCTACGACAATTTCATCACCAGTGCAAACGATGCCGGTGCCGCTTCTGCTATCAGTACATTTCTCACCAACATCAATGCCACTGTAGAGCATAATGTTGAGATCAAAAATAAAGAGGCCGAAGTTCAAAGGATGAACGAAAAACTCGAAAAAGAAAGGGAAGACATAAAGAGGGCCGAAGAAAGTAAAAGAAAGAAGGAAAAGGAACTGGAAGAGATGAAAAAGAAATAATTTCCTTTTCACCAATACCTATTACTCTGCTACCTACTGCACCTCCTGACCCAAAGTAGTCAGCAGGTCGTCTTCCTTATCCGGCATTTGGTTCAGTTTGTTCTTTACGTAGAAATAAGACCCAATTGCACCTGCTATGGCGGCACCGTAAGATATAAGTACATTATTGGTGATCAGGTACGTAAATAACCCAATTACAAATTCAGAGCCAAACCATGCACCAACTGTAGTCAACCTCCATTTATAAGGTTTTAATCCTTTGCGCTTAGCCAGTGCCTCAATAGGTTTTAGCAGTGCGAGCAATACAAATATCTCTAGCATAGTTCGTTTTTTATGCAATATCCGCAATTTTTGAACTGTTGAAAATACCATATTTGAGGTATTTTAATCCACAGCGGTTTCTTTTTAAAAAATATTCAAATATCTAAACATCCGCCCAAAACTTCTTTTTTCTTTCTACCATTTCCTGTTTACTTTTGATAGCAGTCTGGCTATTAGTATAAACAACGCACTCGCGACTATCTACTAATTACTAACGACTAAGTACTAAAGTAAAATGAGCGAATACATAGTTTCAGCACGCAAGTACCGCCCGCAAACGTTTGATACAGTTGTGGGGCAGGAGCATATAACCACCACCTTAAAGAATGCGATCAAAAATCAGCATTTGGCACACGCATATCTTTTTTGCGGACCAAGGGGTGTGGGCAAAACTACCTGTGCACGTATTTTGGCCAAAACCATCAACTGCGAAACGCCTACAGAAGATATGGAGGCATGTGGTGTGTGTCCCAATTGCATAAGCAATTCGGAAAACCATACCTCTTATAATGTCTTTGAATTGGATGCCGCAAGTAATAATGGCGTTGAAAATATCCGAGAACTTATTTCAAAAGTTACTATCCCACCCCATAAAGGCACAAAATATAAAGTCTACATTATTGATGAAGTGCACATGTTAACTGGTGCAGCATTTAATGCCTTCCTGAAAACGCTGGAAGAACCACCACCCTATGCGATCTTTATACTCGCCACTACCGAAAAACATAAGATACTTCCTACCATTCTTAGCCGTTGCCAGATATTTGATTTCAGGCGCATCACTACCCACGATATTGTAGCGCACCTGCAAAGCATAGCCGCCAAGGAGGGAATGATAGCCCAGGAAGCAGCATTGCACATCATAGCCCAGAAAAGTGAAGGTGCTATGCGCGATGCGCTCTCCATGCTCGACAGGATCGCCAGCTTCACTAATGGTATGCTTACTTACAGCAACACCATGGAGCATCTGAACCTGCTCGATGCTGATTTCTACTTCGGCCTCACCGATGGTATGCTGAGCCAGGATGTTGCAGGCACCCTTTTGAAACTGGACCATGCCCTCGAAAAAGGTTTTGAAGGTGATGTGATCATCAACGGTCTTGCCGAACACTTCAGAAATCTGATGCTCTGCAAAGACAGCCGTATGGTCAAATTGCTGGATGTGCCCAACGATTTCAAACCGGTGTACAATGAGAAAGCTTACCAGGCTCCACCTTCGTTTATTTTATCGGCACTCAACGTTATCAACGACAGCGAACTGAATTATAAACAGGCTACCAATAAAAGGCTGCATGTAGAAATGTGCCTGATCAGGATCTGTTTTCTCTTGCAGTCGTCTTCTTCATCAGGTTCCGCCGGAAACGATGTTTTCGACGATGTAAAAAAAAACTCTAGTAGTGTCGTAAATAGTGGTTTTCAGAACGAAGCCGCTAAAATAAACACGCCTGTAACTAAACCCGTAACACCGGAAAGTCAACCTGCGCCAGTAGTCCAGGAAGAACCAAAACCATACCCGGCCAAGACACCTACAATACTGGCAACTCCATTGCCCGATGTTGTTCCGGCTGTTCCATCAACGCCCCAGCCTGCACCACCGGCTACACCCGTGGCACCTACTGCCGCCGGTAAAAGCCGGAGACTGAGCACCAATATGCTGTCTGATATCGACGAAAAAGTAACAACAGCCGCCAGCAAACAAAACGAAGCCCAGGTGTCATTGAGTCTGGTTACTGCACTCAGTTTGTTTGAATTATACAAGCAGAAATTAGCGGCTGCAAATAAGAATGTGATCCACGCCCAGTTCAGCCTCATGCAGTTGGAGGTGATTCCGCCCGATGAGATACGGATCATCTCACCCAGCGAATTAACCGATACCTACGCCCGCGACCAGAAATCGCAGATGATCGATTTTTTCAGCGCAGAAACTAATTCAAGGGTGCGTATCACTACAGAAATAAGGGAAGATGAATCTGTAAAAGCGGCCCAGAATACTGTAGTACTCAGCAGAAGCGAGACTTTTGATGCTATGGTTCAGAAAAACCCGGCACTGGCAAAACTTAAGGACAGCCTCGGTATGACTATTGAGTATTAAAATACATTTAATTTGACTGCCAAAGTATGGTAGTAGTTGAGATTATCTAGATTCCTGATGCCATGACTTAGCAACGATTACGGTCAAAAAATAGCTAAAGGCAGTTAATTTCTTAAATCTTGATTATACAAGTGTGCGGGGAATAGAAAATTCCTTTAAAAAAATTACTTTTGAACTTTAAACCACGGAACAGATTATGGCTGAAGCAGTAAGAATGCCTTTGTTGAGCGATACAATGAAAGAAGGTGTTATAGCAGAATGGCACAAAAAAGTTGGTGACACTGTGAAAGCAGACGATGTGATTGCAGAGGTGGAAACCGACAAAGCTACTATGGAGGTGATACCTTACGTAGATGGTACGCTGCTGTATCTTGGTGTAGAAAAAGGCAAAGGTGTTCCGGTAAATGGCATAATGGCCATCATCGGTAAGCCGGGTGAAGATTTTCAGTCCATACTCGCTGCCGAAGGCCTTGCTCCAGCTCCTGCTAAAGCTGAGGAAGCTGCTGCTCCTGCTGCTACAGCGTCGGTACCACAACCGGTAGCTACAGCTCCAGTTGCTGAGCCTGCTCCTGCTGCCGCTTCAGATGATAGAGTTAAAGCCTCTCCGTTGGCTAAAAAAGTAGCTCAGGAAAAAGGCGTTGATATACACGCTGTTAAAGGCACCGGCGATGGTGGCCGTATTATTAAGCGCGATGTAGAAACCTTTGCACCTGCTGCTGAAGCTCCTAAAGCTGCCAAAGCTCCAATGGCCGCCATTCAGGCTATGCCTGTTGGTCAGGAGGGATATACCGATATCCCCAATGGACAGATGCGCCGCATCATTGCACAGAAGTTAAGCGAAAGCAAATTCGGTGCACCGCATTTCTACCTACGCATGACCCTCACTATGGATAAAGCCATAGAGGCACGCAAAGCAATAAACGATATTTCTCCGGTAAAGGTTTCTTTCAACGATCTGGTGATCAAGGCATGTGCCATGGCGCTGCGCCAGCACCCGGCTATCAATAGTTCATGGATGGGCGACTTCATCCGTCAGAACCATCACATACATATCGGTACAGCGGTAGCGGTAGACGAAGGTTTGATCGTACCCGTTGTAAAATTTGCCGATCAGAAATCACTCTCTCAGATTGCACAGGAAGCTGGTTCATTGATCGATAAAGCGCGTACCAAGAAAATTCAGCCAAGTGAATTTACAGGTAACACCTTCACCATCTCTAATCTGGGTATGATGGATATCGATGAATTTACTGCGATAATCAACCCTCCAGATAGTTGCATACTGGCTGTAGGCAAGATCACTCCAACTCCTGTTGTTGAGAATGGTGCGGTTGTTATCCGTAATTTGATGAAAGTGACTCTAAGCTGCGATCATCGCTCTGTTGATGGTTCAGTAGGTGCTAAGTTCCTGCAGACACTCAAAACTTTTGTGGAGAATCCGGTAACAATGATGGTGTAACATACCACTCTTTCATTTACAGATCGGTTATTTCGTTGCTTCGGTTAGTTTCGGGATCAGGTACTATTTTAGTAAAGTAGTACACTATCAGTGGTATAGATCCAAACAATACGAACAGCAGTATCCAGAATACTTTTTCTGCATCAGATTTAAATCTGCGCTTGATCACATCTATGACGTAGTAAATAAGCACGCCCAGTTTTGTGATGATGATCAGAAAGATCAGCGCAAAAGCTTTTCCTGAGAAAATCTTCGACAAATAACAAGACATGATATCGGAGCCGCTACCAGTGCTGGTCACCATACGAATGATCTCAGGAATCATGCTGATGTACACAAACACCAACATTAGTCCCAGCACCATAGGTAAAAACGTAGCTACCCCCAGCAGCACCTTAGAATTGCGTGTCATTGATTGATACTTTTTTTAAAGGTAATAAAAATTACCAGTTGCATGAATATCCTGGGAAACTCAGTTTCCAAAACAATAAAGCAGGTGAATTGCTCCACCTGCTTTCACAAATTCGTCATTAAAAATCCCCCTATTTTTCTATAACTACATGAACAACTTTAAAATCATTACCGGAGCGAACACTCAGCAGATACATGCCATTTGGCAGGTTCGAGCTAAGTTCCACGGTTTGGTTAATTTCATTATTGCTCAATACTGATTTACTCGTATAAACCACCTGCCCGAACATATTCGTTACCTGAATTTCCATTTCCTGATCGTTGGCGGTACTTAACGAACCTTTGATCGTAAACGTACCTTTAGATGGATTCGGTGCAACCGTTATGTTTCCCAAAGTCTCTGTCGCAGCAGGTGTTGTTGCCGGATGGCTTTCACGGTGGCCGGTAGCAGTTACTAACAATGCATGTGCGGCATAGCAGCCGGTTGGTAGTGTGTATGTGATAACTGTTGTACCTAAAGATACACCTGTTGCCAAGCCTGTGGAGCCGCCTATTGTTGCCACTGATGGAAGAGTGCTGGTCCATGTACCACCTGCTATAGAGCCTGTGAGTGTGGCAGTACCTCCCGGTGCTATAGTGAATGCCGTGCTGGTCATAGTAGGGTTAGGGTTAACTGAAATTGAAACACTGCCACTCATAGCACTCGTACAGCCCAGCCCATTTGTTGCTATTACAGTGTAAGTACCAGCTGTGGTGTACAATCCAAAATCAAGTGCTGCGCCTGTACCGGTCATAGTAAATGCAGGTGTGCCGCTTACAAATAGTTTGTATGTTACGCCCGAAGTTGATCCGCTGAGTCTTACATGCACTCCTGTGCCACCTGTGCAATAACTGCCGCCACCAGTAAGATTAAAAACTGTTGGAGTCGCATTAACCACTACAGTTGCACTGCCGGTCATGTTGTTGCTACAGCCCGCTGCATTGGTTGCTGTTACTGTGTATACACCTGATGTTGTTATTAATCCAAAATCGAGTGCGCCGCCAACACCTGTTACTGGGCTGCCTACCGGCGAGCCACCTAGCCACAACTGGTAGTTGACACCCGAAACAGAAGCCACCAACCCAATGTGTACACCCGTTCCACCCGAACAATATCCACCGCCACCTGAAACTGATACAACTGCCGGCGAACTGCTCACCGTAACAGAAGCACTGCCGCTCATAGCCGTTGTGCAGCCACCTGCAGCAGTAGCAATTACTGTGTAGGTACCGGCTATTGTTTGTGGCGGGAAGCTGATGGTACTACCTGTGCCACTAACCGGGCTACCAACTAGTGTAGTGCCCCTGTACAATTGGTAATTCACTCCTGTTGCAGAGCCACTCAACCCTATCACTGAGCCAGAGCCGCCGCTGCAATATGCACCGCCACCTGTAACCGAGAATACCGCAGGAACCGCATTAACAGTTACTGTAGCCGATCCTGTCATATTATTAGTGCATCCGCCTGCGGTAGTTGCAACAACTGTATAAGTGCCTGCACCTGTGCGCAACCCAAAAGTTATAGGCGCACCAATACCAACAACCGGACTACCCGATGGCCCCGCACTGCTGAATAACTGATAGCTGACACCTGACTGAGAACCCGATAACCCGATGCTTACACCTGTTCCACCTGCACAAAACGCACCACCTCCCGTTACCGTAAAGGCAGTTGGAGGAGGCGTTGTAGATATTGCAACGCTGCCTGTTATGTTGCTGGTACAGCCTGTTGAAGCATTAGTAGCAACTACGGTGTAGGTACCAGTTGCGGTTTGTAATCCGAAAGAAATTGCCGAACCTGTGCCGGCTACCAAGCCGCCTGATACAATCGTAGTGCCACGGTACAATTGGTAGTTCACACCTGCCTGTGAGTTGGAAAGTCCTACAGGTACACCTGTTCCGCCCGTACAATACGCACCCCCACCTGTTACGGTATAGGCTGTCGGTAAAGAATAAATAGTTACAGAAGCACTTCCTATCATATTATTGGTGCAGCCGGTTGGCGCACTTGTTGCTACTACTGTATAAGTGCCTGCCGCCGTGCGTGTGCCAAAGCTGATTGCAGCACCTGTGCCCGCCACTGTAGAACCTACAACAGGTGAACCGCCAAGATATAGTTGGTAACTAACACCTGTAGACGAACCAGTCAGTCCCACAGCAACACCAGAGCCGCCTATGCAATAAGCTCCGCCGCCGGTAACATTGTAAGCGGTTGGTAAACTATAAATTGTCACTGTTTCACTTCCTGTCATATTGCTGCTGCACCCTGTAGTGGGATTGGTAGCTGTTACCGTATAAACACCGGCTGCCGTCTGTAATCCAAAGTCAAGCGCAGAACCTATGCCGGCAACCGGGCCGCCTATTGCAGTAGCGCCCATCCATAATTGATAGTCTACGCCCGGAGCAGAACCGGCCAGACCAACATGCACACCTGCACCACCGGCGCAGTAGCCACCGCCTCCGGTCATAGCCACTACCGCCGGCGATGAATTTACAGCAACAGTTGCGGATCCGGCCATAGCTGCTGTACAGCCAAGAAACGTAGCCTTTACTGTGTACGTACCTGGTACCGTTTGCAATCCAAACGATATAGGAAAGAATGCGCCTCTTATCGGGGCGCCAACTGGTGTGGTGCCTCTATACAACTGGTAGTAAGTACTAAAGGTAGAAGAAGTTAGGCCAATATCTACCCCTGTTCCACCCGCACAATAAGTGCCTCCACCAGTTACTTCATAGATTTCAGGAGGTGGAAGGTTATTGATAAATATGTATGGAAATTGAATAGAACATCCTGTAGTTGGGTTTGTTGCAATTACGTAAAATATAGGGTTGGCACCATAAATCGAGAACAACTGCATGCCGTAGCTGATGGCTCCGCCAGTTCCTATGATGGGACTGCCTATTGGCACATCAAAAATGGCTCCGGCAAAATATAGCTGATAGCTGATACCTGCTGTAGACCCAACAATTCCTATCACAGCACCTGGTACATCGGCACAATAGTCGCCACCGCCCGTTTCTTCATAAATAATCGGTATGGCACCAATTGTAACAGTAGCACTGCCAGACATTGTACTTGTACAGCCTGTAGTAGCATTTGTGGCTTTTACTGTATAAGTACCTGCGGTTGTGAAAAAACCAAAGGTATATACACCACCGGTACCTGCATACGGAGTGCCTACAGGTGTGGTACCCATGTACAATTGATAGTCTACACCAACTTCTGTAGACGAAAGGCCTATACTTACGCCTTCGCCGCCAGCACAATAGCTGCCACCACCCGTTACCGTATAAACGGTAGGCAATGGGTCGATGCTGATTATTGCCGAACCTGTCATGTCGGTGGTACAGCCTGTGAAGCTCGCATTTTTACCAACTACTGTGTAAGTGCCGGCAGCCGTCTGCAGCCCAAAGCTGATTGCCGACCCGGTGCCATGCACCAAAGCGCCTAGTATGGGCAAACCACCGATATAAAGCTGATAGTCAATTCCAATGGCCGAATTGTCTACCCCTACCGCAACACCACTGCCGCCACTGCAATAATTACCGCCACCCGTAACATTGTAGGCAACAGGTACAGGATAAATAATCACCGTTCTGGTGCCCGACATATCAACCGTGCAACCACTGATTGGGTCGGTGGCTGTAGCTGTGTAAGTGCCCGCCAATGTCTGCAATCCGAAACTGAACAGATAGCCAATGCCATGGAAAAGATCACCTATGGGCAACCCTGCATGATACAATTGATAATCGATACCGACAGCCGATCCTACCAACCCAACATGAACTCCTGTATCATCGACGCAATAGCCACCGCCACCGCTCATCTCTACAATTGCTGGCGAAGACCCTCCTACTGTTACATTAACGGTTGTTGTAGCTGTATTTGTTCCGTCGGAAACCTGAATGGTATACGCATCTGGGCCGGTATAACCACTAGTAGGCTGGTAAAAGGTACCAGTTGGAGGTACACTAGTACCTATCGCTCTAGTTGCTGGAAAACCTGAAAGTGTGCCGTGCGATGGACCCGACACAACCGACCAGGTTAACGTGCCTGTGCCTATATCAGACGCAGCAAGCAATGAACCAATATTCTTAGGTGGGGAATTCTTGCATATATTTGAAGTAATTAGGCTGCCGGCATCAAACCCTAAAGCACTGGGTGCAAAAAACAATCCCCATGAGCTGTACCCGCTCGGATCAGAGAAATTCAAAACAATAGTCACACTGGTTATGCTACCATCTATCTGCACAACTCCGCTGGGGCTTGTGGGGATAACATTGTTATCCAGTAATCCCCCTGCTACCCGGGCAAGACCATTGGTGCACTCACCATCAGCTTCGCTGATCAGGTTGGCTGAGGTGAGCGGGTAAAAGCTGCCATTGATGTAATAGGTGGCCGTAGTAAACGGTGGATTAATGCCAAATTGTGTTGGCAATCGCACAGAGGCTACCGGGCTCGAAAACGTATATGTGGCTCCGCTGCCATCTGCATCAGTGTAATAAGGTGCGACACCCCCAAAACAAAATGACGAACCATCTGTGGTGCCAAACGGGGTTATGGTCACAGTAACACCGCCGGCTGTTTCTGTTCCCGACACCGTACTAAGCTGGTAGTATGTCTGCCCTTTGGCATGGAAACCTAAAAGCAGCAAGAATAACAAAACAAAACGCAAGGATGAATACGGTTGCGTCGCCATGTTGGTTTGATCTTTGAATAGAAGTTTTCGTTTCATGTAGTTTGTTTTTGGACGTAAAATGAGCTGACTGGTTAAAAACACCAGTCCCAAAAGTCCAATATTAAATACCCGCCCGCAATAGTGGTTAACCACTATTTGCAGCTTCAAGTATCTGTTTCATGAAAACTTAGAGCATCCCTGAGTACTGAATAGCAAACTTTAGAAGGGAGTTTTTACCCTCAAGTTTCAATTTTCGGGTAATATTTGCGCGGTGATTGTCGACTGTATTCGGACTTATAAAGATATTATCAGCTATTTCCTGCGATGTTTTGCTCTGCGCTATTAGTTTTAATATTACTTTTTCTGTAGGAGTGAGCGTGGCATGTAGTTCTTTAAAACCATCGGGTAGTTGCTGTACTGCCTGATGAACAGTAAGGTAACTTTCAATCAACGGGCTTACGTATTGCTTTCCTTCTTTTACTGTTCTAATTGCTGTCAGCAACTCATCAATGGCGTTGTCTTTCAACAAATATCCCATCACCCCAATGTTCATCGCTTCATCAAAGAAGTGCTTTTCCTTATGCATTGTAAGAATGATGAAGCGGGTAAAATGCTTCTCACTTAGTATTTTTTTACAAACATCCAGTCCACTCAGCATCGGCATTTCCAGATCCAGTACAGCCAAATCTGGGATCTGGTTGATGATCGTTTTATAGGCATCCAAACCATTGCCAGCTTCGCCTACCACTTCTGCCCAGGCCAGACCATTGATAATATCCCTTATACCATTCCTGAAGATCGGGTGGTCGTCAGCAATTACTATTCTATACTTCATTGCTAATAGGTATTATTATAGTGATCTTAGTTCCAGATGCTCCACTCTCAAGTTCCATTTTACCACCCAGCATTTTTGATCGTTCCTCAATATTCAGCAACCCGCTCGAACTTTGCGATTTCCTGGCCAGCATCGCCATGTCAAAACCCCGTCCATTATCAACAATACTAAGAATAATTTTACCGTCCGATTTTGTCGCAGTAACCCTTACAGCCTTTGCATCGGCATGTTTTATAGTATTGTTCAGGCACTCCTGTATTATTCTATACAGATTAATACTCACCTCTTTAGGCAAATCGCCGCCTATCTCCTGTAGGTCTGCGCTGGCAAATATCCCCGTTGTATCGTGCGCCTTTTCGGCCAGTGTATCAACAGCCGCAGCCAGGCCATACTTCTCCAGCTGATTTGGGTACAGTTCTTTATAGATATTCCTCACCTCCTCAATTGTTGCACCTATTGTCTCCATTACCGGACCCAATGCAGGATTGCTTTTCTGATCAGATAACTGATTTTTGATGAACAATATGTTCTGCCCTATGCTGTCATGCAGCTCCCTCGATATCCGCTGCCGCTCCCGTTCCTGATTCTGAATCAGCGACCTGGAAAATGCTACCTGCATATCTTTTCGGTTGCGCTGCAAACGAACCATAAAAAAAGCCACAGCAAGCACAAGCACCAATATAGCAGATACAACAATCGCGTTTCGCTGCCATACCTGCTGTCTTATTTTTATTGTATTCAGTTCACTGTCCTTCTCCAGCACCGTTATTCTGTTTTGCTTTTTCTCAAGGTCGTAATCGGCTGAAAGCTGTGCAATTTTGTCGTTGTTAGCTTTCGAAAAAATGGAGTCATTTAATGCATGGCTTTTATTGGCGTATTCCAGTGCCGTTTTATAGTCGCCACCCAGCATAGCCGTATTAGACAGATTTTGATAGCACTTACTAACTAGATCAGCAGCTTCAGTTTCATTTGCTAATGCAAGTGCTTGCAAGGCATAATCCTTACTGCCATGCAGCAGCGCCTGCCTGCTTGTAGGGACAGCATCAGCGCTGTTAATATCACTTCCAAAAATATGCTCACCCCTTGCAACAGATTGCATTGCAGGAGTATCAGTCACAAATGAAAGGAATGTATTGGAGATGTTATATAGGTTCCATGCCTGAACTGTCTTTTCACCTATTTCTATCGACATTTTCAGGGCTTTCTTCTGAAACTCGTAAGCCTTCTGGTAGTTTTTTTGGAACAGGTAGTTATCGCCCAAATTGCCTGTTACAGTAGCAATACTCAATTTATCGCCTATCTCCTCAAACATGCGCAGCGCCTCCGTTTCATATACAATCGCCTGTTTCTGATCTTTTTGAGCACTATAGTTGGAACCGATGTTCATTAGCGCATGCGCAATAATTTTTTTGTTACCCGTTTCCTTCCCCAGATCCAGCGCCTTTTTAAACCAATCATATGCGCTGGCATAGTTACCAAGCGAATTGAAATTGGCACCAATATTCTGCATTACAGATGCCACCAGGAATTTATTTCCTAACGCCTCATACAACTTCAATGCCTTGAAATATTACTCCTGTGCTTTTGCATAATCACTTTTTGCGTTGTACACAATCGCCAGATTGCCTATTTCATAAGCCTGCCCATCTATATCGCCCATTTCCTCTGCTATCTTCGACGACCGCTCAAAATAGTTTGCCGCTTCATTATAGTCGCTTTTATTCAACAGCACCATCCCTATATTATTCAAAACAACCGACAATCCCCTTTTATCCGCTTCCTGCTCAAATAAAGCCAGTGCCCGTTTGTTTAGTTCCAGTGCTTTCGGGAAATCAGACTGGTTCAAATAATTAACCGCAATGTTGACGTTTGCGTATGCTATTCCCTTTTTCCAGTTTAGTTTCGTGGCCAGCACTAATGACATTTCCCCATATTTAATTCCTTCCGCCGGATCAATGTTGCTATATTGATATGACAGGTACTTCAGCAGCTTAACTTTGTTTGTGTCCTCCGTTGATTTTTTCAGGTCTATGAGCATAGAATCAACGGCCGCCTGCCCTTGCTTCTGAGCCAGCGTTCTGAAACCACCCCCAAGCAGCACAGATAAAAGCAATAAACAGGTGAGTCGCTTGAACATTGTTTTTGGAGAAAAGTCGTCAAATCTACATTAGTTCAATGAAAGTTTAATAGCTCCTGTTATTTTGGATGCCTTCTTTCACATTAATAACTTAAAGTTATTGATCCCAAAAAGACCTCAGTTAGGCGAAGCTGCCTTATAAACTACATTTGCACATTGTATGAACACGCAGGCGCACCGTTACTTCATTGTCAACAAACCGTTTGGTATGGTTTCTCAGTTTGTGAGCGTGGAAGATGTGCCCCTATTGGGTGATCTGGGCTTTGATTTCCCCGAGGGCACCCATGCGGTAGGACGGCTCGATGGCCTGTCGGAAGGGTTGCTGATACTAACAACGAACAAGCAAGTAACCCGTTTGTTGTTTGACACCGAGACTCCCCACCGCCGCACATATCTGGTACGTGTAAATGGTCTGATAACTCCCGAAAAAGTAAAACAACTGTGTAGCGGAGTAACCATTCGTATTCGCGGTGCCGGAGAATACCGTACCGCTCCCTGCGAGGTACAACTGCTAGATACCCCACCCGATGTGTTGCCCTTTCAGCTTGAGCAAAATCCTTACATCTCCCATTCATGGCTCCAGGTTTCACTTTACGAGGGCAAGCGCCACCAGATACGCAGCATGATGAGAGCGGTACAACACCACTGCCGCCGCTTGATCCGCATATCCATTGAAGATTTGAAGTTGGGAAACCTAGCTACCGGCGAGGTTAAGGAAATTCAGGAAGAAGAGTTTTTCAGGCTTTTGAAGGTCGTGGTTTAATTGATCAAAATCATGCAGCTCAGGATAAAAAAGCGCTAATATGGCATGATTATTGCCCTTTTATTTAAGTTAATACTAACTTAGAAGTCCCTGACTAGTTATAGACAGCACTAGAAGCAACCTTTCTTATGAAAAAAATATTCCTGACAGTCTTGGCACTTTTGATAACAGCCAGTTTATGTATTACCAGCAACAGCTGCAGTAAGAGCAGCAGCACCAAAGTCGATAGTGCCAAAAACACAAAGCTTCCTGATTTTACGTATACCGGGAGCCTGCGCGTTAACGATACAATCTGGTTTCGCAGCAACCAGCCTTCAACCAGCATATTTTTATGGAACTTCGGAGACGGGACAACTTCTGTCGACAGTACTCCGTTCCATGTGTATTCTAAAGCAAAAGAGTATTATTCGACCACATTGGTGGTAAATAACGACACAGCGCATATTGCCGTGAAAACTTTGAAGATTTGGCCCTTAGGTGCGTCCATGCTTGCAGGTACATGGCACTGGACAAATGGTATGCATACCCCCTACGGACTTAATGTACCCGGTGATACACTGCATGCTCTACCAGATACTGTTTTCACCATTACAAGTCCTGATGAATCAACAATTGTAGTATGGGGCGATACATTGCCATACAATTCTGCTAGCGACACGTATATCAATCTTATTGGGTATCCAGGACATTGGGGGTCAAGTGTCGCCTTTCGGCACGACACCATTTACTTTTATAACGCTTGTTGTGGGGGGCATCACTGGGATGTAACTTCTTATAAAGCCTGGTGATTAATCATTCCTGAATCGCAGCTTATCCCATTTAATTTCTGCCGAAGCTTTCGTTTTAATCTTGCATCCCGGTCTCCCGCACCGAACCGAGCGGAAAAGTCATGACTCGGACGCATCTGGCATAAAGAAAAACCTCTTCGTTTTCTTTAAACTAATTCAAGCAATTTCCGAAGAAAGGCTGGGATTCGAAAATGAAGTTTACTTAATCACCCCTGCCGTCTGCAGATCCGCATATCCATTGAAGATATGCAACATGGCAACTTCGAACCCGACGAGGTAAAGGAAATTCATGATGAACAGTCCTACAAATGCCAAAGATTAATGAACGGAATAATTGACACAATATTCACTACAAAGCATGGAGCTTAGCCATTAGTTCAGTCGTCGTTAATAATTTTACGTTGGCGTTGATACTCATATCTCCCGATACATTACACGCCTGTTCATAATAGAAGAAATTACTAATATCCTTTGCGATCATTAAAGAGATTTTGCCCGAGGGACCGGTTGGCACCCACCCTTGAAACGTCATCACATGCGTATCCGAGTTATAATTGGTAGCAGTTAATATTGTAGCCACGTTAAGTGTAGGGAAGGCTATACTTAACGAGCCATATACCTTATTAAAAGTATTCTCCGGAATAGTAACATTAATAGTCACATTCTTCGATGTAGAATCATATGGATGGTCACAATTGATCAATTTGAATGTACTACATGAGTCAAATAAGAAATAAGGTGCTTCATTCAGAAACCAAACTGCATCCGTCACCAGGGAAGAACCTGGCACCGAACCCATTTTGTAATTTGTCCAAAACGTAACGGAATCCCGATTCCTTTCGCCTGGAACATACAATTCCATTGGTTTGTTTTGAACATTGGAACTGGCTTTAAAACCAATCCTGTACTTATTGGCAAATACTTCCTGCCCGCCCAACTGGGCTTTAATATTTACCTCACCGCCACTAGTATATATGATTCCGTAATTGTTAGATGTGGACGTGCGGTTCGCTATCATATCGCCCACACTGTACATTTCAATAAGCTCTATTTCCAATGTTCCGCTCGTAAGGATATTCCCGTTTTTATCCTTAAAAGAGTTGGGATAAAATTCCAGTATAGTGCCGCCTGCTCCTTTTATCTTCTTACCCACGCCTGCTGTTACCGAAAAAGTTTGCGGTGTAGAACGAAGTGCAGCAAAAAGATTTACTCCGCTCCTATCCACACCATTAATAACTGAACTTGAATTGTCATCGTTTTTCTTGCACGATGAGATGGTAACAACGGCCATAAACAAAATCGCGGCTAGGTGTAGACTCATAATTTTCATAAGTTGATTTTAAGGTTACTTACAAGAACGTAAAATAGCATATAATATTTTGGACAGATAAATAGAATTTTATTGGCAATAGTAATAGGTGTGCATTTCAGATTGAACGATCACATAAAATTTTTCAGCCAGCTCAATTTGAAGCATTTATAAAGATTGTATAATATCTTAACTGGTTTAAGACTGTGTATTAAATCAATAACAAAAAGCAGGACTCTGTCTGGCAACCCCGGCACTCTTGCCCAATTGGCATTCGAACGCCCCGAGTGAATGGTTTACACCGTCGGTCCATTACTCCATTGCTGCAACGAGGGTTTTACGGCTTTGCGTGCTTAACGCATAGAACATTCAATTGTTAAATTAC
>CAIKOJ010000082.1 GCA_903829015.1 uncultured Bacteroidota bacterium
CATGCCCTCCCCTTCCGGCTTTGATGTCTGACTATCCTCTGGACATCAAGATCGTGAAAGGAGAGCTTGGTGGAACAACGTATCAGGCCGCCAATAAATGGCTCTCACAGCGAAGATTTTGCGAACTTGTTGTAGAAGAAGGAAACCCTTACCCTGGCAATACAGATGTTTCGATGTTCCTATCACAGGCTCAAACCAATGGTCTAAATGGTTACGCTAATGTACAGTTGGGTATCCGCCAGCTTGGCGCGATGAATGAAGGTAACCGAGCAACAGCGGCAGCCAACCTGTTGACATTAAATGCTGCGTTGGCAGGCAGTGCGTCTTACAATGTCAACGAAAAATTGGTCAACCAGATATTTCTTCAAACGGTAGCGATTGGGAATCTCGATTTTTCAGAAACACAAATTGCTACTTTAGAAGGAATCGCTATGCTTTGCCCCCTCTCTGACGGGGAGGCGGTATTGAGGGCACGAGCAATGCTCCAATTGGTGCAAGGAACGCCTGCGGATTATGATGATCTTTCCATTTGCGGGGGTGGAGAAAGGTCGGAAAAGGACAAACAAAATATCCAGTCTGTTCGTGTCTATCCCAACCCGGCCAAAAATTCGATAACGATTGAATATCCGGGCATCGGCAGCTCGAATAGCCAATTTTTACTTTTCAATAGCCTGGGACAAATTGTAAAAGAAGTTGTGTTGTCCTCAGATCAGACCAGCCTGCAAGTATCATTAACCAATTTGTCCGAAGGCGTGTACTGGTACGCCATTCCTGGGGCATCAAATGCTTGCGGTAAACTTGTAATCAGCCGTTAACTTATTTCCTTTCACGGGGATACCTTATGCTCATCTAAGTGCATAGGGTATCCCTTTTTTATATTTTATATGAAATACCCGGGGCTCTTAATCACACTTTGCGTTTCTCAGATTTCTCTCTTTGCTCAAAAGTTCGATCAAGTTTGGGTAGTGGGCAACGAAAATCAAACCTTTGACACTACCTATGGTGGAGGGATTTTAGATTTCAATTTTAACCCTCCTAAGGCGAGTTATCATTACCGAGAGCAAAATATGTTCACCACCAACTCCAGCATCTGCGATACAGCAGGGGATTTACTTTTTTACACCAATGGATGTGTCATAGCTGGAGCAGACGACGAGGTGTTGGAAAATGGTGATAACATCAACCCAGGTAGTTCTCATACTTTATGGTGTGTGACCTATAAGGACGGATATTCTGGAGGGATTCAAAGTTCTCTTATATTACCTATGCCGGACACTTCTAATGTATTTTATTTGTTCCATAAAAGAACCTTAATATTCTCAAACCCATTGACTGTGTTAAGCGATTATCTTTACTATTCGCGTGTTGACATGAATGATGGTAACAGTAAAGGAAGCGTAACTGCAAAGAATATTGTTGTAATGTCAGATACTTTGGCACTAGGTGAAATGGTCGCTACCAAGCATGCTAATGGTAAAGATTGGTGGCTGATTACCTCTCGTAAGAACAGCAATACTTTTTATATTTTCAAATTTACTCGTAATGGAATAGTTGATACTTTTCAACAGACGATTGGAATATTGCCGGACACCCAAAGCGAAGGATTGGGTCAAATGGTATTTTCGCCAGATGGCAGCAAGCTGTATCGTACCTGTCGTTACAAACCAGTGATGGTGTATTCATTTGACCGGGAGGCGGGGCTTTTCACGCAGTTTGATACTATACACTTTGAATATGGCAACCAACTTATAGGTGAAATTGGGTGTGCGGTTTCTCCCAACAATCGATTTTTATATTTGTCCTGTCGCAAATCCTTGTACCAATTAGATGTATCAGCTCCCGATATAAGTGCATCTCAAACAAAAGTGGCCGAATGGGACGGCTTTGCAAACCCATTCCCTACAATGTTCTGGCAATGTCAGTTGGGGCCTGACTGCAAGATATATATAGTGGCAGGGGGGGACACTCGATATTATCATGTCATCCACAACCCAGATGATCCAGGTTTAGCTTGCAATGTGGAACAGCGTGGGGTGAACTTCCAAACCCCGACGGGGGGATCCATGCCATCCTTTCCTAACTATCGCCTCGGGCCAATAAACAATCCAGGTGTACCCTGTACAGCTACCGTAAGTGTAAGCCAGCCAGTATTGCCTATTCCGGATAAGCGTGTATGGGTATATCCTAACCCTGCCAAGGATATACTCTCTATTGACTATCAGGGTATTGGTGATTTTGGCGGCCAGTTTCTAGTTTTTAACGCTCAGGGTCAAACAGTTAGGGGAGTTACCTTGCCTTCAAATCAGGGTGTTGTTCAATTGTCTTTAATCGGCCTTCCAGATGGAGTGTATTGGTATTCTGTACCCGGTTTAAAGGCGGGCAAAGTCCTTATTCAACACTAATTTTTATTCTTCTATATCAGCCCTGTGATGTGCAATCATCACAGGGCTGATATGATATTGAGCATTTCAGCATGAAAAACTTATTTTTCCTTGGTTTCTGCTTAACAGTATATACCACATTAGCACAGAAATTTGATAATGTTTGGATAACAGGAGATGATAATCATGCTCTTGATACCACTTATGGGGGTACACTTATTGATTTTAATTTCCATCCTCCCAGGGCAACATATCATTTTAGGGGGCAGAATATGTATAGCACTAATTCCAGCATTTGCGATTCCTCAGGAAGTCTGCTTTTTTATACGAACGGGTGTGTTATTGCTAATTCAGCTGACAAGGTAATAGAAAATGGAGATAATATCAATCCGGGCAATTCGCATACACTATGGTGTGTAACATATGAAGATGGGTATGCGGGCGGCCCAGCGAATTCACTCATATTACCAGTACCTGATTCATCGGGTTTGTACTATCTTTTTCATAAGCGGTTTATATTGTTCTCAAATCCTTCTGATGCTATCTTTGATAAATTTTATTATACTATAGTAGACATGAAACAGAATAGTGGAAAGGGGAAAGTTCTTGAAAAGAATACAGTATTGATGTCCGACACTTTGGCATGGGCGGAAATCGCGGCAGTTAAGCATGCCAACGGCAAGGACTGGTGGTTAATCACCCCTAGAAGAAACAGCAACCAGTTTTACATCTTCAAATTTACAAGTCAAGGCATTGTAGACACATTCCAACAAACCATTGGCATTCTCCCAGATCCGCAAGGTGAGGGCCTGGGTCAAATGGTCTTTTCACCAGATGGCAGTAAATTGTACCGAACTTGTCGGTATAGGCCTGTGATGGTGTATACATTTGACCGGGATGCAGGCATATTTACCCAATTTGACACCATACCCTTTGAATACGGCAACCAGCTTGTAGGTGAGATTGGGTGTGCCGTTTCACCCAATAACCAATACTTGTATTTGTCCTGCCGAAAATCTTTGTATCAATTGGACGTACTTGCACCTGATATCAGTTCATCCCAAATAAAAGTAGCTGAGTGGGACGGCAATGCAGATCCATTTCCTACAATGTTTTGGCAGTGCCAGCTAGGGCCAGACTGTAAAATATATATCGTTGCTGGTGGCGACACCCGCTACTTTCATATTATCCATAACCCGGATGAACCGGGGTTGGCTTGTAATATAGAGCAGCGAGGAC
>CAIKOJ010000083.1 GCA_903829015.1 uncultured Bacteroidota bacterium
AAAGGTGCGGCTACATTGATACCTTTCTTAGCCAGTCTGGTCCATATAGCACTGATGATCGGTGCTAAAATAATAATGAAGCCTGCATTAAAGCTCTGGAAGTAAGCCGCGGGCATTTCAAATCCAAAAATGTGTCTGTTGGTTTGCTCATCTGCAAAATAGGTAAGCGAAACACCAGCCTGCTCGAAACACATCCAGAAGAAGATCACAAAAATCATGATCAGGATGATAACCCATAACCTGTCTTTTTCAATTTTCGTGAGCGACTTGTCGGTAATAATTACAATAGGACCTACTAGTGTCATACCGTAAATCAAAGAACCCCATACATCAATTCCGGCCACAAAATGTATCAATGAGAACATCAGTATAATACCGCCTATCAGGATAGTCAATTGTTGCTTGCTAAAGCCTCCATCGTTTTTCTTTTCTCCTGTTTGGGCAACTGAGTTATCAGTAAGCTTATTGGGGCCAATGCCTAATTGCCTTCCATCAGGTGCTATTACGTGTTTATTCTTAAAAAAGTAAAAAATAACAAGGCTGATCAGCATACCCACACCGGCAGAGAGGAATCCCCATTTGTAGTCAGTAAATGTGCCGCATACAAAGGGTGCCAAAAATGCACCGGCATTGATACCCATATAGAAAATTGTATATGCTGCATCTTTGCGCGTATCATTGTCATGGTAAAGCTGCCCTACCATGGTTGATATATTGGGTTTGAAAAAACCGTTACCAAAAATCAGTAGCGTTAATCCCACCCACATTAAAGTTATAGCTGTTCCTTTATCTGCTCCCTGAGAGACTGATGCCGAAAAGAACATCATCAGCTGACCCAGAGCCATCAGCAAACCGCCGGTAAAAATAGATTTACGGTTGCCCCAATACCTGTCTGCTACATATCCACCAATCAATGGTGTTAAGTACACAAGCCCGGTATATGTGCCATAAATTGTACTTGATGCCGCTTTGTCAAGCAACAACATTTTTGTCATATACAGTGCAAAAATTGCACGCATACCGTAATAGCTGAATCTTTCCCAGAACTCGGTCGCAAATAATACGTAGAGTCCTTTTGGGTGTCCTTTTTCAGAATCTCTAAGATCAGACGGCAATTCGATTTCTGCACCAACTTGCTGGTCGTTCATGTTACTCATAAAATGTGCTTTATAATTTTTACTGAACTGCCAAAATAAATAAAATATTTAGTGTTCCACCATTTTTTTAGTTTTTTTGCATCGAATTGAATCAAATGAAAAATATTCTCCTTTTAGGTTCCGGTGGTCGTGAGTGTGCTCTTGCATGGAAATTAAGCCAAAGTCCGCTGTGCGGTACTTTTTTTATCGCTCCGGGCAATGCCGGTACTGCGGAGTATGGCATAAATCTGCCTATATCTTACAATGATTTTGAAGCAATTGGCAAGGCTTGCCTTGAGTATAAAATTGATATAATTATTCCTGGTCCTGAGGATCCGCTGGTGTTAGGTATTTATGATTTTATAAAAAACACTCCGGCGCTCAGGCATATCATTGTTGCCGGACCATCTAAAGCCGGTGCCCAGCTGGAAGGCAGCAAGGCTTTTTCCAAAAAATTCATGGAACGCCATAATATCCCAACCGCAAGCTATCACGAGTATACAAAAGATAGTTTTGAGCAGGGTGTGGCATACATCAAGCGGAGCGATATGCCTATAGTTATAAAAGCAGATGGCCTGGCTGCGGGCAAAGGGGTAGTAATAGCGCAAAACGCCATTGAAGCGGTGAAGGCGTTTCGTGCGATGGTGATGGACGAGCAGTTTGGAGAAGCATCTTCTAAAGTTGTGATCGAACAGTTTCTTGACGGTATTGAGCTTTCAGTTTTTGCATTTACCGATGGCACAAATTATGTACTACTACCAGAAGCCAAAGACTATAAAAGAATAGGAGAGGGTGATAAAGGTCTGAACACAGGGGGAATGGGGGCTATTTCGCCGGTGCCCTTTGCCGACAATGAGTTTATGCTAAAGGTAACCGAACGCATCGTTGTTCCTACAATTACCGGTCTGAAAAAAGAGGATATATTCTATCAGGGTTTTATCTTCTTTGGCTTGATTAAAGTAAATGGTGATCCGTATGTAATTGAATACAACTGCCGCCTGGGTGATCCTGAAACAGAAGTAGTTATTCCACGCCTGGAAAATGACCTGGTGGAAATGATACTGAAAATGGAGGAAGGTAAACTCGATGAGGTGGTTGTGCAGCACAGTGCCAAGGCGGCAGGAGCGGTGATGCTGGTTTCTGAGGGGTACCCCGGGCACTACGAAAAGGGTATGGAAATGACTGGGTTTGATTCGGTTAAGGGTAGCTTATTGTTTCATGCCGGAACCGCAACCAAAGACGGTGCAGTTGTTACCAATGGTGGCCGTGTGCTTGCTATAACTTCTTATGGCGAGGATATCGGGCAGGCACTTGATAAAAGCTATGAGAATGCATCTATAGTCAACTATAAGGGTAAGTACTACCGTAAAGACATAGGGTGGGAGTTTTCCAAATAATAAAATACAGCCACCGCTATTGTTTTCGATTTTTACCAGACAAAGCGTTTAGGTAAGCATACATATCATCGGCTTGTTTGTCGGTGAGGTATTTGAATATAGGCATGGGGAAATCCAGCCTGCGTCCGTAAGGGGTGACACCTGATTTTAGGGCCTGCCTGAACTGTTCGGCTGAATAGTTTTTTGAAATGGAAGTTTCATTTGAAATCAGCCACGGTGTTCTGATCTTTTTACCTTCACTGTTTTTAAATTTCATGCCTCCCCGCATAAATCCTTTTGATCGCTCAGGTTGCTGGTAATCTAGTCCCAGTATGTTTTTTGAATGGCAATGATAGCAACCCAGTATGTCTACCAGATACTTGCCGTTGGCAACAGCGTTGGCAGGATCAGGATTTTTGATTCCGGTGATGTACGGCTGTGGTTTCTGTGTGTGAGACGCCAGCTTGCCTATTAAACTTAAATGGGTTTTGCCCGCCATTTGTGAGGGCGTCAACGCAGGATCATCAGAACGCAAAAAGCAGATGATATCGTTAACGTCTTCGTCGCTCATTGTGGGGCGAATCATGTAGGGTATGAAACGACCGTCGTTTTTAATGCCTGTTTTTAGCAAGTATGCCAGCTGTGCATCTGAATAGTTGTTCACAATACCGGTGGTGCCGTAGTGGGTCAGATTGGCAGAATAAATTGTACCGATCGATCGGGGTAATTCAACTATCTTCCTGCCCGACAAGCTGCTTAAAGATGCATCGAATTGGCATTCGCCGCAAAGGTTGTATACCAGGTTTCTGCCGCGCTCAATAGTGCCGGCAGTGTTTTTTCTGGTGTAATCATGCTCGGGCATACCGAAATGGGTGCGGCAGCTATATAACGTAGTTGCAAAGACAGCAGTGGCAACTGTTAGTAATTTCAAGCTATATGTATTGAGCAGTTTCATGATTTTACATGGGACAAGGTAGTAGGATTGTTTTGCCCAAAAGCAAATTTCACAAAATTTACTCAATTACAGATTGGAGTACAAGCTGCTTATTTGGCAAAGAGTGACCGGGAATGGGCAATCGCAGCGGCAAATGCACGATTATTGCCAGCGCGGGAAGTTTGCAAATAAATCCGTTTAGGGATTTAGCTCACTCATCTTTATTTTTGTTCCATCAGCAATACATTGTCCATATTAGAGTCGCCGATAGAATTCCTGAAAGGGGTGGGCCCGCAGCGCGGTGAACTCATGCGCCAGGAACTGGAGATCAGTACGTTTGAAGACCTGCTGTATCACTTTCCCTACCGTTATTTCGACCGGACGAAGCTTACCAAAATAGCCGACATTAATGCGAATACCGAGTACGCCCAGATCGCCGGTACTCTGATCAATATTAATGAAGAAGGTACCGGGCGAAAGAAACGTCTGGTGGCAACCCTTTATGACGATACTGGTCGTATAGACCTTTTGTGGTTTCAGGGCGCGCAGTGGATGGCAAAAAACCTTAAAGAAAACGAACGGTATATTGTTTTCGGAAAGGTGAGCCTATACAGCGGCTATTACAATATTGCGCATCCTGAGATAGAATTGTGGAATTCAGATACTGCTATAGCGGGTATGCAGCCGGTGTACTCCACCACCGAGAAATTAAAGATCAAGGGTATTACCAACCGATCTTTCGCGAAACTCACAGCGGCACTATTTGAGCGGCTGCATGCTGCCGATGTTGTTGAAATATTCCCTGACGAACTGCTGCGGCAGTATAAATTGTGTAGCCGGTACGCCGCATTCAGGTGGCTGCACTTTCCTGATTCCGACGACCATGAGCGGATGGCCAGGTACAGGCTTAAGTGGGAGGAACTGTTTATATCTCAATTGATGATAGCCAGGCTGAGGCTACAGCATACGGTCCAACAAGGACTGAGGTTTGAAAAAGTAGGCGACCATTTCAACGACTTCTTCAGCAAGCACCTTCCTTTTCAACTGACCAATGCACAGAAGCGTGTGCTAAAGGAAATCAGGCAGGATACCGGAACCGGAAAGCAAATGAACCGATTATTGCAGGGCGACGTAGGCAGCGGAAAAACCATAGTGGCCGTCATGTCTATGCTATTGGCGCTCGACAATGGTTTTCAGGCGTGTATAATGGCACCTACCGAGATACTGGCGCAACAACACTTCTTCAGCATATCTGCTCTGCTGGGCGATATGGGCATTACCGTGAAACTACTTACCGGCAACATAAAAGGAAAGGCCCGCAAAGAGATACTTCAGGAGCTGGCAGACGGTACCCTGAAAATAGCTGTAGGTACCCATGCGCTCATCGAAGAGAGCGTGCAGTTCAGCAATCTTGGCCTGGCGGTGATAGATGAGCAGCACCGGTTTGGAGTGGGGCAGCGGGCGCGCCTGTGGAAGAAGAACGATGTTCCGCCACATGTGCTGGTAATGACCGCAACGCCTATCCCCCGAACACTGGCAATGACCCTGTACGGAGACCTGGACGTATCAAATATAGACGAACTGCCGCCCGGCCGTAAGGAAATTAAAACAGTTCACCGTCGCGATGCTGGCCGTGCCAAGGTTATGGAGTTTGTACGAACGGAGGTGGATAAGGGACGGCAGGCTTACATAGTGTATCCGTTAATAGAAGAGTCGGAGAAGATGGACTATGAGAGTCTGATGGCTGGCTACGAGCAGGTGAAAATTTGGTTTAACGAAAACAAGTACAAAATAGCCATGGTGCATGGCCGGCAGGAAGCAGCCGAGCGGGAACGCAATATGCAGCGCTTTGTGAAGGGTGAGGCTGATATACTTGTTGCCACCACCGTTATTGAGGTTGGGGTGAACGTACCCAATGCCAGTGTGATGGTGATAGAAAGCGCAGAGCGCTTCGGGTTGTCGCAGATGCACCAGCTCAGGGGCAGGGTAGGGCGCGGTGCCGACCAGAGTTACTGCGTGCTGCTAACGGGCAACAAAATATCTGAAGACAGCTTTAAGCGCATCAAGATCATGGAGTCTACCACGGATGGTTTTAAGATTGCTGAGAAAGATCTGGAGATGCGCGGGCCGGGCGATATGTACGGCACCAAGCAAAGCGGTGTGCTGAAATTCAGGCTGGCGGATATAGTGCAGGACAGCGCTATACTGGAGCAGACGAGGGTTGCGGCCCAGCAACTGATAGGGCAGGATCCCGGGCTGACGGCACCACAGCACTACGGCATCAGGCAGATGTTGCTGATGCAGGGCCGGCAATCGCACTGGGGTAAGATCAGCTAGCTGTGCAGTAATGAGCTATATTAAATGCACGAATAACAAGATTATTTACGACCTTGCGCCACGATTTGGCCACAGGCATAGATAAAAACGAGCGAACAAACAGCATGAGCAAAAAAATTGAGATCAGGAAATCGAAGATAAAGAATGCAGGCAGGGGTGTTTTCGCACTAACGGATATTAAGAAGGGCGAGGTAATAGAAATATGCCCTATCCTAATTTTTCCGGGTGGTGAGTACCCGCACTTAAGCGAAACCAAATTATCGGGCTATCTGTTTGAGTATACCGGCGACAGCACCATACTGGCTCTGGGTTTCGGATCGATGTACAACCATACCAACACACCTAATGCCAAGTATGAAATGGTGGAGTATGAGGGCAAATCTGAACAAAATAACGAGCTGTATTTTGTAGCCACCAAGCCTATCAAAAAAGATGAGGAGATATACATCGACTACGGCGGTCAGTATAAGAAGCTTTACTCTTCTGCCAACTAGGCTATTTTTCTTTTACCAGTTTCTTTGATACTACTTTAAGATTGCCACCAACTAATTTTTTGGTGGTAATAAGTATGTGTCCTTCTTTGTGCCCATAGTCCATCGATATTTCTTCTACTTCTATGGGTTTGCCATTTCTGTATTCGTAGGTGGTTTTGCCACTTTCAGTCCCACTGCCTCTCCACTCCGATGTTATTCGTTTGCTGCGTTGAGTAAATACAGGAGAGGTGATCTCTTCCAGTGCGGTGTTGGTTTCGAACATGCCGGTTTTGGGGTTGAACAGCCAGTAGTAGTAGGGTATATTGGGGGCCGCCGGCAAAAACTGCATCAGGCGGATATCCTCTTCACCATCAAAGTTCATGTCTTCTGCCACGAAGGTGGGTTTATCTGTATCTCCACAGAAGAAGTTGTTTTCCTTGCAAATGATGCTTTGCAGCTTATTGCCTGCGCTTTTACCGGTGATAGCAATTGAATCGATCGAGCAAGTGAAATTTACACTGTCGGAGGAGATGGACCGGGTTGCGTAAAGGGTAAATGTGTATTTCTTGCCTTGTATCACGTACTGCTTCGCTTGCTGCCCAAAGACAGTAAGCGGCAGTAGCAGCAACAGTATTCCTATTTTCATTTCTGGATGCAATGTAAGGGAATTTGGAATTTGGAATTTGGGATTTGGAATTTGGGGATTGGGAATTTGGAATTTGGGATTGGGGTGGTTATTTGTCTATCGATTTTATTAATTCTTTGATGATGTTTTTTAGCTCTTTTTCTTTCTTCTTTACATCTTCGATGCTTTTAAATGAGGCTATGCGCCGGCCATCTTTGTAGTCGCCTTCCAGAAGTTGGGTGGGGTCGGTGGCGGTGGCTCCTTTTAGAAAGATGAGCCGGATTGCATCTTGCTGGTAAAAGTTAAAACCAACGATATATCTTTTGTATTCTTTGGGTTCAAAAGGTGGCATCTTGCCGGTATAATAAAACGTGGGTGCATTCCAGTAAATACCTTCGCCAATCGATTTGTTGATACTGAGGATAAATGTGCGCAGGTAATTCATCACATCGAGCAGCGGATGGGTTAGGTTGCTCATAAACTCATCGACCTTTTGCGGCTCCGAAATTCCTAACGTAAGATTGGTTTCTTTTTTTGCCATCGCTTCTTAGTTCCTGATAAAAGTATTTGTTATAACTAAACCTGATAACGGCATGCTGTTAATTGCCAGTTGACGGTTTGCGGTGTGTTGTAAATATCTGCTATTGGGCGGAATTGGCAAAATTGAAAACTTGTTATTTAACGTATAAGTTCAATGGGGGCAGATGGAGGCTTTGAAGTTAGAATGTATGATGTGCCGGGTGTAAGTGAGGTGCCTTTGCAAATTGTGGGATAACTTTAGTTCTTCGAATAGAGGGGCGCTGTAAGGTGACGAAAATCAATTTCGAAATCATATTGGAGTAAAAGGGTGTTGGAACCAAAACTAGCGTACCTTCAATATGTTGCTTTGGCGGTGGTGCATTGAGCGGTAACAAAATAATACAAGTTTCCGGTGGGGGGATATTTAGTTTTATTACACCTTTTGTTTTCAACTTTTATTGTTTTGCGGTTTACCAGCCAGCAGTTGAAAATTAGTTTTGCATGTTAGGTTGTGTGAAATTGGAACACCAAACAATTGCGAAACATAGCATGTATTTTATCATAACCATTAAAAACAAAACAATGCCAGATACGAACAAACTTATACGCAGCCTGATTTTGATTTTCCTGGCGTGTGGAGCGCTGTATTTTGCAAAAACATTTTTGGTTCCTATTGCATTTGGCTCAATGCTGGCAATGTTACTTATACCTATATGCCAGTGGTTAGAGAACAAAGGTATTGGCCAGGCATTGTCTGCAATAGCCTGTATTTTATTATTTGTTGTGTTAGTTAGTGGTGTGGTTGTACTTCTTTCGTGGCAGGTAGCTGGCATTGCCGACGATGCAGAGCAAATAATTGTTCAAATAAATAAGATCCCTGCATCGGTTCAGCAGTATATCGATCGTACCCTTGGTTTTTCGGTTGAAAAGCAAAAGGTATTTATGAAAGAGCAAAGTTCGAGCTTTACTCTGAAAGCCGGTGATAAGATCGCATTAGCGGCTGGTTCTACTGTTGTATTAATAGGTAAGTCAATGTTGGTTGTTATTTACACCTTTCTGTTTATCTATTACCGCCGACACCTGGGCAGCTTCGTATTGAAATTTGTGCCGGCAAAAGACATGGAGCTTGCCGAAAGAATAATGTTGTCCATCAGTCAGGTGGCGCAGAAGTACATTTCGGGGCTGGGTATTATGATCGGTGTTTTATGGATCATGTACGGCATCGGTTTCTCGATAATAGGTATTAAGCATGCTTTGTTTTTTGCTATTTTATGTGGATTGCTGGAGATAGTACCTTACGTGGGTAATTTGACCGGGTCTTTGATAACTGCAGTTATGGCATTTACACAGGGCGGAAGCAACATGGCTTTATGGGTGCTGGCCGTGTATGGAGTAGTGCAGTTTACCCAAACCTATCTACTGGAGCCTTTAATTGTAGGTGCAAAAGTTAGTATCAACCCACTTTGTACAATTGCCGTAATTATTACCGGGGAAATGTTGTGGGGTATATCCGGTATGGTATTGGCGATACCTTTGTTGGGAACAGTAAAGATCATTTGCGACAACATTCCTTCTTTACAACCGTATGGATTTTTAATAGGTGAAGTAAAAAGCCGGAAGAAGAAAGCATGACTGACATTGCAATAAGCGCTGCATGAAGAGCCGCTGGACTCTTTGCAATCGGGGACCGGTTTTTAATTCTTTTTTTAAAAATTCCCCAGGTGGGGAAATAATTGTTGTGTTTTTATTAAAATGTTGATAATCAATGTTTTGTACTCGTTTTGTGGATAAGAATTCCCCATTTTCTCCCCACTTTTGCCCCACTTTTTTGCGCATTTTTTGCTCACTTTTTGCGCAATAGTTGCTCACTTTTGCTCTTTTCTTGCGCGATTTTTGCACTGATGCTCAAGTGAGTAATGCTGAAAAATTTAATGGGTTGTGCTCTTTTTGCAAATATCTGCTACAGACAGGAAGTGGCAAAATTGAAATTCTATGACGGGACGTATACGGCCTATGATGGGACGGAGCTGGCCTGTGACGGAAAAAAGTTTGTGTGTTTAACTGCCGCCAGTCGTGAGACTGGTATCCACAGGGGCGTAGTCGGAGACATACGCCCAACACAATTTTTATTTTTTATTTATGGAACACTACGGACAACAGGGGAAAATGATTTGAAACGCTGCTATTACAATGCCAAAATCTGCATTACATTTGCGTTTCATTTAATTTAAACATCATTGGAATTTACATATTGATGACTTTAGGTATTATCTCTATTGTAATGTAATTTGTGTTGAGAACGAAACATAATCAGCAAACTGATATTTTTTCCAAATTAGACCAGTTAACAGCTTAAACTAACCGACATGAGGTTAATATTAAAAATAAAAATCAAATATGGCCAAAAAACAGAAAACAACAGACACGCTAAACCTTGAATCCATTCTCTTTAATTGCAGGGAGTACTTACGTAGTAATGCATCACTGAATGACAAACGAGACTTGCTGTTGACGCTGGTTTTTTTGCGATTTATTGGCGAGAAGTTTGAGAATACGCAAAATGAAATGAGGCAAGAGTGTCTTAAAAATGGAATCACAGATGAGGCAGTAATAAGTTCGTTTCTAAATAGCCCTAGTCGTTACAAAGGGATTGCATTTGTGCCGGAAAAAGCACGTTGGTCGATGATTATTGACCAGCCTTCTTCTAAGTTAAATGCTGCACTTGATGATGCTATACAAGAGCTTGAAAATAGTAGCGATGCGCTAAAGGGGTGTGTTCGTTTAGGTTTGTTCACTTCTATTAACCTCGAAGCTAACGTAATCAAAAAAGTTGTTGACGAGGTGAATAAAATATCGCATAAAACTTTTGGTGAGGAGAAAGATTTAATAGGTCGTGTGTATGAGTATTTC
>CAIKOJ010000084.1 GCA_903829015.1 uncultured Bacteroidota bacterium
TCGATGAAAAAGAAAGTATCTTTATCATCACTATTTTGCACGATTATTTCAAAAGCGTTGCCCTTAATAAATTGAATCCTTTCTTTTACATGATCTATTGCAAGAATTCTATCCCGCAATGTTTTGGGATACCAACGGGAAGCTATACCTTTCCCATTTTCTCCATTTTTTAGAATCCCTGAACCTTTAGCAAGTATTCCACCGTGAAATATTCTATTCTTTAGAATCGTGCAAAAAGCTATGTCTTGCAACAATTTGTGAGGATTGTCAAACTCTGTTTTTACATTTTCGAGTGTCAATTCAAAAGTGAAAATCTTTTCAGCTAACCAATTATTTTTCCCATTTAAAATAACCTCCCAAACAGCCGCAACATCGTCATCTATTTCAACCATAGTTATATCATCTGCTAATTTTTCAAAAGCAGTAGTTAGGCTAACTATTCCTCCACCGGCAAATGGTTCAATTAAATGTTTAGCAGTTTTGTAGCTTTGAGTGAGCCATTTTCTAACTGTCGGGATTAGCCAGGTTTTCCCCCCAGGATAGCGGAATGGGCTTCTCTGAGGAACAGATGCAACATTTACGACACCACTTTTAGTGGATGTCGCATGAGTGTTTTCAAACATTGATAATTGTTGATTCATTCTACTTCAGTATTTTCGTCGACATAAATATCAGGACTTCCTGCTCTTTTAGCATCTAATTTTTTCTGCAACAATTCCGTGAATTGATCGACTGACCCAGCTTCAAATTTTGCAATTTGCTCCAACGCAGCTGCAAAGCTTGTATAGACAACTTTCTGTAACTTTAAAGACAACTTTTTAGTGATTTGATCAGGTATGAGGTCGTATAAAAAGAATGCAAAATCAGATTGGTTTTTATCAACTTCTGGCAATGCTGGAAGGGTATTGTAAAATGAAGTTTGAAGGGCAACAGCTTGCTTTTTATTCCATTGTCTTAATATCGAACCCTTTGCAATTATCTGAGGAATAAGCCTTTTTCTGGAAGACGAAAGGTAATCAGGTTTAGGATATTTTAATGCATTTATCCAAGTAAAAGTTGGAGACGGATTTTCAAGGTAAGCAGTAAAAGGACCAGTCAAATTACCGGAAATATATACAGATTGAACTTCAAGCGATCCAAAGTTTAAAACTCTCCCTCTGTTATCATAAGACACTAAGACATAATCAATATTACCCGCGGATTTACCGTGTCTATCGTTTAATCGTACTTCCCCGACATGTGTCCAAGTATCTTTTTTATCAAAAATGAAACCGGCGGCATCACTTATAATTGTCCAGTCTTCTCTAAATCTAATTGGACAAATAATAACCGGTTTGTCTTTGTGATAAAGACTGCACACTCCAAGTGGAAATTCAACACTATTCTTGGTACAGTTGGAAACAATATTGTTAAATGGACATAATTTATTTTCTCTATACCTTAGAGCCCGTTCTCCTACATTTTCTATTGGAAAGCCAAAAACCTCAGCTAGTGGTTGATTAATATGTTTATCGCCGGTCATTTAGCGAATTTAGCAAATATTGTTGGTGTTCCTTTTATAAAATGATAAAGGTTCGACAAAATAATATGGTTGGAAAAACAAAACCTTTTCCAACCAAGTGTTTTGCGAACTATAGAAAAGAGGAGATTCGAACTGCCTGCCTCAAAGTTAGGAAGTTTATACTCACTCCATAAAATACCAAATTAGCAGTTTAATTTTCGCCCTCACTCCCCACTGACCCATATCATTCCCCTCACTGACCAACATCATGTAAATAAATTTTGGGTGTGTTTACGTTTGCGCATTCAAATTTATATATGCCATTTTATCACAGCATCGGCGTAGTTCCAGATAAGCGCCATATAGTAGCCCGCCAGCCAAACGGCAAGCTTTATCAGGAAGAACTTGTAGGCACCCAGGGTTTCGGCGGATTGTCGTCTTTGGTGTACCATCTTTATCCGCCCACAGGCGTTAAGCAGAAGGGCGAGCCTTATTCAGCCAGACCAAAAATAGCTATCGAAAATGGCCTGAACGCCATGAGTTTTAATGGCTTCAATATTCAGCCCGAGGCCGACTATATGAAGAGCCGCAAAACACTGTTTGTGAATGCGGCCATGCACATTGGTCTGGCGGCTCCAATGGAGTCTACTCCGTATTTTTATAAAAATGCCGATGCCGATGAAATGCTGTTTGTGCATAAAGGAAGCGGCACCGTGCAAACCATGTACGGCGAACTGAAATTCGCCTACGGCGATTATATCATCATTCCGCGCGGCACAGTGTACCAGATCAATTTCGATACACCCGATAACCGCCTGCTGTATGTAGAATCGTTCGATCCCATTTTTACGCCACGCCGTTACCGCAACGATTTCGGGCAATTGCTCGAGCACTCACCATTTTGCGAGCGCGACATCAAGCGTCCTTCCAACCTAAAGACATTCGACGAAAAGGGCGAGTTTGATATCTATATCAAGAAGAAGGGTATCATCTTTCCTTATACTTATGTCAATCATCCGTTCGATGTAGCAGGGTGGGATGGGTACCACTATCCATATACCTTCAGCATCTTCAATTTCGAACCGCTTACCGGTCGCATACACATGCCACCGCCCATACACCAAACATTTGAGAGCAAGAATTTCGTGGTGTGCTCTTTCGTGCCCCGTTTGTACGATTATCACCCACAGGCCATACCAGCCCCCTACCACCATAGCAATATTGACAGCGATGAACTGCTGTATTATGTAGACGGCGATTTTATGAGCCGCAACAATATAAAGGCAGGCCAGATAACACTGCACCCTGGCGGAATACCACATGGTCCGCACCCCGGTGCTATAGAGCGCAGCATAGGTCAGAAAGAAACTAAGGAACTGGCGGTGATGATAGATCCGTTTGCACCGGTGAATATTACAGAAGAGGCGATGAATATTGAAGTGGAAGGTTATTATAAATCATGGTTAACAGATTAAAACGAATATATGGAAACGATTAACTTGAAAGATGTTCGGAATTACGATTACGGTATCAATAAGATATTCGATAAGGCAGAGGACTTTCTGCCCATCAATGGTACAGATTATGTAGAGTTGTATGTGGGTAATGCCAAGCAGGCCGCACATTATTACAAAACGGCTTTTGGCTTTCAGTCGCTGGCATATGCGGGGCTTGAAACGGGTGTAAAAGACAGGGCATCATATGTATTGGTGCAGGATAAAATAAGACTGGTGCTTACCACGCCGCTATATGGTGAATCGGAAGTAGCAGATCATGTAAGAAAACATGGCGATGGCGTTAAGGTAATTGCCCTTTGGGTAGACGATGCACGTAAAGCGTTTGACGAAACCGTTTCTCGCGGTGCCGAAGTGTATTTCGACCCTATTGTGGAGAAAGATGCAAACGGTGAAGTGGTGCGTGCGGGTATCCGTGCCTATGGCGATACAGTGCATATTTTCGTAGAGCGCAAAAACTATAAAGGCCTGTTCCTGCCCGGTTATGAAAAATGGGAGTCTGAATACAACCCACCATCAGCCGGACTTAAGTACATAGACCATATGGTGGCTAATGTGGAGATGGGCTCTATGAACAAATGGGCTGATTTCTACGGCAGGGTGATGGGTTTTGCCAATCTGGTGACATTCGACGATAAGGATATCTCTACCGAATACACGGCACTGATGAGCAAGGTAATGACCAACGGCAACGGTCGTATCAAATTCCCGATCAATGAGCCGGCTATAGGTAAGAAAAAATCGCAGGTGGAAGAATACAATGATTTCTATGGCGGTCCGGGATGCCAGCACATTGCCGTAGCTACAGATGATATTGTGTTCACAATTTCTGAAATGAAGAAACACGGTGTTGAGTTCCTGCACGTGCCCGGCACTTACTACGATACCGTTGCAGAGCGTGTGGGCGAAATTGCTGAAGATCTTGCAGTTCTGAAGAGTCTGGGTATCATGGTAGACAGGGACGAAGAAGGCTATCTGCTCCAGATATTTACAAAACCTGTAGAGGACCGTCCAACACTTTTCTTTGAGATCATTCAGCGCAAAGGAGCTAAATCATTTGGTAAAGGCAATTTTCAGGCTTTGTTTGAGTCTATAGAGGCTGAGCAGGCACGCAGGGGAACGCTATAGGACGTACAATGCCAGTAAAAACAATCGAAACAATTCATTTTTAAGATTACGATAAACGTAAAACTTATGGAGCTTCTTGAAAAAAACGAAAAACTACAGGACAATAAGCTGGGGAGTTTTGAGGCAAAGATTGAGCGCGATGATGCCATAGAGCCACGCGACAACATGCCGGAAGGCTACCGCAAACACCTGATTCGCCAGATGTCGCAACATGCGCACAGCGAGGTGATAGGTATGCAGCCTGAGGGCAACTGGATAACGCGCGCACCCTCTTTGAGGGCAAAGCAGATACTGCTGGCAAAGATCCAGGACGAGGGTGGTCATGGTTTGTATCTATACAGTGCCGCCGAAACGCTGGGCATTACCCGCGATGAAATGATAGCACAGCTGCATTCCGGCAAAGCGAAATATTCCAACATTTTTAATTATCCCGCACTTACGTGGGCAGATATCGGGGCAATTGGCTGGCTCGTAGATGGTGCCGCTATTGTAAATCAGGTATCGCTGCAACGCACATCATATGGTCCGTACAGCCGTGCAATGGTGCGTATCTGCAAGGAAGAGAGTTTTCACCAGAGGCAGGGTTACGAGATCATGGCCAAGATGATGAACGGCACTGCTGCACAGCGCGAGATGGCACAGGATGCCATGAACCGCTGGTGGTGGCCTTCGCTCATGATGTTCGGTCCGCACGACAGCGAGTCGCCACGCTCAGGTGATGCTTTCAAGTGGAAGATCAAAAGAAGTACCAATGATGAACTCAGGCAGAAGTTCATTGATAAAACCGTGCAGCAGGCAGAAGTGATTGGTCTGAAAGTGCCTGATGCTGATCTGCGCTGGAACGAGGAAAAGAAATGCTATGATCATGGCCCTATCAATTGGGAGGAATTTCATAGTGTGATCAATGGTAATGGACCATGCAATAATCAGCGTATGGCTCACCACAAGAAGGTACATGCCGAGGGCGCATGGGTGCGTGAGGCCGCTGAAGCTTACAGATTGAAAGAGGAAAAACTAAATTAATCAACCAATAAAACTAAATACAGCTATGGATACTCAGTTGGGCAAGTGGGAGGTTTTTATGCAGGCAAAGCCGGGCGCGAACTATATACATGCAGGCACCATACATGCTTCAGATAAGAAAATGGCATTGCAGAATGCGCGCGATACATACACCAGGCGCGGCGAAGGAACCAGCATTTGGGTAGTGCCTACCGATGCTATAGTGGCATCTAACCCCGATGACAATGATATGTTCTTTGATCCATCAAACGACAAAACCTATCGTTTACCCACATTTTATGTAATGCCGGAAGGCGCCAAGGCAATCTAAAACTCTTTATTTTATGACTGAACAACAAGCTTTATATAAATACTGCCTCAGGCTGGGCGACAATGCGCTCGTACAGTCTTACAGGCTATCAGAGTGGTGCAGCAATGCGCCTACACTCGAGGAGGATCTTGCCCTCACCAATTTCGCACTCGACATGACGGGCAGAGCGCAGGCACTGCTGGCCTATGCTGGCGAAGTAGACGGTAACGGAAAAACAGACGATGATCTGGCATACCGCCGGGGTGAGCGTGAGTTTTACAACCACCTCATCAACGAGCAGCCTAATGGTGATTTTGCGCACACAATAGCCCGGTTGCTGTATACTTCTACCTATGAGTATCTGTTCTACACAGAGCTGATGCACAGTGCCGATGAGCGGCTGGCTTCCATTGCTGCAAAAGTAGTGAAGGAGAGCCGGTACCATATGACCCATGCCAACGACTGGGCAATGCGTCTGGGTAACGGCACAGAAGAAAGCCAGGGCAGAATGCAGGCCGCCATCGATGGACTGTGGATGTTCACCGGCGAAATGTTTGAGACAGATGCCGCTGATGCGCTATTGCGTGATAAGAACATAGCTGTTGACCTGGGTAAGATAAAGATCAAATGGATGGAGCGGATAACCGAGATGGTTAAACTGGCTGGTCTGAAAATGCCACAAGGCTCTTATATGCAGACTGGTGGACTGAAAGGCATACACACCGAGTATCTGGGTCATATACTTACTGAAATGCAGTATCTGCAGCGTGCTTATCCTGATGCAACATGGTAATACAGCAATATACAAAAGAGGATATACTGAAGATGCTGTCGGTGATCACTGACCCGGAGATACCTGTGGTGACCATTCAGGAGATGGGCATGATCAAGGACGTGAATATCAAGGGATCGAGTGTGGAAGTGTTGTTAACGCCTACCTACACCGGCTGTCCAGCGATGAACCTAATAGAGCAGGACATAAGAATGACACTCCATGCCGGCGGCGTAGACGACGTAACCGTAAAGCTGGTCTACGATCCGGCCTGGACAACCGACTGGATGACCGACATCGCCAAGGCAAAAATGAAACTGTATGGGATTGCCCCTCCGCTCACTTCTTCCTGCAACAGCGACCGCTTCACCGATAACGTGATCGAGTGCCCGCACTGCGGCTCAAAAGAAACCAAAATGGTAAGCCGCTTCGGCTCCACTGCATGTAAGTCTTTGTTTACCTGCAAAACCTGCCTGGAGCCTTTTGAGTATTTTAAGTGCCATTAAGTAACTATTTAACTAGCATCTAATCTTATTTGTAAAACGTTTTAGAGGGTTATAAAAAAAGAGAAAGCCAGCAACTGCTGGCTTTCTCTTTCTGTAGCGAGGAGGAGATTTGAACTCCCGACCTCAGGGTTATGAATCCTGTGCTCTAACCAACTGAGCTACCTCGCCATTTATTAAAAAAATCTTTTACTCTCTTTTCCTGAGGTTGAACCCCGTCCGCCGCGGCGGATATGAATCCTGTGCTCTAACCAACTGAGCTACCTCGCCAAAATTCGAGGTGCAAAGGTAGAAAAATCCTACCAATAAAAGGCTGTTTTGCGGAAAAATCTTGAAATAAGAATTGATTTTTCTCTTTTGCCTACCTTTGCGCCATCATGCAGGAATTACCGGTAATCAGTTCAGCAGAGATCAATACTGAAAAACGTGTCAAAAAGCCCGACTGGCTGAGGGTGAAACTGCCCATGGGCGAGAATTACCGCCATGTGCGCGGACTGGTAGATAAACATAAATTACATACTATATGTGAGAGTGGCAATTGCCCCAACATGGGCGAATGCTGGGGTGAGGGTACCGCTACCTTTATGATACTGGGCAATATTTGCACTCGTTCATGCGGTTTTTGCAATGTGGCTACCGGCCGGCCCGAGGAGGTAGACTGGGACGAACCACAGCGTGTGGCCGAAGCCATGCTGCTCATGAAGGTGAAACATGCCGTGATCACATCCGTTGACAGGGATGAACTGAAAGACGGTGGTTCAATTATATGGGCCAATACCATAAAGGCAGTGCGGGCACTGAATCCCGGCACTACACTCGAAACACTAATACCTGACTTTAAAGGCGACTGGGACAATCTGCAGCGCATTATTGATGCCGCACCAGAGGTGGTATCGCACAACCTGGAAACCGTGGAGCGCCTTACCCGCAAGGTAAGGATACAGGCCAAGTACCACCGCAGCCTGGAAGTGATACGCCGACTGAAGGATGGCGGTATGCGCACCAAAAGCGGTATCATGCTGGGGCTGGGCGAGGAGAAAGACGAGGTACTGCAATCGCTGCGTGATCTGGCCGACAATGGCTGCGATGTGGTAACACTGGGACAGTATCTGCAACCTACCGCCAAACACTTGCCTGTTGTGCGTTTTGTGCATCCCGATGAGTTTGCTCACTTCCGTGAGGAGGGCTACAAAATGGGGCTCGACTATGTGGAGGCTGGTCCGTTGGTGCGGTCTTCTTACCACAGCGAGCGGCATGTGTATCCGGGTGGGGTAAAGCCTGAGTAACTTATTTCTTCAACTGAGGTCTCGACTGCATAGCGGCTATCACCGGTATCATGTCGCTATAAATAGAGTCCAGTTCTTCGGGATGGTCTTTGTACCAGTCGAGGCTGGCATCAAACTGTTCCTGTGTTACTTTGTAGTGCGCAAAAACATCGAGGTAGAAACCTGCCAGCGAGTCCATGTTTTTAGTGCCCTCTTTGTGCGATGTGTCTTTAACTGATATACTATAACTCTCGGCAAGTGTAATATCTGTAAGCAGGTGCTGCATTGTCTGCCGGGGGATATGATCACTGGTAGATTTGGATTTGCACGACCATGCAAAAAGGAAGAGGGTAGTGACAATAATTACTGATCTAACGTTCATTTTATTATACTTGAAATTGCCTCTTGCAGTTACTGCAGCTACCGGTATGCACCGTATTTAGCTGCGTTTGGTACGTCCATCGACATGAGTAAAGTAATGTACTGACTGCGCTCTTGTTTGGGTGCCTGTGCCAACAGATGCAGTATCTCATCGCTCTTGGCATTAAAGAAAAACTGGAGCAATATAGAGCTCGGGTTTTCGCGGTTCACATTAAACAGTCTGCGCAGATTCATCAGTATGCGGGTTCTTGATTCTGCTGGCTTTTGAGCCATGCTGTCGAGCCCCTCGCGGTGCATCTGGTACCAGTATCCTCTTACATCGCCAAAGCGATTATTCAGCAGCTGATCTACCAGCCAGTAGCGGTTGCGGGTGCTTTCCATGGCTTTCCAGCCGGCTATGCCCTTGGCATCGGGTGCATTGGTTACAACGTTCTGCGCTTTCTTAAAGAAGTTGGTGCCACCGGTGGGCGAGAAGCTGTCGTAGTCCAGACCCACCACCAGATAAGCATAGTAAGCAAGTATAGCGGTGAGATTAGATGCCAGCGGATTGGTGCCGGTTACCTGATTATCATCGAAATTAATAGAGCTGAACTGCGAGTAATGAAACACCACATCCTTATCAATGTAGTTGATGAGGTTGCTGGTGTAGCTGGCATTGTACACAGGTCTTGTAGCCTGTATATTCAGCGTGGCGGTGTACCCATCCGGATCAGCGTTTACATTGTTGGCGGTAAGGTTCAGCAGTATGTTGCACTCAATTTTTTCGGTGGGTGCAAAATCGTCGGTGCCCCATTTGTGCGAGTTGATGAAATCGTTGAGTGCCTTTTCCATGCCCGTGAACACCTGATTATCCACACCCGTAATTTTATCGTGCCGCACCGATATTTTGCAGTTGAACTCCTGTGCTTTTACAGCACCGGTTGCCCCCGATAAGATCAATAATATAATAACTATAATGCGCATCTTAATTCTAAAATATGGTCTACAATAGCACCTGCAGCAGCTGCTTTGCTTTGCAGTGGTAAACTTACAGGTTCTTTGCCGGGTTTCAATAAAGTGACCTTGTTGGTATTGTGCCCAAAGCCTGCTCCTTCGTCTTTCAGCGAATTCATCACTATCATATCGGCATTCTTTTCTGTCAGTTTTTTGTTGGCGTGGGCAAGTTCGTTGTTCGTCTCCAGTGCAAAGCCTATTAACGTTTGTCCGGGCTGTTTTATTTTACCCAGGCTGGCGAGTATGTCCTTTGTTTTCACCAGATCCAGTTGCAGTGTGCCTTCTTTCTTTTTTATTTTTTCGGTGGCCTGCTCTGCGGGCTTGTAGTCCGCCACTGCTGCTGCCAGCACTGCTATTTCTGCCTGTTTGAACGCATCTGTGGCCGCTGTATACATTTCATCGGCACTGGTAACGTGTATGGTGGTGATGCTGCTGTGCACAGCCCGCTCGTTCGACGGGCCCAGTACCAATGTTACTTCTGCTCCACGCTCTGCAAGGGCCTCGGCAATGGCAATACCCATTTTGCCGGTCGAAAAATTACCTATAAACCTAACAGGATCCAGCAGCTCGTAGGTGGGGCCGGCTGTTACCAGCGCATAAACGCCCTTGAGCGGCTTATTTACTGAAAAAAAAAAAGCTGAGGTGTTGTACAATGTTTTCAGGTTCAGCCATGCGGCCTTCGCCTACCAGGCCACTGGCCAGCTCGCCATGCGCCACCGGTATCAGGTGGTTGCCAAAACCCAGAATGGTGCTGATATTAGCTGCCGTAGACGGGTGTTTCCACATATCTTCGTCCATAGCAGGGGCAATGAATACCGGGCAGCGTGCCGACAGGTACACAGCATTTACAAGGTTATCGCAAAGGCCATGAGCCAGTTTGGCCAGCGTATTAGCACTGCACGGTGCTATGATCATCGAATCTGCCCAAAGCCCCAGAGCCACATGGTTGTTCCATGTATCGCCATCACTAATGCTGCCGTGCACCGGATTTTTAGACACCGTAGCCAGCGCCAGCGGACTCACAAAACTCTTTGCAGCATCGGTAACCAGCACCTGCACCTCTGCACCGGCCTTTATAAGCAGGCGCACCAGATGCGGCGTTTTATAAGCCGCAATACTGCCCGTAACAGCCAATACTATTTTCTTACCCTGCAACGACATAGATGTAAATAACAACGCAAGTTAAACACTTTTAGTCGTAAGTCGTAAGTCGTAAGTCGTAAGTCGTGAGTTGGGGGCTTGGGTCGTGAGTTCAAACACCAGTCATTTTATTTTATGGGACATTGATGAATAAAGGATTTCCTTGGAAGATATAGCTAACTTATTTAAATTGCATAATAAATTTTACGTAGCATGAATATTACTTTTGTTAGTACGGTACACAAGGAACGGGGAAAATGCAATGCCGATGAATTATATGAGATTTTAGAACAATTAAAACCCGAAGTTATTTTTTTGGAAGCAATTGAAGATACCTATTCAGATTATGATAAAACATTATTTTATACATGGGGAGTAGCTCATAAAAAATTGGAAATTGCGGCAATTCAAAAATATAACAACAATAAAACTGTTGAATACGTACCTGTAATGGATGCTGAATTACCGACTGCTTTTTATGAGAAATATGACATAGTAACGAAGCAAGTAGCATTGCAGAAATTGCTAGATGAGTGTGATTATTTGGTTCGCAATGATGGATTTAAATTTCTTAATAGCGACGACTGTATGAAACGCCACGAGGAAATGCGAGAGTTAGAAAACCGTCTTTTAAGTAACGACGAATTAAAATTAGAAAGTGATGCTGGAATTAATGCTTATGAAGACGCTATGATTCGAAATATATATTCTTATTCTAAGAGCAATAAATTCAATACTGCAGTGTTTATGTGTGGCGCAGCGCATAGAAAATCAATCAATGATAAAATTGAGAAAATGAAAGAGAAGGAAAATGCAAACATAAATTGGACCTTTTTCAATTATTAGAATAATTTATCAAGGGAAATAGGCTCGAAAGTTAGAAATGTGTCGCATAGTTGACTGTAAATCGAGACCTGTAGGTACAAGTAAAAAAGAAATGCGCCAAACGGGAAATTGTTGTGGTGTTCTTTAATCCGGCAATCTGAAGATTGCCTCCCACCTGGACGTAGCAGTGAGACTACGCCCAACACAATTTTATTTTTTACGGAACACTACGGACAACATAGGAAAAAGTTGAGTTGGGTTTTTGGATTATTATGCAAGTGGAAAACGCTTGCTTGAGGGCTGACGCAAGTCGAAAAGACTTGCGCCAAACGGGGATTGTACCAGTTATTTGAACTGGTACAGTTACCATTATCTACAATGAGGGTGTTCATTTTGTTTACTTACGCCTGACCAACTTTTTCGGCAGGAAGAAACCCGGATCGTAGTGCATTAGAATGCCGAAGCTCATGTATGGTGCTCCGTGCACGCCTGCCAGGGAGGGGCCGTTTGCCTGAAAAGGGAAACCGATCTGATAATTGAATTTTACGTACTTGTAGCCTACCTGTACTTCGAAATAGGGCTCGACAAATCCGAATGACTCTTTTGTAAAATCCTGAGTTGAGTTGGGTATCAGGGGGTTTTTCAGGGTAGGGTCGGTAGCCTTGAAGTTGTAATATTTATGTAGTGTGTACCTGCAGCCGCCCATTATAGAAAAGTAGTTGTTGCTCATACCCACTGCCGACTGGATGAAGAAACGGTTGTAGCTGGTGGTGTAAGCCTGGCTTGGTTTGGGTGAGAAGGTGCTGTCGTAAGAGATATCGGCTTTGAGGGTGCCGTTGCCGTATCCGGCATAGGCCTCGTATTTCGCCTTTCTGCCAATGCGGGTAAAGTAGCCGGCACCAATATCGCCCCGCTGTCCGTTGTATTTTGCATAGCGATATTTGGTTGCAAAAAAGGCAGCGGGTGCGTATGCTTCTCTGTTTACCTTGTTGTTTAAGACGCGATAAGATGCAATGATGCCCAGGTGATTTATGGGCGCATAAGCCGCATCGGCAGAATAACTGAAATGGGCTCCGTCCTGGTAGCTGGTTTGGGGTCGGGCAGATAGGTCGAGCTTTGCTTCGCCTGCTTTTTTAAAGCCGGGAGAATTGACTTTGTCGGCTACATAAAAGCTTTGCTGGCAGGAGCTGAGCAGCAGCAAAGTACAAACTGCGATTGAGTAAAATGGTTTCATTTATCGGGTTTTTGGTATTGTTCATAAAGGTATTAAAACATGCAGAGAAAGGAAGGGTTGGATGAGATATTGTATAATTGATATGATTAAACAAAATGAATCACAAGCGGGCAGTCTTATCCTGTACTGAAACAGTTGGGGTGGGTGACATGTGAAATGAAAAAGATCTGAATTCCGGTTAAAATTGGCATGGAATTTGAAGGTATTATTATTTTAAAATATTAAGTTCGCATCGTATGCAGGGAAAATACTTACTTTTGGTTTGTTTGGTTTTGATCGTAACGGGCTGCACGCACCCCGAAACTCATATTGTTAAGGGTCCTCAGCCACAGCCAGCAGTTTTGGGGTGTATGGATACCAACGCCACCAACTTTTACCCCCTCGCTACAATGAGCGATGCGACCCAGTGCCGCTATGTTACAGATAGTGTGACGGGCGTTTATGATGTAATAGATACAGCCCTGGACTACACAAGTATGGGGCCGCGAACTACCACTGCCAATGTGGTTGTAACGGTAACCCGGGTTGGAAAAAAGGGATTGCATTTTAGTGCGGTAGTTGGCTGCAGCAGCTGCCCTGATGGTGTTTCTTACGACCCATCTACAAATCACTTTGGTTTCAGCTACTACTCCGACCCTTATACCAATGTTAGCTGCTCGGGGTATTTTTACGGAAATGTAATGCACTACTCCGGAGGGGTCCACAACAGCCTGGCTTCCTTAACTCCATCGAACCACGGCAGGGGTATAAAACGGTGATTTGGGTCGCTACCGGGTGTAGCTGAATGAGCGTCCTTACGACTGTAAGGGATATCCGATGAGGTTTTTGATATCCAAGTCGAATACAACACTGATTCCTCATTTTCAGGAATCACTTGGTGCCCAACATTTGTTTGGTAATTTTATGATACTGGGTTCAGCGGCTTCAGCCAAATTAGTGAGACAATATTTCCCTGATTTTTTGTAACTTAATACTATGGTAAAAGAGCCTTTAAATGTCGATTTTTATACCACCGGCTGCCAACCGGAGGAAAAGGATTTTGCTCGTATCAGCGAGTGGATCAGGAAGCAGAAAAAAACGACCAAGGCAAGAAAGCGCACCACTCCGGTAGTGAAAATTCCTGCCCAGTAATTCACTTTTTTTTGTTTTACGGAATAATATGCATCACTTAGCAATAATCAACTGAGTGGTTTCTTCGTGTTTGCCATCGTTTATTTTGATGACGTAGAGACCTGCTGGCAGGTCTATCTGGCACCAGCGATTTAATGTGGCATTCTGACTGGCAATTTTCAGTCCATTGGTGTTGAAAATGGTTAATTGAATTGCTTTTTCTGCCTTGTCGCTCACATCGCGTATGTATATGCTGGTACTCGCAGGGTTAGGGAATATTTGGTAATATCTGAGTGTGTTGGCTACAGGAATAATCTGTGTTTTATCCTGCGTGATCTCAACTACACACGAGCCTGATGGGAGTACTATGTTCTTTTTCAGTACGCCATTGGTATCTGTAACCGCAGTGGTTAAAGTGGTGCCATTTACCTTTGCGGCATACAGCATACTCCGTTTCAGATCGCAGGCAATTATACTTACAGTGCGCCCACCGGGAATGTTAGAGAGCATGTGGTAATTGCACGATGTATCGCCATGGGCATTGAAATAATAAAGGGTGTTGTCCCAATCAACACCAATACTGTAGCTGTTTTGGTGAGAGGTACCGCCGGGTGCTGCCACGTTTGCGCTGTCGCCCACCTTTATGGTATGCAGGTATATTAGGCTGTCGGTAACGGTATTGGGTCTTACCTCAATACGCCATTTGCCGGGCGTCTGGTAGAGTGTATCGGGGGCTACTGATGGTGGGTAGTTAACGCCGTTCACCCAATATTCGTATCCGCTGCCACCGATAAGTGTTGTATTGGTAGAGTCGGGTAGGAGGGTGCGAACAGCAATGTTGCCGCCGCCGCTTACTGCTTTATAATCTTTGCCGTTGTAGGTAGTAATGTGGCCTGGTACGGCAGTGTTCGTGGCAATGCCGCTTACAGCTGGCTGGTTGGTGAAGTGCAATAAAAACGAAACATCGCGCTGGGCGGTGGTAATATTTTTCATGTGCAGGTGATCGAGCACGATTATGTGGTCGGGTTTATCGTAAAAAATACGGCGCACAAATCTGTCCAGTTTTGCCGTATCGTAGGCAAGTGCAGCATCGGCTACAGAATAGCAGTAGTTATTGCCGGGCGCATACCGCAGCCATTTGCCTTTCTGATTCTGAGGTGCAAAAATATCTGCGTACGATATAAGGGTATTACCGTATTGCTGGCCGCCGTCGTTGCTTACCGGTGTGCCGTAAATAGAGTAATGATCGGCAGAATCGAATACGCAAACTGAATTGTGGGCAATGGTGCGTGCGTAGTAGTTATTGTAATGAGTAGAACCATAAGAGTCATAATCGCCGGCATCTATGATCAACGGCTTGTGCCTGAATAGTGAGAAGGTGTTATTGTCTAAATGCTCATGGTTGTTTTTCTTGCTCCATGAGTTGAAATGCGATAGAACGGTGCTGCTGCTGTCCCAGGAGGTTCGGCTCATTACCAGTCCTTTGTGTACAGCCCACCAGTCGAGCGGTGGAGAGGGTTTTGTAACAGGGGTTGCATTAAAGTCGTAGTACATGAGCTTGTTGAATACGGGCATGGTCCAGGTGAGCATGGAGGGCTGAGCATAATACTGGGCCAGCCATGTGCTGCGGGGATCGTTGTAAATGGCGGCGTGCCGATAAACAACGTTGTCGCCGGTTATGGCAGTGCCGCCGTCGCCCAGGTTGATGCAGTTATTATCGGGTTGTATAAAATACCAGTACTGGTTTATAGAGTTCTGCACCCAGGGCAGATCGGTATAGAAGTTTTTGCCGGTGCCGTACAGCATATTATCAAACAGTACGAACTGATCGGTAAGGCTCCACATTGAGTACGCGCCAGACCAGTTCCAGCCACCGTCCGTACCACGGTAATATCCGTAAACAGGGAAGAATTGATTCACCCACTTATTATATACGGTATCGTACCACCGGTTTACTGTATCGTTTTGTAAGATGGTCAGTCCGTCGGCATTGTGCAGTGCCAGTACATTCTGCATGGCGTAAACACAATTCAGGTCGTTATGGCTGCCCACATAGGCTGTACCCGCCGACGAAAGGATGTATTTATTCATGTATTCGCGGGTAACTTTATACAGCGCGCCCGCTAGTAACCGGCGTTTGGTAACGGGTATTGAATCGTAGCACCAGTCGAGAAGCACATCTCCGGCATTGCTCATGCTGCGCAGTAAGGTTTCTTCCACGTACCAATCCATCGGAGCGAAATTGACTGTATCTGCCTGCATAACGTAGTGATCAATGATATGCAGAATGCGTTTGCGTTGTAGTGTATCTAAAGACAATCTGTAAATGAACGCCGACAACAGTGTCTGATCTCCCGACCAGCGGTCCGACCATACCCAAGTCCAGAGCGTAGTGTCGCTGCCTACCTGGTACAGCTGCGGGTCTGTGATCCAGTTTGATGTATAACGGCTTAGTAGATTTGAATAGGTACCTCCGCACACGCCTGATCCCATATTGGCACGCAGCCATGCAATACGCGATGAGTCGATCAGTACCCTGGGCCGAGAGGTATGGATAACCGGAAAAGGCTGGGCAAAACCATTGGCAGCAATAAGTAAAAACAAAATAAACAGCAACCGCTTCATTCAAAAACTTTGATATAAAGGTAATGCTTCTTATGAGAACAAATGCAGTAATGGGTGCGGTTGGAAAGGCAGGAAAAAAGAACTGCGGCGAACTGTTGTTTTTTTGCAATCAGTGGGAAATATTGCTATCTTGTTTTCTTTTCACTTATAAAAATACTTATGAAGAAAGTTTTGCTTTTGGCGGTTGCGTTGCTTACAACGTTAAATGTGCTTGTAGCGCAGCAATTTAAGATAGAGAAAAGTGTGGGATTTGATGAGCCCGAATATGGCTGGAACAAGTTGCTGCAACTAAAGAACGGAAATACCATCTTTTTCCATTCAACCCGAAGGGATGGTATTGAGGTTACAGTATACAACAAGCTAAGAAAGCAGATAGCTTCAAAAACTTTGGAAAGCACGCTTTGGGACGTGGGTAAAATGAAACAGTCGAAAATAGTGGGGCTGCATGAAATTAATGGGGAGCCTGTGATCTTTATCGTGCAGGCATCAGACAGGGAGCCGACTTTATATCGTATGCGCATTAACCCGAACACCGGCGGCAAAATGAATGAGGCTAAAGTTGGTAACCTACCCAAAATAGGTGCTTTTGCAGGCTATGCCATGGCATTTGGAAACGTAGATATGCCGGATATAATCGTAGAGAAAGATCCGAATTCGGATTGCTATGCTGTGATCTATTTTGATGGTTTTGCACATGAGGGAACAGCGCGCATCAAGGTGGTGCATTACGACGGCATGCACAAGCAACTGAATACGGCCCAGTATACTGCGCCCGATGGGAAGTATAAGTACCTGAGGTATATAGGTTGTGTGGTAGATGGGAATAAGCGGGTGTTTATGGCATCTTATGGATACAATGGCAAAGCAAATGAAGATGCACAGCCGAGCGTGATCATGTCGAGGGTGAATGTGGGTGAGAGCAAGTTTGCTCATACAATGATCAAAGTGTCCAACGATTTTAATGATACAAAGTCGGTGATGCTGTACAACCGTAATACAAATAAGATACAGTTAATGACTGTAACCTATACTAAGGAAAAAATGCCTGTTTGGGATAATGTGCGCTGGCCGGGTGCTGATTTTGGCTATTACAGAAAGAGGGAGTTGTCGTGTATAGCCCTGCTCAACTATATAGATGCCGAGAGTTTGAATATCACAGGTGTGAAGCCATTGGTGGGTATGAAGATCGATGCATATGGCAAGCAAAATATTGAGAAAGAATACGAATACGATGGTGTGCCGCTGGATATGGTGCTCAACAAGGATAATACCACTACAGTATTGATGGAGGATATTACCAATACCACCACAAGAAGTACTTATATGAATTCAGGGCATACCCGTACAACACACAAGACGTATTTGGGGCCTGTAGGGATTTCGGAATTGTCTGATGACGGCACAGAAGTAAACGGCTACGCAATAAACAAGAAGCAGCAGGCAGATGGTACACTACCTATCTTGTATATGTCGGGCAGGAGTAAGGGTGTTTTCTCTTACCCAACATCCGACCAAAGGTCGAACAACAATGAGTTTCTGTCGTACGATTATATTTATACCGACAAGGGGCACTATGTAATCTTCAACGATCTGCCGAAAAACTCTGAAAAAGACGAGGAAGACGAAAAGCGTAAGACTGTGGCCTATGTGTCAAAAACAAACACCATGTGCTTTAAACTCAATAACCCAAAAATAGAAAAGTCCTTTCTTTTTGGCCAGCCGGGTGAAGATAAGTCGACCTTTTGTTTTATAGCTTCATCTGACTTTAACAAAGAGCTAGGCACCTATGCTACCATGATCGTAGAGCGTGATGGCAGGGAAAAGCAGGCTAAGATAGCCTGGATAACTTTTGAGTAAATACTATCAAAATAATTCTGTCTTTTGGACTACTGAATCTGTTGTTAACCTGGCTCATCTTGGTTAACAGCAGATTCAGACGTTTTATGCAATGATGTTTAAAAACTTGTACGATTTATTTGTAGTTTAATTTTCCTTTAAAACACCTTCAGCGTGATGCCGGGAAATACTTGTTTAAAGTCGTTGGTGATGATGAGTTCAGGAGATAGCGTGACCTTTGGTAATATTTCAATGTTGGTAAATACTTTAAATGTAGTGTTCTGGAAATACCCACCCTTAGGGCCAAAAAGGTAGCCACAGCCTATAGATGCACGCCTGCTTTGCACCCCAAATGTTTTATTGTCGTACTCGGTGCCGATTTCGGCATTCACAAACCAATTGTCATTTACAGTGTATTCTCCTTTTGCGTTTTTATCAAACAAAAAATAAGGTGAGGCCGAAACCCGGTAGAACGAATAATACCTGTCTTGGTTGCTGTGTTTCCATTTCCACCTGTCCTGTAATTCCAGGTAAAGTTCAGCCATTGGGGCAAGTGTATTTCGTAGCAAGCCTACACCTATAGAAGCATTGCCCACCAACATCTGGTTTCTGTGCGGCAGTCCGCGCATTTCATCATCACCATCTGAAACTGCTTTTACTTTTTCAAACCTGGCGGATTTACCAAAATAATAAGGCTTATATACAATCGTTGTGTAATTATCCCAAGGCTTCTTCTTATTTGTTGCTGAATTTTCGGACAACGTATCGATAATATGATGCATCATTTCTTTGCTGCGGGTTAATTCAGAAATGTCGGAGTAGTTGTTTACATAAAAGGTCACTGCGCCGGTTCTGGTGGTTTGGGCGGGGATCTTTCTGTCTTTTAAAACCTTGCTACAGCAGGTGTCTTCGAATAGAAAGGTTACAGTATCGCGGTCTACTTTTAGTCTCGACAGCTCTCCGTGGTTCCGTATAAAAAGATCGCCATCAGCTGTGTATTTTTTAAACCTGAGTTTTCTCACCATCGGATCGGGTGTAAAGACATAATCGATCTTTACATGCCCTGCGGCGTCGAGCGAATCTTTGTAAAAGGCTACATCCTGCGCAAATATTGAAACCAGCGAATCAAGGTCTCTCATCTTTTTATAGGCATCTGTATTCGGCATCTCAAAGATCATCTTTGCATTATTCTGCAGATACACGATGTGCCTGTTCCGCACGGAAAGCGGATTGAGCAGGAAGTTTTTTTCTGTTGGTGTTTCTGAAAGATGACCATTTACCTGGGCATACGTCTGGCCCGCCAGGCTTGAAACAAGCACTGCGCAAAAAAACAGTTTTTTCATTTTTATATAGTTTTAGTTGATCTTAATTTTCAGGAAGTTGCGGGAGGTGTTATATTCGGGGTTGTACACATCGGGATTTGAATACCTTGCGGCGGGACTAAACAGAGGGATACTGACTGCTATATTATCCTTCATCCGCCCCTCGAATTGGTTGATTAAGTCTTTCTGCTTTGTCAGGTCATTGAGATGAACAACAGGTATTTTCTTAACGTCGACGGATGCTGTGTTGTTATTAAAAGTCTGCTGCGGCGGCTCTTTTGCTGGATTACCCAATTCGCTAACATGCACAACCTTTGTTGGTATTTTTGAAGGGTGAACGGGTTCGGTGATGGCTGTTGTTTTTGGAGCCACCGGTAGATTTTCCGGTATTGTTTCAGCAACCACCTCATTAGTTATTTCGACTTTTGGCTCAACCGGGGGGATTTGTTTTTCAGTTTTTTTAGCAATTGGTTGCTGAGGTAGTGGCTGAGCAGGGACAACTGAATTTTTCGTTTGGTTACCTTCAGGCATCTCAGATGCCGTAGCAACAGAGGGGATATTTGCTTTCGTTGAGGTTTCTATTTTGTTTTTTGAGATGGATAAATTTGAAGTTGTTGAATTGTAAACAGCGAATATGGTTATCAATACAAGCAAAACAGCTGCTGCAGAGAACCAGGGCAATAAGGCTACTCTTTTTGCAGGTGCATCCATCCGGGTCTGGAGTTTGTCCCAGGCTTCTTCTTTGCCGAATACGATACCGCCGGAAAGGGTACCCAGTGAGTCGATCTTATCTTTCAGTATTTTTTCTGTCCCCGTTTTCATAACACCATCTTTTTTTCTTTCAGCATTTTTTGTAACAGATTCTTTGCCTTGCTCAGTTGCGACTTTGATGTGCCCTCTGTAATGTTGAACATCGCTGCTATTTCCTTGTGGCTGTATTCTTCAACTACTGCCATGTTAAACACCGTTCGGTAACCGGGCGGCAGTTCCATTATCAATTGGAAGATCTCGTTGGCGCTTATTCGGCTTATTTGTCCGTCATCGATACTTACCTCTGCGGCAAGTTGTTCTTCCACAATTTTCAGTCCACCCTTGCGGCGAAGGAACATGAGGCATTCGTTTACCATGATCTTCTTCAGCCAGCCACCTACACCTGTGTTACCGTTGTAAATAAAACGGTCTATAGTTTTAAAGAAATTAAAAAAGCCATTGAGCATTATTTCTTCGGCATCGGGCAGGTTCTTTACGTAACGCAGGCACACCATAAGCATCCCATCAGAATAGGTATCGAACAGATACTTCTGGGATATCCGGTCCTGTTTTTTACAACCCTCTATGGCTTTTTGATCGTTCATCCTTTATTTAAAGTGGCAACCGTGAAAAGCGTTAATTGTACCTGTTCACGTTTGTGTACTTTAATATATGCAGAATCGGTAGGAAAGGTTGCCTGGAGGGGGAGATTTTTTGTGCTTTAGAGCTATTTGGCGGTATTTAACGCTTCAATGATCTCATCGACGTTAAATATTTCATCTTCGTTGTTGTATGGGAATTCTCTTTCGGGGCCGTTAGTGTTGTATTTTGAGAGGATAGAATATCTTAGTTCCGGCTCGAGCGTAGGCTCGTTGGCGATAATGTTTTGGTGCATTTCGTAGCCGAATTGGGAAGGTGTATTAGCTATCCAGCACACTACTGACGGAAGGCCAAGAGCTGCACAGGCATGCTGGGCAAAGCTATCTATCAATAACCGCTTATTGCTCATTAGCAACAGTACAGCAAGCTGTCGAAAGCCCGCATCGGCGGGATATACATTCTGTAATGCAGGCTGGTCTTTTCGTTTTATCTGAACCACATTATGGGTGGTTGCAAATGCGTTCACAACCTTTTGTGCGGTGGCAAATGGAAGATCACGGGGCCATGAGTACTTATCAGTCTGGTTGGGTGTACCGCCGTTGGTCTGTAACACAAAAATTGGTTTGGGTGATGCAAACATGGTACTGAAGGAGGTCTTCTCTTTGTGAGAGATAAACAATTCGGGCAGTTCGCCATTATAGGCTATTCCGTTCATTTCGCACCACACTTTGATCAGGTGCCCCCTTCCGTGTATGAAATCTGTTGCCAGGTAGGGCTCCTGCATAAAAAATCGGGTATCTTCCTGCCCTTCTATATGCTCCCGCCAGAAATAGGCCATTTCGTTTTGCAGGTATATTTTGTATACTTTGCGGTTACCTTCAAACACCTCAGGGTATCCCGTTATCACAATTATTTTACTGTCAGGATGCTGTGCCTTGATGGCCTTGCATACGGCAGTTGCCATAATGCTCTTGCCTATACCACCGCTGGTTTGGAGGACTATTTTCATAATTGCTGGTTAGAGTTGTTTTTTATTGCCGAAAACGATGATGCGGCACAGGGTGGGTATTTTCATTCTTTTACTATTCTGGTAATCGTTTTATTGCCCTTACTGCCTGTTATCTCCACTATATACATTCCCACAGGAATTGTTTTTAAAGAAATCGAGTTACCGCCCGTATTTAATGTACCCTGCTGTAATACTGTACCCACCACGGTCATTAATTTGCAGCTAGCATCTTCTTTACTCTCTATATGCAAAAGATCTTTTACAGGGTTAGGGTAAATAGTAATATTATTATTTACAATTCGAGTGAATAGTGATTCACCTGCATGAGAGGTGCATGAGGTATCAAACGTTATTTTTCTGGCTCGTCTGTTTCCGAAATCAGCAATATAAACATTGCCACAAGAATCTAATGCTACTCCTTCTGGATAATTAAGACTACAAGCTGTTGCTAAACCCCCATCACCGCTAAAACCTATGATACCGTTACCAGCCAAAGTATAAATAAGGCCAGTCGAAGATTCTACTTTTTCGATTCGAGAATTACTAATATCAGCACCTCTTCTAGCTATACCTCTAGCCATAATTATTTACTCTTAGGTAAGGCATCAACTGAA
>CAIKOJ010000085.1 GCA_903829015.1 uncultured Bacteroidota bacterium
CTGTGGACTGCTTTTTCTTTGATTCCATGTTTACATTTTTTGTTGGTTAACAATGGAAACACTATCTAAAGTTATGTTCTTTTCAGTCCACTTTATGCTGACGATTTACAAGGATTCCATTGGGGTGATATTCGGTGCCGTCTGAATAGCCGTTGTGAACAATAACTTTCTTCAATTTTTCCCTCATGCAGATTTCGATATTTCCTTCTTCAACGATGGCGTAAGTATGTGAATTTTTTATGAGAATGTCATGTCCACGTTTCTTCAATGACTTTATAAGCGTATCAATGAACCGAAGAGATCTCTTAACATTTTCTGGCGAAACTCGTATGTCTAACATATTCTTTTCGCAATTGATCACGCCTTTAAACGACGTATGATTGAGCTTTTTATCGAGACTCTCTTTGGCTGCCAAAACTAATTTATCTGGATTGACAAGCTTCTCCGGAACTGACAGTATTAACCTAGAATCATTTTCAATTTCTTTTTGTAAAACTGAAAGTTGTGACCTGATTCCAGGCATTTTCTCCTCACCTTCTTCCCGGAGGCGTAGATCTATTTTTTCACTGCCAGTAAACTCTTTCGGCAGTGTCTTAGCAGGAGCACGTTTTTTAAACTGTAGTTTCTGCCAATATCCGGCTTTCGGTATAGGAATATTCATCCTGATGCAGATTTTCCTTAGGCCGACATCTGATATGCTATATTTCTTTGAAAGAGTAAGCATTGGTTGCGACCAAACTAAATCATATAGTTCACGACGAGTTAGAGTTATTTCTTCCATAAACAACGCTTGCAGTTTAAATTCTAAGATAAGGCTTTAGCTGAATTACTTTGAGCACCGATGGCGGAATTGGTAGACGCGCCAGACAATTGCAAACAAATAAGCCGGAACTCTTAAGAATAGTGTCCAGAGCGGTTTCCAGAGGAGCATAGTGCAATTTTTAGTGCAAGACACTTTTGAACAAAACAAAAAAGCAGCCATGCTAATGCATAACTGCTTGATTGTCAATGTGCCCCGAACAGGAATCGAACCTGCACATCCTTGCGAATACCAGATTTTGAGTCTGGTGTAAATAAATGCTTGATAGCTGCGGAATAATCGTTATTGCAGGGAATACCCAACCTACCTCCCTACCACAATCTTATCCTTATGCACAATGCCATTTTGGTTTTGGATCGTCACCAAATAAATTCCGGATGACCAGTACGTTGTAGCGATGGATATTGATTCACGGCTTGCTTCTGCTTTTGATTGGTAAACTATTCTGCCGGTGAAGTCGTAGACTGAAATGGTGGTGTTTTCGGTAAAGGGCTGGTTTGCGGTGATGGAGATTTCATCGAAAGCGGGATTGGGGGAGATTGAGTAGGTGGTTACAGTGGTAATGGTTTGGGCGGTGCTTAATAATGTGGCGCAGCCTATCGAATTATTAAAGTCGGGAAAATATGAATAGGGGCAACACATTGTAGCGAATGGCGCACATGAATTAATCGGAGCACGTGCCGCAGGGTGAACACCATTGTGCGAAAAACACACCAGGCTTTCGCCGTACTCAAAACATGCAAAAAGATATACAGGGAACAATGGGGCATTTGTGCATCCTACGCCTTCCAGGACGGTATAACTGCGGGGGCCGTTTTTACCAACCATGTTGAAAATCTTATGATATACTCCGTTGATTAAAGTTGAGTCGATGCTGGCCACAGTATCAGTGTAAAAAACTGGACTGAAAATTGATCGATAACTGATTGAGTCGCCTACGTGCATATTGTAGTTATACAAAAGGTGCTCTGAGGTATCAAAATAGTACACAAACCCTGTAAGTGTATCCTCTCTTACTAAACCTCCTTTTCCGCCATCGGAACTAGTAGTACATGGACCACTGCCCGGACAGCTATAGTAAAAACGGTCTAAGGCGATATTTTTATAGACAACTCCGCCAATAACAGAGTCGGTTGTATAGTGGTAAACGTGTTCCATTGGATGGGCGTCCGCCGTAAACGAAAGCGTTGTCCACTGATTGGTGCTGTTGGTGAATCGTATTTTTTGTGCAAAAGTGTGTAATGACAACAGCAGTAAAGAAAGTGAGAGGAGCTTTTTCATAAAGAAGGTTTTATATAAAATTAGGAAATAATTGTTTAATGGCAAATAATTTAGATGCAAACAGCAAACACCATCCAATTTCTCCGCATTACTTTTTACTTTTGAACCATTAGGAACGATGAATAAACAAACTACACCATCTTTCTCGTTCTTTTCCATTTTTTCGTTGTTGTAAAATCTTTAAATATTCTTGATATTCGCAGCTTTTACGCCTAGAAAAAAAGAAAAATAATTTCAAAATATAGGATACTTTATTTAATCAACGTTCCTTATGCAGTTTCATCCCAGGTTAGCTTTTGAGCCATTGTCAGTGCAGCATGATTATCAGTCGGTTGAGTTGAAGAAACTGCTGGTGTATCTGAAGCAGCACTCGCCGTTTTATAAGCGTTTGTTTGCTGAGCACCATATCGATATACGTAACATTTACTCGGTTGCCGACCTGAAGTTTATACCCGCTACCAGCAAAAGCGATATGCAGGAGCACAACTGGGATTTTTTGTGTGTGCCGGATGCTGAGATCAAGGAGTACACATCGACCAGCGGAACCCTTGGTAAGCCCGTTTCGATAGCGCTTACTGAAAACGACCTGCACCGGCTGGCCCAAAATGAACACCAGTCGTTTTTATGTGCCGATGGTGCGCCTACAGATATTTACCAGCTCATGCTCACACTCGACAGGCAGTTTATGGCAGGCATGGCATATTATCTGGGCATCAGGCAACTGGGGGCAGCACTGGTGAGGAGTGGTCCGGGGCTGCCGTCTTTGCAGTGGGATATCATCAACCGCCTGCAGGCAAATAGTATAGTAAGTGTGCCGTCTTTCATTCTCAAACTGATAGAGTGGGCGCATGAACATAAAATAGACCTGAAGCATGCGCCAGTGCAAAAAGCGGTTTGTATTGGTGAGAGCCTTAGGAACGGCGATTTTGAACTGAACGCGCTTGGGCAAAAAATTCAGGACGAATGGCCGATAAAGTTGTACTCGACGTATGCATCTACCGAGATGCAGACAGCCTTTACAGAGTGTGGTGCCGGTATGGGCGGGCATGAGCAGCCGGATCTGGTGATACTGGAGATTCTGAACGAGCATGGAGATGCGCTGAAAGCGGGTGAATACGGCGAAGTGACAATTACTACTCTCGGTGTAGAAGGTATGCCACTGCTGCGCTACCGCACCGGCGACATCTGCGCTTATTACGATACCGTGTGCAGCTGCGGCAGGCATTCGAGGCGGCTGAGCCCGGTAATAGGGCGCAGGCAGCAGATGATCAAGTACAAGGGTACCACCATTTATCCGCCGGCGATATTTGATATACTTAATAATATACTGTTTGTAAAGGAGTATGTGGTGGAGGTATTCACCAACGACCTGATGCTAGATGAGCTGCGGCTGCACCTAAACACTTCGCTTACCGTAGATGAGTGTGAGGTGAAGATAAGGCCGGTGCTGCAGTCGGGGTTGAGGGTAGTGCCGCTGCTGCAGTTCCATACAGCATCGGCTATACAGCAAATGCAGTTTCCGGCAAGCAGCAGGAAACAGGTGAAATTTATTGATAACAGGATACAGTAATGCCTTCGTTCGGGCGTTATTAGTTCGCTTTTTTTTGCTATTTTCACCGTTCCAAGATTCACATATGCACGCATTAATTGACATTTATCACAACCTTACCGATCCCATCTGGATAGAAAACCATTATGGACTGTATCTGGTACTTTTTATCATCTTCGCAGAAACGGGTTTGTTTGTTGGTTTTTTCCTGCCCGGCGACTCACTGTTGTTTGTAAGTGGTATGATGATCTCAGGAGCTCATGCTCCGTTTGAAAATTCGTTTATGAATCTGCTTTACTGGATAGTGTTATTGAGTGTGGGCGGCGTGCTGGGTAATATTGTAGGGTATTGGTTTGGCAATAAATCGGGCCATATGCTTATGAAACGCCCGGATTCGTTCCTGTTTAAGAAAAAGCACCTGATGCAGGCTCACGACTTTTATGAGAAAAAAGGAGGGATTGCCATTCTGCTGGCTCGCTTTTTGCCTATTGTGAGGACTTTTGCACCTATTGTAGGTGGTATGGTGGATATGAACTACAAGAAGTTTATTATGTATAATATAATTGGTTGTGTGCTTTGGGTATCGAGTATGACTGCTATTGGTTATATACTTGGTGAGAACAAATGGGTGAAGGAAAAGCTGGATATTATCGTAATTCTTACCATTGTAATTACTACTGCGCCGGTGCTGATCAAAATGATATTTGGTAAGAACAAGGCGGCGGCTAATCCGTAATTATTTTCGGATATTGTGTGGCCTTAGCTGATTCCCAACGATTGTAACAACTTTACTACCTAATAAGGCTCAGATGAAGCAAAACCAGAACATAGGAATACTCAGCATACCTGTATTAGTGGCGGCCTTAGGGTACTTTGTAGATATTTACGACCTTCTTTTATTTTCCTTCATTAGAATTGCCAGCCTCAAGAGCTTCGGTTTCACTCAGGATCAGTCGGCCCACATAGGGCTGGGCATTATATCCTACCAGATGGCAGGTTTGATGATCGGTGGAATACTCTGGGGAGTGCTGGGTGATAAGAAGGGGAGAATGAGTGTGTTGTTTGGTTCCATTATCATGTATTCATTGGCCAATATTGCCAACGGTTTTGTGCATGATGTAGTTCAATACGAAATCTGTAGATTTATTGCCGGTATTGGTCTGGCTGGTGAACTGGGGGCGGGCATCACACTTGTTTGTGAGCTGATACCCAAAGAAAAGAGAGGCTATGCTACCTCGTTCATTGCCGGAATAGGTCTTACCGGCGCCATCCTGGCATATTTTATTTCCAGGGAGTTCGACTGGCGTATCTGTTACTTCATAGGTGGTGGTTTGGGATTGTTGTTGTTGTGCCTAAGGGTGAGTGTATTTGAATCGGGTATGTTTGAGATGGAGAAGAAAGAAAAAATACCGCACGGCAATTTCTTCATGTTTTTCAACAACTACGATCGGTTCAAACGCTACATGCTGGGTATTATGTTAGGCTTGCCCATATGGTATATTCTGGGGATATTGGTGCAGCTCTCTGATAAATTCGGTAAGCAGTTTGGCATAAAAGAAGATATTGCGCCTGGAAAAGTAATGGTATTCATGTACGTGGCTATATCTATTGCCGATTTCATGTCGGGCATACTGAGCCAGTTATTGAAAAGCAGGAAGAAGGCACTATATATCTACTATCTGATCATGATCACTGGTGTGGTGCTGTACTTTTTTCAATACAATGGTAGTGCCAATAGTATGATAGTAATTTGTATGATCATAGGTTTTGGTACGGGGTTTTGGGCATTGTTTGTAACTATAGCGGCGGAGCAATTTGGCACCAATCTGCGTGCCACAGCCACTACCACCACACCCAATATGGTGAGAGGGTCGCTGGTAGTAATAGCTTTTCTGTTTGAATACCTCCAACGGCATACCAGCTTTATTATGTCGGGTGCCATTACCGGTGCTGTAGTAATGGCATTGGGGTGTTTTGCGCTGGTAGTATTAAAAGAAACCTACGGAAAGGATCTTAATTTTTTAGAACACTAGTAAATTTTCTGCCTGGAAACTTTAAAAACAAAAGATGACGCAGCAACATAAAACAGTAGGCATAATAAGTATCCCGGTAGTTGTAGCCGCACTCGGCTATTTTGTAGATATATACGACCTTTTGCTGTTTGGGATGATCCGTAATTCCAGCCTGCAGAGCCTGGGGCTGAAATGGGAAGATGCTGTAAGTGTTGGTTTGGATATAATGAGCGTTCAGATGTGGGGGCTGCTGCTGGGTGGTATACTGTGGGGCGTGATGGGCGATAAGAAAGGCAGGTTGAGTGTTTTGTTCGGATCGATAGTTCTTTATTCATTAGCCAATATTGCCAATGGTTTTGTACACACGATTCCTCAATATAAATGGTGCAGATTTATAGCGGGCATTGGTTTGGCTGGGGAGTTAGGAGCTGGCATTACATTGGTGAGTGAGCTGGTGAAGAAGGAAGTAAGGGGAATTGCCACTTCGCTTGTAGCCGGGGTAGGGCTGACCGGTGCGGTTGTTGCCTATTTTGTGTCTCAGCATTTCGACTGGCGGATGTGTTATTTTATTGGCGGGGGCCTCGGACTCATGCTGCTGTTATTGCGTATAAGTGTTTTTGAATCGGGTATGTACCACAGCCTCAAGGATACCAATCTGCAGAAAGGTAACTTTTTCATGTTTTTTACCAATAGGGTACGGCTTAAAAAATACCTGCTGGCCATTCTTATTGGGTTGCCTACCTGGTACTGTATTGGTTTGCTGATCCAGACTTCAGATAAGTTTGGCAAGGAACTGGGTATCAAAGAGGCTGTAATTCCGGGCAAGGCTGTTATGTTTGCCTACATTGCTATTTCGTTTGCCGATATACTGATAGGATTTGTTAGCCAGGTACTCAAGAGCAGAAAAAAGGCACTGTACATTTTTTACATGATCACGATTGGTGGCATAGTCATTTACTTCAACCAGCAGGGCGGGTCTGCGACCGGTATGTACCTGATATGTGCTATACTGGGTTTTGGTACCGGGTTCTGGGCATTGTTTGTGACCATGGCGGCAGAGCATTTTGGTACCAATATGAGGGCAACAGCCGCGACCACCGTACCCAATATGGTACGCGGATCGTTGCCGCTGATCATCTACCTGTTCAAGTTTCTCACACCCGGATTTGGTGTGGTACAGGCAGGCGCTATCACCGGCACACTGGTAATGGTTATTAGTTCTATAGCCGTATTCATGACAGAAGAAACCTTTGGCAAAGACCTGAATTTCTTTGAAGAGTAGGATCATTCGAAAGTTACCCAAGCCAGTTTAGATTCTTTTTTCCTGCCTATCCTTTCAACTATTAGAGTGGCATAGGTGCTGATATCTTTGTTGTAATCTGATGCCTGTATATAGCAGAATGTGCCCTTGTCATCATCCGGCTCGCCAAACAGAAAGAACTTGTCAATAGAATTCTCGCCCAACTTAAAGCAGATCGTATTGGAACCAGAGACAGAACTCATTGTTCTGCGTTTTCTTTCATCTTCGCCTTTTTCGTAATTGGCAGGCAGATCGTTGAATATCACATAGCGTCCTTTGGGGGCATTGATGTAATCGAATGACATGAACTGGTTTACATTGCCGCTTATGAAGCCGTATTGAGGAGCAGGGGTGTACACGCCCTTGCTTCTGTTAGAGATGTACAACTTAGGCAAAATGCTCTGCGTCATTTGTTTCTTACTGATCGCATAGCCGTGTATCTCGGCTCCGGTGTCGTTTAATTCTGAGATTCCTATGGCGCCAAGAAGGGTCTTTTCCTGTACTACAGCGCCGTTTTGGGTCATTGTTTCGGTTCTGATCTCTTCCTCCAGAATGGTGGTTGTATTGTCTTTATTAATGACCATATGCTGGGGAAGGCCCTGGAAGTCGTATTCTTTGTCGATATTGCTATGTACGTAATCAGCTACCTTTCTGCCTAAAATTGGTTTGACATTGGTCACTGCCAGTGATTCAGGGTCGACATAGGTGAGCAGTGTCATGAAAAAAGTAGTGGTTGTTCCGGTGAAAAATTTCGTTTTCTTGCCCGTTTGAGAAAGGGTGAGCAATTGAATTCGGTTTGCATTCCGGTTGTAGGTCATTACTGATTTTGTATCATCGAAGTCTTCAGAGAAGTTGAGCAGGTTGTGCTTGAAATCTTTTTCGCCAACTGTGAGGCAGGAAACGATCACGCGGGCTGCGGCATCTTCTGAATTGCCGTTATGACCATAGGTGGTCACATACAGGCGCTTGTTTCCGTCTACCACAGCGCCTATATACCGCAGGTATTTGAATGCGCCACCCGGTGACTCATAGAATGCATCGTTGATGATATTGTGGCTTCCGTCGTAATGAATAACATGTATCCTTTCGCTTCTGTCTTTGGCGAAGCCATTAAAGAAAACAACACCATAACAATCTGATGCCGGATCCTTTTCAACAATAATATCGTTGGGGTCGGCATGGCCGTATCGTACAGCCCAGCCACCGAACGGAATGTCTTTAGGCAGGCTTCCAAGGTCGTCCTCTTTAATGATAGCCCCGGTTGTGGCATTAATTCTTAGCCGGAAAAGAACAGGTTGATGTTCTTCTGCCTGAGCAAGAAACAGTACCACCTCACCGTTTATTTCATACAGTCCAGCGATCTTAGACGATTTGAGCCTGCGTTCGTCCCAAAGCTTGCTGGTAAGGGTTTTCTTAGCGATTTGTTTACGGCTCTTGTCGTAGACAACAACGTTGATGCCTTCTTTGTTGGCGGCGTGGAGGAAAACGGTTGTGCCGTTTTTAAGCTGCAGAATTTTGTTCCAGCCGTATTCAGGCTCTTCGAATGCTGCGCTTTTCTCGATGTGATACAACTGTGCAGAGGTACTTCCGGAAAGGACTGCCAGTAGGCACAAAAGGTATATTGCTTTTTTCATATAGATTGATGTAAATTGAATAAGGGTGCAAAAATAGTTGATTACTTTTTGTTGGTCAGTATGTTGTTTAATGCTTCTGTCATCAAAGCTATCTTGCGGACTTCATAGTTGAAGCATACCATACCTGTCTTTGCGTGGGCAATGTTGATCTCTATGTTGTCTCTAATAGTAGTGATTCGGTAGAGTAGGTCGAACGAGTGCTCAGTTATCTCCTCCGCAAATATGGCTGCTTCCAGTTTGTCGCCGTAGAAAGATTCGCCTTTATAAGCAATCATTACATCTGCCATTATGAGGCTTACGCCACCGGCATTGATCTCATCGAAGCCATGGTTTCGTAAAAACTGCATTCTGGCCTCGTGTACAATGGAGAGGATAGAGTCGTTGCCTACATGGTTGTAGTAATTCAGATCGTTTACCCTAATAGGAATAATTGTAGTAAACAGCGGATTTTCGTTGGGAAACTTTAATTTTACACGAGCCATAAGTGGCAATGAATTTTATGAAGATAATTTGTGTAGGGCGAAATTACGCTGATCACGCCAAAGAATTGAAGAATGAAGTTCCGACCGAGCCGGTAATTTTCATGAAACCGAAGACCGCTGTACTCCTTCCCGGAAAATCACTTTACTACCCTGAATTTACAGAAGACCTTCAGTACGAATGTGAATTGGTGGTAAAAATTACATGCAACGGAAAGTATATACAAGAGAAGTTTGCACATAAGTACTACGGTGAGGTAACTTTAGGGATCGACTTTACTGCCCGGGATTTACAACGCAAGCAACAGCAAAAGGGATTGCCGTGGGAGATAGCCAAGGCATTTGATGGCTCGGCAGTAGTGGGTGGATTTGTGCCGATAACTGTAGAGACAGATGTGCATAATATTGCATTTGTTCTTCGGAAAAATGGAGAGATGGTGCAGGAGGGACACACTAGAGATATGATATTTTCGGTGGATAAGATCATAGCTTATGTGTCGAAATTCTTTACTTTGAACATTGGTGATCTGATCTTTACTGGTACTCCGGCAGGGGTGGGGCCGGTAGTACCGGGTGATAAGCTGGAAGGATATATGCAGGGAAATAAAGTAATGGAAGTAGAGGTGAAGTAGGGGATTGGGGGTTTGGAATTTGGGGTTTGGAATTGGGGATTGGGGATTGGGGATTGGGAATTTGGGGTTTGGGGTTTGGAATTTGTAATTAGGAATTAGGTGTATGGATGTGCAAATAGAAGCAGGCTGGAAGGAGGAATTGAGCGAGGAGTTTGATAAACCCTACTTTGAGAAGATCGTTCAGTTTCTTAAGGATGAGAAAAAGGCAGGGAAAGTAGTTTATCCGCCTGGTAAATTGATTTTCAATGCTTTTGATACAACTACCTTTAGTAAAGTTAAGGTAGTTGTCATTGGTCAGGATCCATACCACAATCCCGGTCAGGCACATGGTTTATCCTTTTCGGTGCCAGATAAAGTACCACCTCCGCCATCGTTGGTAAACATATTTAAGGAGCTGAATGCGGATCTTGAGATACCAATAGCCAAATCAGGCAACCTGGAAAAGTGGGCGAAGCAGGGAGTTTTATTGCTTAATGCATCGCTTACGGTAGAGGATAATAAACCTATGTCGCACAGTGAGTTAGGTTGGCATGTGTTTACGGATGAGGTGATACGGCATGTATCCAGAAAAAAGGACCATGTAGTGTTTATGCTTTGGGGTAAATTTGCACAAAACAAGGCGGTGCTTATAGATGAAACGAAACATAAAGTGTTGAAGGCGGCGCATCCGTCGCCATTATCGGCATATAATGGTTTTTTTGGGTGTGGTCATTTCAGCAAAGCGAATGCCTGGCTGAGGGAAAAAGGAGAGCAACCGATTGACTGGAGTATATAATAAATTTAGTAAATGAAGTTGGTCAAAAACATACTGGGGGGTATTTATCTTACATATGCATTATTGGTATTTCTGGCCACAATGCTGTTGGTGCTGTTGCCAATATGGGTGATCTCTTTCTTGCCAGAGCCCAGACAGGCTAGAGCGTTGCATACGGTTTTTGTGATATGGATGGGGGTGTATATGCCGTTGGTTTTTTGTCCGGTATTCAGGAAGGGTAAGGAGAATTTTAAGAAAGGAGAGAATTACGTGGTGGTGATCAATCATAATTCGCAGGCTGATATACCTGTGTCGTCACCCTGGATACCGGGGCCGAACAAAACACTTGCGAAAGTAGAGATGTCAAGAGTTCCGTTGTTTGGGATGATATACAAATCTGGATCAATTTTGCTGGACAGGAAGAGTTTGAACAGCCGGCAGGAAAGCATGCAGAAAATGCAGGATACGCTGGAGATGGGCATCAATCTTTGTCTGTACCCTGAGGGTACCCGTAATAAGACAGATAAGCCATTGCAGCCATTTTATGATGGTGCATTTGTAACAGCAATAAAGGCGCAGAAGGCTATCATACCAGGTATAATTTTCAACACAAGTAAAATAGCTCCTGTTCATAAGAAGTTCTGGGCGAGGCCAATGCCGGTGCATATTCACTTTTTGGAACCAATACAAACTGCAGGCATGACCCTGGACGACGTATCCCGCCTTAAGGAGTATACCCATGATATTATGGAAAAGTACTACACCTCAAACCAACCATCATGACGTTCAGTATCATTGGCTCTGGCAATATTGCCTGGTTTTTCGGGAACAGGCTGGTGGCAGGGCGGCATAGGTGCGTGGGGGTTTATGCAAGAGATGTCGTAAAAGCTCAGGAATTGTCGGAGGCACTGTTGTCTGATAAGTTTGGAAATATCAGCGACATTAACGACGATGAAGCCGATGTATGTATTATGGCAGTTTCGGATAGTGCGGTGGCTGAAATTGCCAAAACGATCTCATTAGATAAAACAGTATTAATACATACGGCAGGTGCGGTGGGCATAGACGCCATCAAGCCGGCGGCAACTGAAAGGGCAGTGTTCTGGCCGGTTTATTCGATATTGAGAAGCAATTTTCCCGACCACAGAAACATACCCTGTGCATGGGAGGTGTCTTCGGAGAAGGCAAAAAGGATACTGCTGAACATGGGTCATGCTATAACAGAAGAGTTGTTTGAGGCCAAATATGACCAGCGCAAGTGGTTGCACTTGTCGGCAGTGATTGGGAATAACTTTATTAATCACCTGCTGGGCATATGTGAGCAGATATGTACAGAAAATGAACTGCCAGCTACCGCACTGCAACCGATAATTAACCAGACATTTGAACGAGCGAAGCAGACATCGCCTTTGTTGTTGCAAACCGGGCCCGCTGTGCGACATGATACTGCGACCATAGAGGCGCAATTGGCGTTGCTGCAGCAGCATCCGCAGTGGCAAAAAGTGTATGAAGCAATAACTCAATCTATACAGGCTAAATAAAGTTGCCTTTCTGAATACCCCTATAACTGTAATCTATGTGCTGTTTATAGTTCACTTTTGTTGGCGTACCTTCGCCGCAAATTCTGCAACAAGCTTACATGTATACTATTAAATTCAATTTTGAACAGAAAGGATTAGCTCCGGTAATACTGGAAAATGTAGCTCCCGGACAAAGTATACTGGAGGCCGCTCTTGAAAATAATATTGAACTGCATCATAATTGCGGCATGGTTTGCGCCTGCAGTACCTGCCATCTGTATGTAGAGAAAGGAGAGGAACTTTTACCCGAATTGACAGATAAAGAAGAAGACTTTATTGATAGGGCAGTGAATCCAAGGATCAACTCGAGGCTGGGGTGCCAGTGCATACTTGAGGAGGGGAGCGGAGTAATAGAAGTAACCCTGCCCGACCAGACGCAGTTTCTTGGAGAATAATTATTAAGTCCAAAACAAAATTCAAAGCATCAACCAAATATATGTCTACGCATTACGAGCCGCCTATTAACTGGAAAGACCATGAAGATATAGCTATGAAGCTGTATGAGCGCTTTGGTGATGACTTTGGCGAGAGCAAAATTTACCGTATCCGGTTCACCGAACTGCTGGAATGGGTGCTGGAGATACCCAACTTTGAAGGTACGCGAGAAGAATGCAACGAAGGCCATCTGGAAATGATACAGAGCGGTTGGGTGTACGAATGGAGGGATAATCAGGTGTAACCCTATTCCTAGTCACAAAAAGTTATAATTCTAATTTTTATTGAAGGGCAAATAGGCCATGTCCGTTTGCCCTAAAGAGCATCGTCAGTATTCAATTCGACGATAAAATTTTCAATTGGTATAGACTGATTGGGGCGATTCTCTATGAATTTAAGGCGCAGGTCAGTCAGGTTTTTTCGCTCCGGAATATCTTCAATTTCTGAGTGTCCTTAGGTAATATTGTTCCAATCCTAAATAGGTATGTAGACCTCAGCTGGGTTGTTGTTTCTGTCGTATTAGTATTGCGGGGTTGTGTAAATAACGAAATCATTTCATATGCATTGATGTTAAGTAGTTCGTCACCTTGGGGCCTATTGCATTTTTCTTGTCTTACGATTGTCTAATTACCCCGAAATCCAACATTATCCCTGGTTGAAATGCAATATTTGCATTCAAAATAAGTAGATTCTCATATTGGGCAAATTTCCCAATTTGCGGATATTCTCCCAATTGCGTACATTTGCGATAAAATAAATACAATTATCCCAAAATGAGCAAGTATAGAATTTTCATTGTAGAAGACGATAGAACCTATGGCGAGATGCTGAAATACTATCTTTCGTTGAATGAAGACTATGAAATTTTCAGGTATAGTTCGGCGAAGGAATGTATGGCGAATTTGAAACTGAATCCTGATCTGGTAACGCTGGATTATTCGTTGCCGGACAGTAAGGGCAGTGAACTATTGCAGAAGCTTTTACAATATAACAGCAACCTGCCTGTAATTCTTATTAGCGGGCAGAGAGATATATCCACTGCTATAGAGCTACTTAAAGCAGGGGTGAGTGACTACCTCGTGAAAGATGACAATACTAAAGATCTGCTGTTGAATGCGGTGCGGCGGATAAGAGAGGTGCAATCGTTGAAGAAAGAAGTGAAGGAATTGAAAGAAGAATTGGGACAGAGCAACGCGGCAAGTAGTCTTTTAAAAGGCAACAGCCCGGCAATTCTTCGTATTCATGAACTGATCAGCAAGGCGGCAAAATCAAGTATTACCGTTTCAATAACAGGTGAAACCGGCACAGGTAAAGAGGTTGTGGCCAAGGCTATTCACCTGAGCAAGTGGCAGAAAAAAGAAGCGCCGTTTGTAGCAATAAACATGGCTGCAATACCTACTGAGCTAGTAGAGAGCGAATTGTTTGGGCACGAAAAAGGAGCTTTTACGGGGGCTGCGGGCAAGAAAATCGGGAAATTTGAAGAGGCGAATAATGGTACACTTTTCCTTGATGAGATTGCGGAATTGGACCTGAATTTGCAAAGCAAAATTCTGCGTGCCTTGCAGGAAAGGGAGATTGTGCGCATAGGCGGAAGTGAGAAGATAAAGTTGGAATTGAGGATCATCATTGCGACCCATAAAAATCTGGCAGAGGAAGTAAAAAAAGGAAAATTCAGGGAAGATCTTTACTACCGTTTAATTGGTCTGCCGATAGACATTCCACCACTTAGAGAACGGGGTAGCGATATTTTGATGCTTGCCAAGCATTTTCTGGATCAATTTTGTAAGAAAGAAAAGTATCCCACAGCCAGTATTTCTGAGAAGGCAAAGGAAAAACTGATGGGGTATTTTTTTCCCGGAAATGTACGTGAGCTGAAGGCAGCAATTGAACTAGCCGCCGTGATGTGTAACGACAATGTTATTCAACCAGAGGATATTACGTTTAGTACAATCTCAAGTGGCAACAGCCAACTTTTTGCAGAAGAAAAAACCTTGAAGGAATATGACCTGGAAATAGTGCAAATGTTTTTGAAAAGGTACGACAACAATGTACTTAAGGTTGCTCAGAAGCTCGATATTGGCAAGTCGACCATATATCGTTTTATGCAGGAGTTTAATTTAATCGGCAACAAAAATAATCAGTGATGAAAGCAAATCTGTTTTTATACAGCGACAATTCATTCGTACCATTTGAGCGGGAAAATGATATTGAAGAATTTGATCCACATCTGGTGCTAGGTTTTGGCGCCAGGCAAATTCTTGAAGACAAGGAAGTCTACACGAAGGTTCGCGAGAAATTTCCGACAGCTCAAATCGCATTGTGTTCTTCTGCCGGGGAAATTTTTAGCACTAAGGTGCTTGATAATTCGCTCACTCTTGCAGCATTGCAATTTAAGAATACCAAAATTGCTTGTCATTCCATTAACATAAAAGAATACCACAATAGTTTTTCGGCTGGTAATGCATTGATATCGAAGTTCGACCAGAAAGAATTGGTTTATGTATTGGTTCTATCTGATGGAGCGCTAGTAAATGGCAGTGAATTGGTGAGGGGTATCAATGAAACAACAAAAAAGAAGATCGTTGTGACGGGAGGATTGGCAGGAGATAATGCAGACTTTAGTTATACCGTTACCGGGCTTAATTCTTTTCCGGAACAAGGTGTTATCATTGGCATAGGATTTTATGGTGATAAAATAAAAATAGGCAACGGCTCAAGGGGCGGGTGGGAGAAATTTGGTTTGGATAAAATAGTAACGAAATCAGAGGCAAACGTTTTGTACGAAATAGGACATACAAATGCATTGGAACTTTATAAAAAATATCTTGGGCCGGAAGACGCTGCCAAATTGCCGGCATCAGCTTTGTTGTTTCCTTTGTTTGTGACGTTGCCGGGTAGTGATGGGCAGGTAGTTAGAACGATACTTTCAATAGATAATGCGAAAGGCAGTATGACGTTTGCCGGCGACATTCCGCAGGGGTCGAACGTTAGTTTTATGAAGGCGAATTTCGACAAAGTTATTACCGCAGCATCGGACGCGGCTTCAGATACACTAAACGCAGCAGATAAGCCTGATTTCGCATTATTAATAAGTAGTGTAGGCAGGAAACTTATTTTGCAGACAAGGGTGGAAGAAGAAGTGGAAGCTATTGATGAGATTTTCAATCACAAGACTCCTTTATTTGGCTTCTATTCCTATGGAGAATTATCCCCCTTGAATAATGGCGGGGCCTGCCAGTTGCACAACCAGACTATGACCATTACAACCTTCACCGAAAATGAATAAACTACTAGAAAGGCAAGTAAGGAAGTTTCTTCCTGCAGAACTTTTGAGCCATCCGGGAATCGGCAATTTTTTGAACTCAATCAGCGATTCTTACAATGCTTATGAGCGTGATATAGATCTGTCTGATCGCGCATTCAAGATTGCCGAGGAGGAATATAAAGTGCTATATTCTGAGCTGACAAATGAAATAGCGTTAAAACGGGAGTCCATACACGATTTAAGAGCTACAGTTGCCGGCATTGGTGGCGATGCCCTTACTGATGGAGATGATGAAAATGAATTATTGGCGATAGCATCTTATTTAAAGGATCAGATATCTATTAGAATAGAAACCGAAAAAAAGCTTAATCAGCAAAAGAAATTTTATGAGCAGATCCTTAATGAGATGCCTGCCGATATTGCTGTTTTTGATCGTGAACATAGGTATCTTTTTCTTAACCCTATAGCTATTAAAGACGGAGCTCTGAGACAGTGGATGATAGGAAAAACAGACGAAGAGTATTGTACTTACCGAAACAAGGATGCTTCTGTAGCCATAGGTAGGCGTGCGCTTTTTAGTTCGGTAGTGGCAGCAAAAACGCAAAAGGACTGGGAAGAAAAACTTGTATTTCCGGATGGGCGGATTGAGTACCATCTACGAAAAATGTACCCGGTATTTGAAGAGAACGGTGAGCTGGAAATTGTGATTGGTTATGGTGTGAACATTACCAACATGAAGAAGAATGAAGAGCAGGTGCGGCTGAGTGAAGCAAGGTACAGGAGTATATTCGATAACAGTCAGGCGTTAATTTTTATCCATGATATGGATGGGATTATTCTCGAGGCAAATAAAACGTCATTTGCTACCCTAGGTTATGAGCCTGAGGATCTGGTTGGTCGGTCGGTTTATAGCTTAATTCGTCCGGAAAATAGAGATGAATTCAAAAAAAATTACCTTGATGTAATTAAAGCAAATGGAAAGGCTGAAGGGATCATGGTTGCCAGAAGCAAGTCGGGTCAGGACATATATCTACTATACCAGAATTTCCTGGTTTCAAACCTTAACGAGCAGCCATATGTTATTGGTTTTTCGCAGGATATAACTGCACGCATTGTTGCTGAGCGAGCTCTGAAAAAGAGTGAAGAGAAATACAGAAATATTATCGAAAACATGAACCTAGGCATGGTTCAGACGGACGATGATGATAAGATCGTGTATGCAAACAATACCTTTTGTGCCATGAGCGGATACACGCAGGAGGAGATGATTGGTGTAAAATCAATTAATCTGCTGCTCACCGGCGAAAATGCAGCACGTATGAAAGAGGCTAATATCCGTAGAAGAAAAGGTTTATCGGATGCGTATGAAATACAATTGCAAAACAAAGCAGGGGAAAATAAATGGTGGATGGTAAGTGGGGCACCGTTGATGGATAACTACGGTCAGTATCAGGGGTCTATTGGGGTAAATCTGGACATTACTTCGCAAAAGACGATGGAACTGGAACTGAGGAAGGCAAAGGCAGATGCTGAGACTTCTGCCCATTCGAAAGAGATATTTCTTGCTAACATGAGCCATGAGATACGGACACCCATGAATGCCATCATTGGTATTGGCAGGTTGCTAGGTAAGACCGGCCTGCAAGCACAACAAAAATATTATCTCGATATTATACAGAATGCATCAGGTAGTTTATTGACGATCATTAACGATCTGCTCGACTATTCTAAAATTGAGTCTGGGAAAGTGAATATTGAGCGTGTTGGTTTTAGTATAACTGATCTGGTAGATAAAACTATTAAGATACTCCACCACAAAGCAGATGAGAAAAACTTGCTGATAAATTCTTATTTCAGTCTGGAAATAGAGCCGGTGCTAATTGGTGACCCGCACAGGGTAAACCAGGTTTTAATGAACCTTTTGGGCAACTCGATTAAGTTTACGGAAACAGGTGAGATTAATGTAGTCTGTGATGTGTTACCAGCGGCAGCAAATGAACAGAAAATACACTTCAGTGTAACAGATACCGGTGTAGGGATGAATGAAGATTTTCTGGCACATATTTTTGATAAGTTTACACAAGAAGATGAAAGTATAACGCGTAAGTATGGTGGCACAGGGCTTGGAATGAGCATAACAAAGCAGCTCATAACGCTTATGGGGGGCAATATTGAAGTGGAGACCGAAAAGAATGTTGGTACCAAAATATCATTTGTTATTTCGTTCCCGGTGGGTAGTAAGGAAGATCTGCCAAGTGCCTGGAATACGACCATCGACTCTCAGGTGCTGAAAGGGAAGAAGATTCTGCTTGTTGAAGATAACTACATGAACCGTGTATTGGCCAAAACCATACTTGGGCAGTACGGTGCATCTGTGACCAGTGCTGAAAACGGAGCAATTGCTATTGAGCAATTGGATAAAAGGATATTTGATCTGATTTTGATGGACGTGCAAATGCCGGTAAAGAACGGTATAGAAACAACCTTGTATATCCGCGATAAAATTGACAAAAACATACCTATAATAGCACTTACTGCAAATGCACTCAAGAAGGAACAGGAACGTTGTCTCTCTTGCGGTATGAATGATTATATATCCAAGCCGTTTGATGAGGATGAACTGATACATTTGATTGCGCAATGGATGGGAAATACGAATAGTGTTGTGCAGAAAGAAGACAAAGTAAAAGCGAAGGTGCCGGAGAATTTGTTTGATCTAAGCAAGTTGAGGATTACCAGCAAGGGTGACGAGAAATTTGTAACGAGGATGGTGCAGATATTCAGTTCGGAGATTCCTATCAGCCTTGATCAGTTGAACGCAGCTTTGGAAAACGGCGATTTGGCAGAAGTTGCTGCAATAGCCCATAGAGTCAAACCTTCGGTTCAGAGTTTTGGTATTTTGTCTATTGGTTCTGAACTGCAGGCGTTGGAATCAATTGAAGATGAGCAACTTGATTTCGATGCTGTGAAAGAAATGGTAGCAACCATTAATCGTGTTTTGACTGATGTAATGGCTGAGTTTAAAAAGATAGGGTGAGGAAAGTGTTGAGGGGTGTTTTTTTGAATTGAGTTTTAGCATATTAAAATTGTATAATTTGGTTTTCAATAAAAGGTATGGTATATGACCAGAGCGGAAAATGAGAAAGGGAGGACATAGCTTATCGCTTGTCGCTCCCTTTTTCATTTTTGTAGTCCCGGCTGGATTCGAACCAGAACAAACAGTACCAAAAACTGTTGTGCTACCGTTACACCACAGGACTAACAATCGGTATATCGGGCTGCAAAGTTACTTCGGGAGGTTTATATAAACAAACATTTTTTCAGTCCATTTACCCACGTCTACTGTATAAATAATCAGGCGTTTTTCGCTTTAGAACGCACTTTGCTTTAAATGGAATGCTGTTTTTATGGTAGGTTTGTGACCAATTCCGTTTTTTAATTTTTTTAGAGTATGTCAACAGGTGCAAACCCGCGCCAGTATGTGATCAGCATTATATTTATAGGCGTGGCGTCTGTGATATTGCTGCGTCTTTTTTTTCTACAGAATTTCGAACCAAAGTATAAAATACTTGCAAATGACATTGCCATATATAAAAAGGTGGTGTATCCTCCGCGAGGAGCAGTGCTGGACCGTAAGGGAAAAGTGCTGTTATCCAACACCGTTATATATGACCTGATGGTTACCCCTAGGAATATTCCTAAAAACCTGGATACAGCACAGTTTTGTGCGGCTTTGGATATAGATAAGAAAACTTTTATCAATATTATGCGGCGGGTGCAGGAGCGCAACATAGATGTGCGTCAGAGTCCGTTTATAGAGCAAATGAGCCAGGAACAGGCGGCCAGATTTCAGGAGAATGGCTACCTGTTTACCGGTTTTGAACCGGTGGAAAGAAACATCAGGGCTTATGAGAAACCCATTGCGGGCATATTGCTGGGGTATATAGGTGAGGTGTCGCCGGAAATGTTGAAGCGGCCGAGGTACTCATCGTACCGCCAGGGGGACTATGCAGGGCTGAGTGGCCTGGAATGGCAGTATGAAGAGGTACTCCGTGGACAAAGAGGGGTGCACTATTTGGAGCGCGATAAGTTTAATAGACCCAGAGACCCCTATAAAGGCGGCATACTGGATAGTCAGGAAGTTTCGGGAAAGCAGTTGGAGTTGTATTTGGATGCCGATCTGCAAGAGTATGCAGAAAAGCTGATGGCTAATAAAATAGGCAGTGTGGTAGCTATAGATCCTCAAACCGGGGGTATACTTGCTATGGTGAGCAGCCCCACGTACGACCCTAATCTGCTTAGGGGGCATGACAGGGCGAAGAATTATGCGGCATTGTACAGAAAGCCAACACGGCCATTGTTTAACAGGGCAACGCAGGCAATGTATCCACCGGGCTCTACCATTAAGCCGTTTACTGGTCTGGTGGCATTGAATGTCGGAGCCATTGGTCCTAACTACGGGTATGGATGTCGTGGCAGCTACGGAGCGTGCAGTCGTGCTATAGCCTGTGAGCACAAGGATGCAGGGCATGCAGCTAATTTCAGGCTGGCACTGGCGCATTCGTGCAACTCGTATTTCTGTCATATTTTCCGAATGACCGTTGATTTTAAGAATTTCAATAGTGTGAAAGAAGGGTTGCAGTCGTGGCATGACTACTACAACAACTTCAGTTTTGGCAAGTTGACGGGAATTGATATTCCATTTGAAAAAGGTGGGGCTGTGCCAGACTCCAATAAGTACAACTCCATGTATCATTTCAACTGGAACTCTTGCACCATAGTTTTTGTGGGTATGGGTCAGGGTGAATTGTTGTTAACTCCGCTGCAAATGGCAAACGGAATGTGTATCATAGCAAACAAGGGTTGGTATTATACACCTCACTTTGTGAAATCGATTGGGAAAAACCCCAACGATAGCTTGCTGAAAAAATTCCATGATAAACATGTGGTGCTCAATATTCCGGACAGCACATTTAGTGTAGTGCAGCAGGCTATGCAGGATGTGGTTGAAAGCGGTACAGCCGCTGGCGCTAAGATAGAAGGCATAACCGTATGTGCGAAAACAGGTACGGCTGAAAATAAAGCAATAGTGAACGGTGAGGTTATTAAAATGCAGAACCACTCTATGTTTGTGGCTTTTGCACCGAGAGAGAACCCAAAGATAGCCATCGCAGTTGCGTTGGAAAATGCGGGATTTGGTGCTACATGGGCTGCGCCAATAGCAAGTTTAATGATGGAGAAATATTTGAAAGATAGTGTATCGGTGAAAAGGAAGGCAATGGAAGATAAGATGCTGAATGCAAACCTTATCAATAAATATGTTTTCACAATCGATTCTGTGTTAAGATTGCGTGATGCTGCAAAGTATCAGGCCAGGCAGGAAAGGAAGTGGGAGGCAGACAGTATAAAACGCGCCGAAGATCTGGCAATGTATAGATACTGGTTCGAATCGCAGTTGAAGAAAATTAAGAAATAGCATCAGGTATAGAAGAAGTGGGTTTCGTAGTATGAATTGCAATTGCCAGAAAGGGTAACTAAAAACTAATATGACATCTTTAAGAAAGGCATTATTTTATAGAATTGACGGAGTAGTGTTGCTGCTCTATGTGATGCTTGTGACAGTGGGCATTATGGCGGTTTTTTCGGTTGAACACCATACCACCGACGTTTCTATATTTATGATGAACAAGAACTACATGAAGCAGTTCGTGTGGTTTGGATATTCTTTACTATTTGGATTTGTGATACTGCTTACTGACAGTAAGTTCTTTTCTTCGTTTGCCTTTCTGATCTATACTATAGCAATAGCGGTATTGGTGATCACAATTTTTGCGGGAGTAGATGTAAAAGGGTCACGGTCGTGGCTAGGCATAGGTAGTTTCAGGTTTCAGCCCGGTGAAGTAGCGAAAATATTCACCTCTATGGCGTTGGCAAAATACTTATCGCTACCTGAAACCAATTTTAAAACGCTAAAGGACAAGCTGATAGCCGCGGCTATAGCTATGGCTCCGGCAATCCTTATTCTTTTGCAAAAGGAAACGGGTCTGGCATTGGTGTACTTCTGTTTTTTTCTGGTCATGTACAGGGAGGGCTTGCCCAATGCGATACTGGTTATTGGATTTTCGCTAATCGGTTTGGTTTTGGCCTCACTGCTGATAGAACGAAAAACGCTGTTTGTGGTGCTTACCGTGCTTGCGATATTGATCGGTTGGCTTATAAGGATTCCGCTGCGCAGACGAATGGCGCCCCGGATCATATTGACGGTCTCTTTTTTGTTTGCCGTTTTGTTCTCGCAGGTGGCGGTGCCTTTTGTTTTTAAGCATGTATTACAGCGGCACCAGATAGATCGAATTTATTCCACACTTGGTAAAGAGGTGCCGGATGAATACGATAAAACAATGGTGGTAGGTGAGGATAAGAAGATCAACAGTTCTGAATATAATGTACTGCAATCCAAAATAGCCATTGGCTCCGGTGGGTTCTGGGGTAAGGGGTTTCTGAATGGTACATCTACCAAGAATCAGTTTGTACCGGAGCAACATACCGATTTTATATTTTGTGCCATTGGCGAGCAGTTCGGTTTTATTGGAAGTGCTGGTTTGGTGCTTTTGTATATTTCATTGATACTGCGTATCGTATTTATTGCTGAGCGTCAGAGGTCGGTGTTTACGAGGGTATATTCGTATTGTGTGGCGTGTATTTTGTTCTTTCACTTCGCAGTTAATATATCAATGACCATTGGGCTGATGCCCGTGATTGGTATCACGTTGCCATTTCTGAGCTATGGCGGGTCGTCGCTTATGTCGTTCAGTATACTTATTTTCATTCTTGTAAGATTAGATGCCGACCGACAGGCGCTGATCAGATAATGTGATGGAATGTGATGGAATGAGGGTTGTTGATTTGATATAGATTTATGGCAGAGATTTATCCATTATCGGAAGGGGTGTTTACAGTGGGGCATGATAAGCATTTTGTGCCGTTCGATGATTCGCGGCATGAACTGACCGATCGGCCAACGGGTTCGCTGCTGGTGGAAGTACAGCCATTTCTGGTGGTAACGGAAAGGGATGTGATCGTATTTGATACCGGCCTTGGGTTTAAGACAAAGGATGGCGTACTGCAGATACATGAAAACATCAGGGCGCATGGTTACGAGCCGGCTGCTGTTACCAAAGTGCTTCAATCGCACCTGCACAAAGATCATGCAGGGTGCATGGTCTTTAAAGACAATAATGGGATCATAAATACTACCTTCCCCAATGCCGATTATTACCTCTACAGGCCTGAGGTTGATTTTGCCCTGAAGAAAGGAGCGCCGTCATACATTACCGAAGACATTGAACCTTTGCTGGCCACATCACAGGTAAAATGGCTGGATGGTGAAGAAGGAATGATAGATGGATACATCAAGTTCTCGCACTCGGGCGGGCACTGTCCGCAGCATATTGTTTTCATGGTGGATGATGGTAAGGACAAAGTGTTTTACGGTGGCGATGAGGCACCACAGCTCAAGCAGTTAAAAATGCGCTACGTAGCCAAGTATGACTTCGACGGCAAAAAGGCCATGGAATTACGAGCAAAGTACGCAGAACAGGGCAGGGCAGAGGGGTGGCAGTTTCTATTCTACCATGATGTGAAGAGTGCGGTGGCTAGGTTGTAAGCAATAAGTAAAAGTATCACCAGCCTTTATGCCCATTATAATGCCCGCCCCGGCCTTGTGGTCTTTCCAGGCGCTTGATGAGCATATGCTTGAATTCCCGCTCGGCGATAGTGAGCTGAGCCAGTTGCTGTTGTGAAATTACTTTCAGGAACTGATCGTTGTACTTACGTTTTATGTCTATAATTTTTTGCTGGTAGTCCAGATTGTCGTCTATAAACCTAAGTGATGCAGGATCGTTTGCTTCGCCGGGATCGGAGCTTTTATATTTCTTCCGGAAAAACTGGCGGGCATCTCTTATTTCCTGCTCGTAATCATTATACACCGGCATGAAAGCTGGGAACTGTTGTTTGGATAAATGGATGCGATCAGTAATATAGGCCATCTTGGCTGCATGTATGCGTTCCATGGGTCTGCCCCGCTGTGCCCATGTTGTGGCAAACGAAGTGAAAACTATCAGCAATGCTGTTATAAAATGTTTCATAAATTTATTTTTGGTGGTTCATTATTGAAGCCGGCAAAAGCAGATCATTCAACATTATCCCATCCTGTCTCATTGAGGTATTGTACTATTTCTTTGTTTTCCAGTGGTAAACTATTAATATCAGTATTGCCCGCCACTTTGTCTATATCTATTCTATAAGTGTGCTCCAGGTAGTCATCGATTTCATTGGCTGAAACTGACGCCAGCATCATTTCGGGATTTGTGCCTCGGTCGCTAACGAAGGTTATATAAGCACCTAACCCTATGAACAGTACAAACATTGCTGCAGCTGCCCACTGTACTTTTTTATAAAGAGGTTGCTTTTCGAGTGCTATGATCTTTGTCGGTGCCTTGTCATCTGCCGCTTTTACCGAGTTCAAAATCTGACGGGGCAGTTGTTCGAAATACCCCGCAGGTACCGACAGTGGCATGGATTTTATATCAGCATTTACATGCGCTTTTGCCTCGACTTTATTGAGTATGTCGCCCGTAAGTTTTTCGAAATAACCACCCGGAACAGAGAACGCCATGTTTTTGCTACCGTGAACTATTGGGTCAGGCTCTCTTAGATGCTTTTGGATTTCAGAAAGAGACTCAGCAAAGCCAGCGAAATAGCCATCAGGAACAGAGAAAGGCATAGTTCGGGGCATGGAAGCCAATGAACTGCCCATTTCCCTTAATTCTGCTGATATTTCGTTTTCTAAGTTCATTCGTATTTAAGACGCAAATTTGTACTAAAAGTTTAATTTTCTATCATAAAAGCTTCTACCTTTTTTACAGCATGGTGGTAAGAAGCTTTTAATGCACCCACCGATGTGCCGAGAACGCCCGCCATTTCTTCGTAAGGCATTTCGTCGTAATACCTGAGGTTGAAAACCGCCTTTTGCTTGTCGGGCAAAGATTGGATAGCCATTTGCAGCTTCCACTCTATTTTTGAAGGGTCAAAATCTTTTTGGGCGGCCAGTTTCTCGGCAAAGTAGCCTTCATTGTCTTCCAATGAAACGGAAGTACGGCGTTTCTTCTGTTCCAGCCAAGTCAAAGACTCATTGGTGGCTATGCGGTACAACCATGTATACAGGTTTGATTCTTCCCTGAATTCGCCGAGGCTTCGCCAGACTTTTATAAATACATTCTGCAATATGTCGTTAGCATCTTCATGCTCTACAACCATGCGCCGTATATGCCAATACAACCGCTCCTGGTATTTGGTTACCAGTTGGGTAAAGGAAGCCTCCTTTAGTTTTTCATCTTTGAACGAGGCAACCAGAATATGATCATCCAGTTGGTCGGAATATACCGGCATCCAGCTATTTTATATTTGTTAGACGGAATTAAGGTAAGGAAGTTTAATGGGATTTTTGAATTTGACCGAATGGGCTATGCGATGAGTAACGAATCCATTATTTTTGGCAGAAAGATACGACTTACAAACCCGGTATGACGCAGAACAACGAAAAAGCGGAGCAAAAAAATGCTAGCTGGTACCTTGACTTTAAGGTGCATGCCATTGTGGTTGCGTTGCTCGCTCTGGTTTTCTATTGGAATACTTTTCAGCACGAATATGCGCTTGATGACACAGTGGTGATCGTGGGTAATGAGTTTGTGCATGAGGGGTTTGCAGGCATACCCGATATTCTCGGTAAGGATGCCTATTACAGTTATTACAACCAGCTCAATTCATCGAACCAACTGGTAGGCGGCAGGTACAGACCATTGTCTATTGTCACCTTCGCGGTTGAGCAGCAATTCTTTGGGGCCACAACAAAGGGGGTAAAGGACAGTATTCTGACATTTGGGATGGATGCGAGGAATGAAGCACATTACCAGCAAAAGTTCCTGCACGAGATGCACACCCGGCACGTGCTGAACGTGGTTTGGTATATTTTGGCAGTGGTGGTGCTGCTTTATTTTCTGAGGTATGTGGTTTTTAGGGGAGATCCTATACCTGCGCTGCTGGCGGCGATATTATTTGCGGTGCATCCGTTGCATACGGAGGTTGTAGCCAATGTGAAAAGCCGGGATGAGATCATGTCGGTTTTGTTCATAGCCCTTACGTTCATTTTTGCATTCAAATACAGGGAGCAAACTGAAAAAAAATGGCTGCTAGGGTTGGGTTTGCTGAGCTATTTCCTGGCTTTCCTTTCGAAGGAGTATGCGATTACTCTATTGGTACTTTTGCCGTTATCGTTTTGCTTGTTTAGGAAGGAGACAATGGTAAAGTCACTGATTGGAACTTTGCCCTATCTGGTGGTAGCAGTGGTTTATCTGGTGGTTAGGTGGCAGATCATTGGTCCCAGAAGTGAACTTTCTGATACCGACATTCAGATCAATCCGTATGCATTTGCATCGCATACTGAGAAAATAGCAACCGAAATTGCTACCTCACTCAACTACCTGAAGCTGCTGATTTTCCCGCATCCGTTGTCAGCCGACTATTCGTATAACCAAATACCGTACAAGGACTTTGGTAACCCGCTGGTATGGCTTTCATTGCTGGTGCATGGAGGGCTGGTGTTTGGGATTGTATATTTTTTTAAGCGGAACGCCATTATCTGTTTCGCCATTGCTTTCTTCCTCCTGAACCTGCTGATGGTGAATAACTTCCTGTTTGATATAGGTGCCACCATGGGCGAGCGACTGATATTCCATTCATCGGTAGGGTTTGCGGTTGCGGTTGGTTGGTTGTTGTATCAGTTGGCCAGCAAGATAAAACCTGCGCAGACAGGAAATGGTATTTTACTCGCATGTATGCTGGCCATTATTATTTTGTGCGGATATAAAACGATTGACCGCAATAAAGACTGGAAAAATGACCATACACTGTTTACGAAGGACATCAACGTATCGCCCAATAGTTTTTTGGTGAACGTAAATGTTGGCACTGTATTAATTAATAATTCTGACGATGAACCGGATACGGCCAAAAGGAGAAACGATGTGCGGTATGCCATCAAATTATTTACTCGTGTGCTGGGTATGCAGGACAACTATGTGCTGGGGTATCTGAACAGGAGTATTGGCTACCTGAAACTGGGCGAGATAGATAGTATGGTGCGGGATCTGGACAAGGTGAAAATACTGTATCCCATAGACCCGCGCTTGCCCAACCTCTATTATCATGCCGGTGATGAATATTACAGACAAAATCAATTTGAGAAAGCGTTGACTGAGTTTAAGGTTGCGGCCTCATTAAGTCCCGGTGATACTGTGTTGCAAAATGCGGTGAACGTGACCAGCAGTAAGTTATTGAAAGTTAATACTGAGACTGGGGATAACAATGATACGAGGGAAAAATAAAAACAATTATATTTGGCTATCACTTTATAATAATGGCAAAAAAGACTAATAATATAAATCAGAGGCCCGCACAAGTAGTTAAGCAAGCTCCTAAACCGGTAACTAAGCAGGAAGTACAGGATACACCCTTTGTGCCTTATCCCGGCATACCGGCATGGGTTTACGATTTTAAGATTCAGGCAATCGTTGTAGCCGCACTGTCGCTGCTTTTGTTTTGCAACACTTTTTCGCACGAGTATGCGCTTGATGATACCATTGTTATTGCCAAGAATGAATATGTGTACGAAGGTTTTTCGGGCATAGGAAGCATTCTTACCAAGGATGCATTTGACAGTTATTACAAGCAGTTCAACTCCAGCAACCAGCTTTCCGGCGGCCGCTACAGGCCTTTGTCGATTGTGACTTTTGCTGTGGAGCAGCAGTTTTTGGGGCCAATACCTCAAAATAAAGTAGACAGCGTAGTATCACATGCCGGCGAGAACGGCAAGCAGGAAGATTGGTTCAATAAGAATATGCACGTAAGGCATGTCCTCAGTGTTATGTGGTTTATTGCATCGATGGTGGTACTACTGTATTTTCTGAGGTATGTGGTGTTCAAGAACAACCCTTTGATGGCTGTGATAGCCACCATACTCTTTGTGGTGCACCCCATACATACTGAGGTTGTGGCCAATGTGAAAAGCCGTGATGAGATCATGTCACTGTTGTTCCTTGGACTAACGTTTATTTTCGCATTTAAGTACTACGAATTGAAGGATAAGAAATGGCTGATCTCTGGCCTGGTGTGCTATCTGTTGGCATTTCTATCGAAAGAATATGCCGTGGGGCTGATCCTGTTGTTGCCGCTTTCATTTTATTTGTTTGGTAAGTTTACGATCACCGATAGCCTGAAGGCGTCTCTGCCGTATTTTGCAGTAATGGCGGTTTATATGGTGATCCGCCTGCAGATAGTAGCGCCCATGAGTGAGGACTCGTCTAAGGATATTTTGAACAATCCGTATGCGCTGGCATCAGAATCGCAGGAGCTGGCCACTAAGATATCAACCACAATGAATTACCTCAAACTGCTGGTTTTCCCGCATCCATTGTCGGCTGACTATTCTTATAACACAATACCATATAAAGATGTTACAGACCCTATCGTATGGCTGTCGCTTGGTGTACATATCGCATTGATCAGAGCGTTTTTCTACTACCTAAAAAGGCGCAACCTGCTCAGTTTTGCTATAGCGTTTTACCTCATAAATATTCTGCTTATCTGTAACATTATCTTCAATATTGGTGGTACTATGGGTGAGCGTCTTGCCTACCATTCATCGGTTGGTTTCTGTATTGCAGTTGCGTATTTTATGGTGAAGGGCATGGAACGATTACAGCCTGCAGCCACCGGCAGGGTAGCGCTGGCAGGGTGCCTGCTGGTAATTGTGGGCCTGTGCAGTTTCAAGACTATAGACCGTAACAAATACTGGAAGAACGACTACACCCTGTTCTTCGAAGACATTAAAGTTTGCCCCAACAGTGTATTGGTGAATGCCGATGTGGCGTCATCTTATGTAAATATGGCCGACCTATACAAAGACTCTACCCAGCGCGAACACAGCATACGCCAGGGTATTAAATACTTCAGTAAGGCCATTGAGATCAATCCTGCATTCGTATCGGGATATGTGAACAGGGGCATGGCCTATTTCAAGCTGAAGCAGCCGGATAGTGCGTATTATAATCTAAGGAAGGTATGGGAACTGTATCCCCGTTATCCTAAACTGGATGAACTGCTGTTTAACGTAGGCGTGAATTTCTATGTGCAGCAGCGTTATACAGAGGCCATTAATGCATGGCAAACCTGCCTGAAAGTAACACCAAATTATCCGCAGGCTATGAATGCAATGAATGTAATGGCGAAGGAGGGTAGGATCAGGTAGGGTGTTATTTCTTTCAAAATTATGCTGATGAACAAGACTGCATTTGGTTTTTATTTGTTCTTTCTGACACTTGGTGTGGGTTTTACAACCGGTTTGGTGATTAATTTTGAGCATTTAGCCACAAGCAGGATTTGGTTGGTGGCAACTCTCGCCGCCCTGGCTCTTGGTATTTCGTACTATATTAGGCGGAGGTATAGTACGCCGAAATCTTGAATACTTCGTTTCTGAACTATAGAATATCAGCCATTCTTTCCCCATTGCCCTATAAAAGTTAGCTTTGCACCGAATGAAGACTTTTGAACAATTGCGTATTGTATTTTTTGGAACCCCTGATTTTGCCGTGGCATCTTTGAGTGCCATGGTAGATGCCGGTGCAAATATTATTGCGGTAGTTACCGCACCCGATAAACCCGCCGGGCGAGGAATGCACCTGCAGGCATCGGCAGTGAAGGAATACGCAGTTGGTAAAGGTCTGAAAGTGCTGCAGCCGGAAAAGATGAAAGCAACTGAATTTCTCGATGAGCTGCGCAGCCTGCAGGCCGATCTGCAGATAGTCGTTGCCTTCAGGATGATGCCGGAGGTAGTGTGGAATATGCCCCCGATGGGCACCATAAACGTACATGGTTCCTTGCTGCCGCAGTACCGTGGTGCGGCACCCATCAACAGGGCTATAATGAACGGCGAAAAGGAAACGGGTGTGACCACTTTTAAACTGAAACACCAGATAGATACCGGAGATATTTTGCTGCAGGACAAAGTGCAGATTCTGCCCGAAGACAATGCGGGCACTATGCACGACAAACTTATGGCAGCAGGTGCAGCACTACTGGTAACAACCGTACGTGGACTTGCAGCGGGCACACTCAATGAGATACCTCAGGATAGCGTGGACGAACAATCATTAAAACACGCTCCAAAAATATTTAAAGAAGATACGGTTATTAAATGGGAGCGCCCCGCTGCCGATATCCAAAATTTCGTAAGTGGCTTATCTCCTTATCCAGCATCCATTACCAAGCTGGGCGATAAAATGATCAAGATATTCCGATCGGAATACACAAATGAAGTTAACAATGCTACTCTGGGTTCTTATGATACCGACCATGCTACCTATCTGCGTTTTGCCACTCCCGACGGCTGGATATACGTAAAAGAACTACAACAGGAAGGAAAAAAGCGTATGGGAATCGTTGAATTTTTGAGGGGGTTTAGGAAGTAAAGCTGGGAGTATTTATTCCGCCTTGCCAATAAAATACTGCACTGCCAGACCATACCCCTCCAGGCCCAGTCCGCAGATGGAGCCAACACATTTTGAGGCAATGAATGATGTTTTGCGGTATTCCTCGCGGGCAAGTACATTGGAGATGTGTACTTCCACCACAGGAATACCAATAGCGGCAATTGCATCGGCCAGGGCTATGCTGGTGTGGGTATATGCTCCTGCATTCAGGATAATTCCCTGTATCTTGCCCATGCAGTTGTGCAGGTAGTTGATCAGTTCGCCTTCTACATTGCTTTGATAATACTGCAGATCAACGTTGGGAAACCTTTCTTTGAGTACAGTAAAATATTGCTCGAAGGTTTGGCTGCCATAAATATGCGGTTCCCTGGTACCCAGTAGGTTCAGATTTGGTCCGTTTATGATGGCGATGTGAAGCATCTTTATTGAGCTGATTTTTTCCGCCGATGTTTTAGTATGCTAATTTTTAAAAAGCACTCATGCGAAATCAATTACCAGTGCAAATTACACAAATAATTGAATAAGGAAATTCGCAGTGTTCCTCTTTCGGTAATACGGATGTACCTGTTTTCACAGTTATTGGCGTTTTATTTGCACATTTGCAGTGTACCAAAATCGTGTAGTGTAAAGTGTGGGAAGCATATCTAAAAGGGTTTAAAGCTTATCTGCAGTTGGAGCGGTCCATGTCTGACAATACTGTGGAGGCGTACCTGCACGATGTGGGCATGCTGCGCGATCACATACACGACTCTTACAAGGGTGTTGGTGTTGAGAGCGTAGAGTTGGAACACCTACAGTCGCTGATGGCGGCAATTTTCGATCTGGGACTGTCTGCAGCTACACAGGCAAGGGTGCTGAGCGGTGTGAAGTCGTTTTTTAGGTACCTGACGCTGGAAGAAGTAGTTAAAAAGGATCCAACCGAACTGCTGGATGCACCCAAGCAAAAGCGGGCATTGCCTCATGTGCTTAGCATTGAAGATATTGATAAGATTCTTGCAGCAATAGACCACAGTACCCCGGAAGGCACACGCAACCATGCCATACTGGAAACCATGTACAGCTGCGGACTGCGCGTAAGTGAGGTGATCAGCATTAAGCTGACCAATCTGTATCTCGATGTTGGTTTCATAAAGGTAATAGGTAAGGGCAACAAGGAGCGGCTGGTGCCCATAGGCGATAATGCTGTGAAGCACATTATGCTGTACCGCGACCATGTGCGCAGCCACCTCGCATTTATCAGAAGTGACAGTGAGGATATACTGTTCCTTAACCGCAGAGGCAGCAGCCTGTCCAGAGTGATGGTGTTTCTGATTTTGAAGGAATTGGCTCAGAAGGCGGGCATCGATCAGGATGTGCACCCGCATACGCTCAGGCACTCTTTTGCCACACACCTGGTGGAGCGCGGCGCAGATCTGCGGGCGGTGCAGGAAATGCTGGGACATAAGAGCATCACCACCACAGAGATATACACCCATCTCGACAGGGGTTACCTAAGGCAGACGCTGGAAAACTATCATCCGAGATTTAAATAATTTTCTATTTTGCGGATAGGGAATACTGTAGGTGTCACCAGTTACATAAACATTGAATATTCATGGGAAAGGCAATAGATAAATCAAACAGGTATTATGCCAAAGACCGCAAGACATGGCGGAAATGGCTGGAGAAAAATCATCAGACAGCAGATGGCATTTGGCTGGTGTACTATAAAAAGAACAGCGGCAAACCAAGGGTGGACTATGCCGATGCCGTAGAAGAGGCGCTATGCTTTGGCTGGATAGACAGTACTTCTAACCCAATAGATGATGACAGTTATATGCAGGTATTCATGCCCAGAAAGGCTAAAAGCGGTTGGTCGGCACTGAATAAACAAAGAATAGAACGGCTTATAAAAGACGGGCTGATGATGCCTGCCGGTTTGCAGAAAATTGAAGACGCAAAAAAGGACGGCTCGTGGGAAAAGCTGGATCATATAGAGTCATTCACCGTACCACCGATAATGGAACTGGCATTCAGGAAAAATAAGAAGGCGGCTAATCATTTTGAGACCCTGGGCAAGACCAATAAGAAGTACCTGCTGTATTACATAAACGGAGTAAAGAGTGAAGGAAAGAAAGCCGCCCGGCTGGAGGAGATTATTAGCGCACTCAACGAAAGCCGCATGCCGGACAGGTATGTAGTAAAGAAGCCTAAGAAAGATTGATTGTTGTGGTAAGGAATAGTTTGGTGAGGCTGGTGCGTTACGTGTTAAAACAGTTTTAACGTTTCAGGTTGCATATTGGCACTAAATTTGGATTATTCGGTATTAGCGGTGGTGATTTACCAGGTTTCACGCTGAGCAATATTTTTTTCACACGCCTTAGGGACCGGGCGGAAAACACACTCAAAAAATGAAAAAGTTAGCATTAGTATTATTAGCTGGTAGTTTCCTCGTATTCAACAGTTGTACAAAGACAGGCCCACAGGGCCCGCAGGGTGCACCGGGCGTAAACGGAACCAATGGTGCAGACGGCAATGCAAATGTAAAGGGTTCTAATCCGTTCACCGTAAGTACCTGGACATACAGTACTTCAAACAACGCATACTATGCCTCGTTCAATGATGCAGATATTACTGCTGCGGTGGCTGACAGAGGTGTTGTGGAAGCTTACTTGTATTATCCATCTGATGGTACCTGGCGCCCGTTGCCTGATGTCGTAAACGGAACACAGTTTTATTTGCGTTTTTCTTCGGGAGGGTTTGAGATATACTTTGCTAATGTAGACGGAACCACTCCGTCTATGCCCGGAACCTTTACATTCAGGGTGGTTGTGATATCTCCATCAAACAAGCAGGCTCACCCAAATACGAACTGGAAAAACTATAATGAAGCCGTAGCTGCTCAAAAAGATGTGAACGCTGCTCCGGCATCTGCTAACTAAATTATAAATACCAATAAAAAGATCAAATAGGGTAAGGAGACTTACCCTATTTGCTTTCAGGAGGTAGCTGGGCAGTAATTTGCTGAGAAAGATTATTTGCCCAGTCTATCACTATTTTCTTTTCCTGTTCAGTAAGTCTGGCTTCGTTGTGTATCCATGTATAGCTGCTCAACGGCATTTCGCCTTCTTCCACTTCTTTGGCAATCTTCTTCAGTTTTTTAGCGCGCTTCGCCAGTGTACGTTTGCCATACTCTGAGAAATTGAGTTCCTCCTTACCCTCGTTGATATGGTCGTTCAGCCACCAGGCCACCGGCTGGAAACTTGAATACCACGGGTAGCGGGTGTTGTTGCTGTGGCAGTCGTAGCAGGCTTTGTCCAGAATTTTATTTATACTGTCGGGGATGGGGTAGATAACATTCATGTCATCAGCGGTCTGGCCGGTACTTGTATTTTTTGCAGGCTTAATGAACTGGATCACTACCAGCACTACCAACAATCCAATCATCAGTTTCTTCATAATCCCTGCAAATTTTCCCGTAGCCATACAATTAAATTTTGGTTGAGTTAAAATACTTAGTTGTTGTTGAGCATAATTGGCGTATTTCCTTTGCCCATGATGATCATCTTTGCATTGCTTGATGCAGCCAGATCTTTCATGGCCTTGATCTGCTCATATTGCAGCTGCCTGTCGGTGAGGCTTTCGCTAATGATATGCTGGTAATCTGCAATGCCTTGTGCTTCAACGCGCTTACGATCTGCTTCCTGATGTTCTTTTTGCAACACAAACTGCATTTTCTGCGCATCCTGTTCTGCATTGATCTTCGATTCAATGGCATTCTTTACAGAAACCGGCAGCGTAATATTCCTAACCAGCAGATTCTCCAGCAGGAGGCCTCTTTTTTTGAATTCGTCTTCTATGCCTTTGTAGATACGTGCCTGAAATTCATCGCGTTTTGTGGAGTACAGCGAAACAGCATCGTAATAAACTGCATTGTCCCTGATCTTGGTTCGTGATATTGGGCGGACAATTTTGTCTTTATAATCAAGGCCAATTTGTTTAAATAGATCAGGTGCAGTTTCAGGCACTACTCTATAGAGAACAGTAAGGTCTATCGTTACCTCCAGACCATCGGCGCTGAGTACCCTTATCGCATCATCGCCCACTTTGTCGCCCTCTGAGTGTACGCCGCTCATGGTATAGTTTTGTGTACGGATCTCCAGTTTCTCTACATCCAGCAAAGGGTTGATAAGATGAAGCCCGCTGTACAATACCCTTGACTGAACATTACCATACAATTTTTGCACACCCACATAGCCAGCGTCGATCTGAACAATTGAGGCGGTTATAAGGCCAATTAGTGCAACAATGATACCAATACCCATGGCAGGTTTACCGAAGATGCTGATCTTGTCGTTGATCTTCGAGATCATTCTGCCTACTACTAAAATGAGAATCCCTGCGATTAATATGCCCATAAAATTGATGTTTAAAATTCGGTTGTTTTGGTTATAATAATACTGATAGTGGTCACTTACAAATTTTATTCAAAGGTATGTGTTATAATTTGGGTTACGAATGTTTTTCGGTTAAGGCAGTAATTATAACTAAATATTAAAACGTTATTTGTGCCGGAAGGGTTATTTTTGAGTTACGAAAATTGAGCGATGAATTTCAAAAATCTGGTTGCAATAGTTGTATTATTTCTGCTGAATGGCTGGTCTTCAATGGCTCAAAGTAAACTTGACTCCATTACAAAGGAAGCTAATGGGGGTAACGTGGAAATGATGCTGTTTCTGGCCGATGTATATCTGAATGGGGCTGGCATTAAAAAGGACGAGGCTGAAGCTTTGAAATGGTACACCAAGGCTGCCGAAAAAAATAATGCTGAGGCTGAGTGCAACATTGGTTATATATATCAGAAGGGGCTGGGTGTAACCCGCGATAATTTTGAAGCCATTAAGTGGTTCAGAAAGAGTGCCGACAAAGGATATGCCCGCTGCCAGTGTAACATGGGCGAGATGTATGAACTTGGAACAGGTACACAACAAGATTACGTTGAAGCGCTTAAATGGTATAAGAAATCTACAGAAACTAATTACGATTATGGTTTTTTGAATGTGGGCAGAATGTATGAAGAGGGTAAGGGAGTGGAGAAAGACTACGCAGTGGCTTTGAAGAACTTCAAGCTGGCTTCGGAGATGCGGAATGGAATATCACAAGGAAAATTAGCCTTTATGTATGAGCACGGCGAAGGGGTGCCTATAGATACTATTGAGGCAATGAAATGGTATAAGCTATCGGCCGAAAATGGAGAAGCGCTTAGTGCCAATAATCTGGGCCGAATATATTATCATGGCTACGGAGGTTTCAGTCCGGATTACAAGGAAGCTATTAAATGGTTTAAAAAAGGTGGCAAGTTGGGCAGTCCGTTGTCGTTTTACATATTGGGGCAGATATACGAATCGGGCGTGGGGGATATTGAAAAAGATGAACATGAGGCAACGCACTTTTATGTACACGCCGCCGATGAAGGACACGTTAATTCGCAGTATAGGGCTGGGCTGATGTATGAGCAGGGTAGAGGCGTAAAGCAAGCTTATGATCAGGCAATAAAATACTATACTAAGGCCGCTGAAAAGGGGCATCCGAATGCAACCGGGCGGTTGGGTATGCTGTTGTATGAAGGAAAAGGCGTTGATGTGGATAAAAAGAAGGGCGCTGAATATATAAGAAAAGGAGCCGCCGGGGGAAATGAAGATTGCAAAAAATACATAGAGGTGCATAAATTATAGCAGCCCTGTCCGGTGTACCAACCTAAAATATTATCTTTCGGCATGAACATTTTGTATGTTGTTATCATTCTGGTGCAGATTGGGGTGATAGTGTATTTTTATAAGAAGGGCAGAAAACCAAAAGCTGAGCAGCCAGACAATGCCGCAGATGAGAACAGTTACGAGGGCAGCAGAGCCTTGGCTTTTAAGGTTACAGCCAGCCAGCTAGGCTTGAATATTCCTGCGGATGCAACTTTCGTTTATGGCTTGATCATGGATTGGAATACGGGGGATGCAGTTGTTTCACTTGCTACCTACATCACGGGTGCGGCCAACTTGTTTATCAGTACTGGTGGTGGCTTGCAGGGAGGTGGCAAAAGTCCGGAGGCTGGTGTGGCTGCTGTGAAATTGGTTTCGGCTGCGGCTGAATATGCTGATCGTACAGTGCCGGTAACAGATATAAGTGGAATGCCTGCGCCCGGGTGCGTAAGATTCTATTTCCTTACCAATAAGTACACATCGGTTGTGCAGGAGCAGGTACAGCACCTTACGGATGGTTCGTCTCAGTGGGGCGAACTGTTTGAGAAAAGTAACCTGGTTATTGGCGAAATGAGCCAAATGAATCAACAATAAGTTATCGTATTTACATTCTTTCCTGTTTAACAACAATGATCAGAACGGCAAATATCGGAGACCTGGAAGCCGTGGTTGAAATATACAACCAGGCAATAGATGCAGGTTTTCAGACAGCGTTTACCATGCGTTTCAAGCCGGAGGAAAAGGTGGGGTGGTTTCATGAGTATACTCCCGACAGGTATCCACTGTTTGTGTTTGAAGATGAAGGGCGAATAAAAGGATGGCTGAGTGTGAGCCCATACCGCAAGGGCAGGCATGCCCTTGACTCGGCCGTGGAGATCAGCTATTTTGTGCATCACGACTACCAGAAGCAGGGCATAGGTTCAGACTTGTTGCAGTGCGCAATAGATGCCTGCTGTGAGTTAGGATACAACACAATGCTCGCCATCATACTTGAGCCCAACACTGGTAGTAGCCGTTTGCTTGAAAAATTCGGATTTGAAAGGTGGGGTTATCTGCCCGATATAGCGGAATTCGATGGCATTAGATGCAGTCAGGTGTACTATGGTTTTAAGCTGGTGTAATTCTACTCAGCCTCTGCATATACCATATCGCCTACAGAGTAGTAACTGAGGTAGTCGGACAATTGCTCGTCTGACTCGAGCTTTCTGATAAAAATAAAATCTGTAAGTACTCCTTTCCCATCGGGCATCTCACCATAAAGTACCATGTTGATCTTCTGTCCCTTTAGGCGCCCCCATTTGTCATAAACATCGCGCCACTTATCGGAGATGATCACTGCCTTTTTATAATCTTCCGGCCAGTACCATTCTGCGGATTTCTGGTTGGCAAGAAAAACAGCCGCCTTTTCAATGCTTTTATTTTTCATGGCGGGCTTGATGTCGCTGAAAGTAGCTTGGTTTTGGGCGTTTGCCGGCAAATAAAACAGAAATAATGATAGGGTAATTAGTCCGGAAATTTTGCGCATACTTGGTATTTCTTTAAAAGTAGAAAACGAATTTAAGTTTTTGGCACTATATTTGATGCTGTTATGTAAAGATTTCTTTTGAGACATTTATATTATAGTACTATATTGGTCATTATTGTTGCAGTTTTTTTTGCATCCGGCGTAGGATGTAAAAAAAGCAATAATTCTATTGCTCCCGTTACTGATACTAACGCTAACACCTACAAAGACACGGTTCATGACTTTAAAATTAATGGAAATTTATTTGCAGGCAACCCAATAGAATTTCAAGTTACGTCAAAGGATACAACTGAGTTGTGGGATTTTGGTGATGGGACTGTTGTTTTCTGGCTTTGCGGTTCTAAAAATGGTCTTGTAAAGCACACCTATAAAAATAGTGGAGTGTACACCGTTAAATTAATATCGAATGGTGACAGTACTCATCCGGTAGTTAAGAAAATTACGATTGACCCCAGTTATCGTATATTATACTCTGGGCGGCAAGTGGCAGGTGAGGCAATGACTTTTCATTACACCACCTTTTTACTTCTACCCGTTGCTACTTATTTATGGGATTTTGGTGATGGTAGTACTTCTACCGACTCCATACCAACACATGTATACTTACATAGCGGACATTTTCAAGTACATTTGATCGTTAACAATGATACTTCGCAAATTGATTCCCTTTCGGGTGGACTTACGATACACGACGATCCGTATTACACAAACAAGATTGCAAAAGTTCGTTTATTGAGTGGTACTGTTCGCGAACATCATGTTGGTACCTCATTCGATAATACAAATACTGTGATTAACAGTGCGTATGAGATTTCTTATGTAAGTGAGTCTGCTATCTTCTTTTATGGCGATCAATTTAATTATGCATATACCGATGCATTGAGTGGAGGATTAGTTTTTCAAAACTACTTTCCAGGCCATCAATCAAACATTACTTATTTTATTACAAATGACAGCATTAGTCTTTATTATTATGGTGTCCATCGAGTTATATCCCCTAGTCTTATAATCGAAAACGAAATGAATTTACATTCGCCATAGAGCATTTTTGTTTCAAAAGTTGCTTTCCTGGAAATTGTCGATATTAATAGGTGGATGGGTATTATATTTGATGCTGTGCTCCTTTCACGGGAATTTGTCTTACAGATGGCTATTACTAAATACGAAAAACTTATATAGCGGGATAGATGAAGCAACAGATCAATTCATTAACTGCTACCCGCGGATTTGCTGCCTTGATGGTTTTTATTTTCCATTTTGGCAGGGAGGTTTTTCCGTTTAAGAACTTCCAACATTTGTTTTATAATGGAAATACTGCAGTAAGTTATTTTTATGTGTTGTCTGGCTTTGTATTGTATTTGTCTTATGCCGGCCGGGAATTTACTTATGGCAATTATTTAAAGAAACGTTTTGCGCGTATATGGCCTGCATATATAGTTGGGTTGGCGATCTTCGTGTACGTTTATTTGTATTCTTATAAAATGGCGTACACGCCGGATCTGAATTATCAGATCATTTACAGCTTCTTTTTTATACAGGCGTTTTTTGGCGACTATGCGCTGGTACTTAATACTGCGGCATGGAGTATATCGGTGGAGATGACCTTTTACGTACTCTTCCCGCTGCTGCTATTTGTACAAGGTAAATTGCCCAGACTCTTTATTGCCGGTGCCGCGATATTGTACGTTTGTACGCACATCATCTTTTTCGTCAAGTTCAAAGACAATCCAAGTCTGGTACAAAACTGGAACCATATGTTCTACCACCCCGTAATGCATATGCACCAGTTTCTGATAGGTATGGTGGGTGGTTATTTCTTCACTAAAATGAAAGCGGTCAGAAGCCAGTTTGCCATAAAACCAATACTGATCTTTGCGCTGATCATAGCCCTAATAGTGCTGAAGCCATGGACATTGCATTTTGAGGTGGGTTTGATATCGCCATTGTTCATGTTGTTTATTATGTTTCTGGCAATAGATAATCCTAAGTTCCTGAACTGGAAGCCGCTGGTGTTTTTTGGTGAGATCAGTTACGGTATCTATATTTTGCAGTTTCCGGTACACGAGTACCTGATGGGCGTGCCTTACCTAAGGTACCATGTATCTGAGCAGAATTTCTTCTTTGTTTCTCTGGGGATTCTTATTATTGCGGCAATTGTTAGCTATTACCTGATAGAAATGCCGTTCAGAAAACTACTAACCGGTAAAAAAAGAAAAGCAATTGCCGCTACCGGTGGGGAATAATATCTTTGAACAAAATAGATTACACCCTTGAGATTTTTACCACATTCTTTTAGACATCAAATTACAATCAAGCTCGTTTGCCTTGTGTTTGTGTGTTTGCTGGCTGGTAATTTGCAGGCGCAAACGACACTCATGGGCGAGGGCTTTGGAATTGAAACCAACCTTGTTGCGGGGAAGATCATAAAGCATACGACTAAGTTCACCTCACCCATTCCCGAGTTGTCGTCCTCTGTTGATGTGAACTTTATATGGCAGACCTATGGCAAAAAAGATTGGCATCAACGGCGCAATTTTCCGGTAATAGGTGTTGGGGTTTCTTACATCGACTATGGCAGCAATCTGGTGTACGGCAAATGTGTGGGTGTATATCCTAACCTGCAGATTCCACTCATACGCGGCAAAAACCTGGAGTGGACTTTTAGGTTCGGTGACGGGCTGGGTTATGTGACCAAAGTGCATCAGACCGGGTACCCTGTAGATACCCAGAACGTAGCTGTAAGTACCCACCTGAATGATTTTGCTTGTTTTATGACCGACCTCAGGTGGCACGTTGATGACCACTGGCAGCTGCAGTTGGGCGCAAACTTCACTCATATATCCAATGCCGGTTATTACCAACCCAATCTGGGTGTGAATATGGTAGGTGCCCACATAGGAGTACAGTATTTCCCGACAACCAGCAGGCCTAAACAAATAGTGCGCGAGCTACCCCAACTCAAAAACAGATGGCTGTTGCAGTTCAGGGCAAGTATATCATATAAAGAGGCACGTGCGGAGGGTAACCCGATCAGAGCATCTTACTTTGCGGCAGGGTACCTGAGCCGGCGATGGAAGAGCAAGAACAAACTATACGTAGGTATGGATTATGCCTACCACGATGATGTGTATGCCTTCCTAAAAAACTACGGCGTAGACTACGGCCACGAGCGGGGCAACTCGTGGGATGGTGCGCTGTTTGCGGGAAATGAGTTCCTCGTTGGGCGGCTAGGGCTAGTGACTCAGGTGGGTTGGTACTACCACCAGACCTATCTTAAGTTCGATGATTTTTACGAGAAGATAGGCGGTAATTTTTACGTACTGAAATCAGAAACCGGACCCGTAAAAGAGGTGTTTGTATCGGCCCTTCTGCTCACACACGAGATTGTTGCACAGCTCGCAGAGTTCGGTGTGGGTTTTGGGTTTTAGTGGGGGAAGAAATAATAAATGTCGTAGACGCTGTACCTTGGCATCCTCGTTACAAATGATAGTGTAGTGGCGGGCAACAAATAAAAGTTCGATATACGACGACGATTTTCTATGAAAACATATATATATATATAGAATTTTTGCTATTTGTTTCAATCTTTTTTGTAGGCATTCTGAGAATGCCACATAACTATCATGTCGTAAAATCTTTCGATATTATTATTGCTTTTTTTACAATTAGTCAATTTGATTTAGTGTCATTTTTGATATTTATGTCGATGTATAAAAAGCACGATAACAACGAGCTTTTGAAAATAGTTGTGTGTATAACAGCGTTAGTGTTTCTTATAATGAGTTCTTACGTCGGTGTTGGATATTATAATGAAATGCAAGAGCATTTTTCGAATGCATTATACTTTATGATCCCCAAGTATGGTTTCATTTTTTCCTTTTCAGCGTATATTTTGGTGAAAACATGTATGTCAATAGATGTATCAAAATTATTTGAGCAATAGCAAATAGTTCCCGGTTCAGAAAGTTTCAATTAACTGTTTAATTTAGCCAGAGTTACCAACGGATTTTAAAACCGACTTGAATGAAAACGCAGATAAATGCACTTACAGCTACACGGGCCTTTGCTGCGATCATGGTGGTCATTCATCATTTCGGTTCGGAGTTGTATCCGTTCACCCTGTCGAAAAACATCTTTCATGCCGGTAATATTGCTGTGAGCTATTTCTTTGTCCTTTCGGGCTTTGTGTTGTTTATTGCTTACGATGGCAAGCGCATTAGTTATGCCGACTATTTCAAACGCCGTATAGGGCGTATAGCACCTGCGTATTATCTGTCGCTGATACTGATGACCCTTGTGGCTGTTGGGTTCCTTAAATACGCACTGAATGCAACTGCCGTTAAGGAAATCGGGCTGAGCGCTTTGTTTCTGCAGGCATATGTGCCGTCCTTTCCCTTGGTGCTCAATTCTCCGGCATGGTCTATATCCGTCGAAATGTTCTTTTATCTGCTGTTCCCTGCATTTTTGATCCTGCTCAACCGGAACATCCGACTGTTTGTGATCGGAACTGTTGTACTGTTTGTTCTCGCCCAGTACTTTCACATGAAGTATTACGAGCAGAGATGGAGTCTACCCGATAGTATTGTAGATACTGTATTCTTTAACCCCATTATGCACATCAATCAGTTTCTGATAGGTATGCTGGGTGGCTGGCTGTACCTCAAAACCAACATCAGTAAGTGGAAATTCATAGGGAGTTCTTTCCTGTTATTTGTGCTGATACTCTTGCTCATAGCTTACCGGCCAGATAGTATCAGTTACCAGGTAGGGCTGATAGCACCAGTATTTATGTTCTTTATTATAAGCACTGCCATTGCCGATACCAGAATACTGAATGCTAGGCCATTGGTATTTCTCGGTGAGATCAGCTACGGCATATACATACTGCAGTTCCCGGTGTTTAAATTATTGCAGTCGCTCAATACCAGCTATATGCATATTCCCGCCGGCATGTTCTTTTTCATTGGTCTCGTGGTGCTTTTACTCACCGCTGCGGCCAGCTATTACTTGCTGGAACAACCCTTGCGTAAGATGATCAGTGGGGTGAAGGGGAGGGGGTGAGGAAGGGGATAATCAGTATGATTTTTATTTGAACCAAAAGATTCGCAATGGAAGTATTTTTTGCAACGCTGATTAAAGGTGCAGGTGTCGGAACACACGTCCGTGTTGAGTTTGACGTATTCGTTGCAAGCACAATAGATCTATATGAAGAAATCAATCCGCAAATAGGAATTTTATTCAACGAAACAATAGAAGACATTTTTAAGGAAGGTGGTGTGTTTATTAAAAAGGCAATCCTTGATCATTTTAATGAAATAAAAAGCAAAATTGAAACTCCTATCGTTCTATATATTTCGAAGGTCTCTGCGGATCGTGTAGATTACGAACCAATTGCTTTTTTTGGTGCAACAATTATGTGGTTAAATGAATATTTTGGAACGGACATGAAAATTCCAGAGTATACATACGATAGAAGTACAAGGACATTTGGTATTTGCGAAAGCTCCTAACAAAAAATCGGCGATAATAAATAAAAACATTACATATGAATGAAGTGTCTTTATACGAACTAAACGAATATTTTAATGATACTTTAGAAAAATGTAATCTAGGTATATTCTCCCAAAATGAAGACACTATCGAATGTAATGTTTTGGAAGATTTCTATTCAGGAGTTCACAGTTTTTTGCACGTCAACAGTTTAAGTAAACTATTTAAAAATGGTTTCATTAATGAAGAAATATTCCTGTTGTCTCAAGAGCTACGTGAAAAGGCTTTAATGATACCAGAAAATAGATGGGATATAGGTCATATAAGAAATTCAGACGAGTGGCGAGAAGTTATTCAGCTTTCAGACAAAATATTGAAACTCAAAATTGTTTTTGACTCTAAAAAAACATTATAGTTATGTCGCGTCCGTGTCTCTCGAAGCCCAGCAATGCACGCAAGCGAGGACTCGGGC
>CAIKOJ010000086.1 GCA_903829015.1 uncultured Bacteroidota bacterium
ACGGGAAGGGTTTTGATATAACAAGCAAGGCGAATCATAATGGCATAGGGCTAAAAAATATTGAGACGAGAATTAAATATCTGAACGGCACTGTAGAGTGGAGTAGCAGCCCCGGCAAGGGTACACTTGTGGCAGTGCATGTGCCTGCGTAATCGATTTGTATAAAGACATATTTTAATATGGAATTTGGTCTCTGTAGGTAGTTTATTGGCAGTTTAATAGGATTGAATTGATTTTAGGAACAGTCGGGCGGTCTTTTGTAGTCATCTCCACGTGTTAATGTACAATTAAATTATCTTATGCGTAAGCTTCATTATACTAGTGCCTCTTATTATTCTGTATCTTGGCACACAGAAACTGAGCCAATATGCGCAATAGCAACATAAGGGTAGCAATTGTTGACGATCACCAGATAGTAATTGACGGCATTTATGCACTGCTCAAAAACGAAAAAGGGATTGAAATTACTGCCAGCACTACCTCGCCAATGCAAATGCTGGAGTTGCTTACTGTTAATAGCGCTGATGTACTGATAACGGATGTGTACATGCCTGAAATGAGTGGGCGTGACCTGGCGAAAAAGGTAAAAGAAAAGTTTCCGCAGACTAAAATACTGGCGCTGAGCATGAGCGGTCAGGGGCAGACGGTTGATGCCATGATCAACGAATCGGATATTGCCGGTTATGTACTTAAGAACCTGAGTAAGGACGAATTACTATTGGCAATTAAGAAAATTCATGCCGGGGGTATCTACTTCAGTGAAGAGGTGTTGCAGGAACTGAGCACTTTCAGCGAAATAAAGAAGCAAAATGACGATGTTCATCTAACGATTCGTGAGATAGAGATCATACAACTTATTGAAAAAGAATTTTCGAATAAGGAAATAGCCGACGCTTTGTTTATAAGTGAGCGTACGGTTGAGACCCACCGTAAAAACATATTTCGCAAGACCGGTGCGAGTTCGCTTGTCGGCCTCGTGAAATATGCTTTACTTCATCATCTTATAGATTTCAGTGATCAGAACAAGAAGTAGCAATAGGCTATTGTTTTACCACCTTTTCTACAGCGTACATCTTTTCTGCACTCATTATTTGAATAAAATAAATTCCTGTTGCCTGACCTGATAGGTTTACAGTTGTATTGTTGTCCTTGATATGGTCTTGCTGATAGACAACCTGCCCCAACTGGTTGGTAATTCTAACGATATAATCTTTAACCGCTTCCAGAAGATCGATGTGAATCAATCCATTGGCTGGGTTAGGATATACGCTAACAGAGCCACCGGTGTTAATTTCTTCGACACCTGTTGTAGTACCGCAATTTGCTTTGTAAACGGCTTTTTCGGCGCTGGTTGTTGGTAATGGTGAGCCAATCATAAGTATGCCGCTTGTTGTTTTGCGAATGGTAGCAGGATTGGGCAATCCGAAAGGATTTGTTGTTACTGCATATGTACTGCCGTTAACATAAATGAGTCTGGTTGCCGCTGATCCATTTTGACCACTGAAGTACAGATCATCATCGCAATGCTCTGCGCTGCCCGGAAACTGAGTTGACAGGCCATTGACTGCGAAAGTTGCCGGAGTACCGCCAACAATCTTTCTGGTGCCTGCTATAGTGCCATCTGTTACCCAAAGCGCGGTGTTTGTTGAACTTACTGTGTACAGTGTATCCAGCGCATTGAAATAAACCAGAGTTTTGGTAGTTCTTGAGGTGCCGACGCCCACATTGCCGCAAGGGAGGGAGTTAGCAGTGGTGTTGAAGTTAAGGGGAGTTACTACGCCGCCGGATACAGATACGTATTCTACACCAATGCTCACTGTAGACAGTAGGGCTATAACGCCATGAGGTGTAACGCCAATTATCCTTTGGAAATGTTTGTTAGTAGCAGTCTCGGTATATAAAACCGTACCTGTGCCATTGTCGCTGATCTTAATGATCTTGCTGTTGCCTACTGAGCTAGGGTCGTAAGGGGTGCAATAATAGTAATCGTTGTTATACACAGCGCCATAGTCGTAAGTACCTGACACAGCGGAATCTACTTTTGTAACAAGTCCGGTGTTCAGATCTATTCTTTTGATACAATTTGGGGCCGGTGATGTAACAGATACATCGCTGAAAAAAATGGAATTGGCGGTGTGCTGCATTTCGGTAGTACCTACGGAATATTCAACTGAAGCAAGGGTTTGGATACTTGCGGGGGAGGTGAAATCGGTTTTGTAAATTTTATTGGCGGTGCGGAAATAGGTTGTGTTGCCTTTGTGAAAATTGTCGGGCGTAATAGCTTTATCGGTAGTGTAGCCTGCCATGGGTAGTTGACCTCCGGTAATGTCTATAGCAGATGTACCATCAAATAATTTAAACGGGGAGCCGTTGGCTACAGGGTAAATACCTTTTCCGTCGTTCCAAATCATTGTTTGAAAAGGGTCTGCAGTTAGGGTGGTAATGAGTGTAGCTGTGTTGGTAGGGTCTATCTTCATCAGTTGCAGAGACGGATAGTTCACTACATAATAGTTAAATGAGTCGTAAGCTGTTTTTCCGAAATTAGTGGTACTGCCTGCTGGCTGGTAAATATTAGTGGGTTGGGCAAGGCTTGTATATGCAGCAAAACAGGAGCAAACGAACAGTAATTTTTTCATGGTATTTGATTTTTGATTGTGTGGTAAAAGTAGTTTTACCTGCAAGGGTGGACAATACCCAGCGATGGGTATTTAAGTCGTAAGTCGTAAGTCTTGGGTAGAGGTTAGTAAATGTGTGGGTTATTACCGGCCGAATTTCGAGTTAACGGAAATGTGTGAATGATGTAAGTTTTGAATAATATAGTATAATGCTGTAAATATTGCTCAGTGGTAGTTTTGCCGGTATTGAAGGTTGATATTAATCTGGTATCAATAATTATTAATACTGCAATTAAAACTATCCAATGAAGACAAACAGACTTTCAGAAAAAATGACTGCGATTTTAAATTCGCAGGTTACAGAAGAAGCGTTCGCTTCGCAGATATATTTGAGTTATGCATCGTGGGCCAGCGGAGAGGGTTATACCGGGATCGCAAAGTTCCTTTTTAGACATGCTGAGGAAGAGCGTAATCACATGACCAAGATATTGGAGTATATATTGAATAGAGGGGCAAAAGTTAGTATTTCAGCTATTGCACCTCCTCCAAAAAATCCTACTGACATTTGCGATTGTTTCGAAAAGATATTCAATCATGAAGTGAAGAACACTACAGCAATATACGCAGTTGTGAAGAAGAGTATGGAGGAGGAAGACTGGGCTACATGGAATTTTATGCAATGGTTTGTAAAAGAACAGACAGAGGAAGAATCGTTTGCAATGGGCTTACTGGACAAAATAAAAATTGCCGGTAAGGATAAAGCCAGTAGTAATACTTTATATCTTATTGATAAGGATCTCGAACACACTAACGGAGAGTTAACTGCAGCGCAGGACGTTACAGCCACTAAGCCCTAAAAAACACAAATCACTATGGGCAAAAAAGTAATTATTCTGGGGGCAGGTTTTGCGGGAATGCAAATGGTGCGCAATATTAAAAACAGTGGCTATGATGTTTTGTTGATTGACCGGCATAATTTTCACGAGTTCCAGCCGCTTTTGTACCAGGTGGCTACCGCCCGCCTGGAGCCCAGTGCCATATCGTTTCCGCTGCGAAAAGTGTTTCAGGGTGAGAAGGATGTGCGCATACGAATAGCTACAATAATAGAAATTGATTTAACCGGATCGCAGGTGAAAACGAGTGAGGGAGATTTTAGCTATGACTATCTGGTAATAGCTACCGGGTGTACTTCAAATTTCTTTGGCAACAAGCGTTTTGAGCAATACGCCTACCCAATGAAATCTACCAATGAAGCAATAACGCTGAAGAACCGAATACTGCTCAATTTTGAGGATGCATTGAGTGCGCCGGATGACCAACTGGATGAGATCATGAACAAAGCATCG
>CAIKOJ010000087.1 GCA_903829015.1 uncultured Bacteroidota bacterium
GATTGAAAAGTGTTACACCAGACCAGGCATTTTCATGCAGCGTTTTAGCCTTAATTTGTACAATTAAGCTGGTTCTAAACAATAAACGGTACCGAAAAGGTGTTTTGCACATAAAAAAGCGCTCTAAGGCAAATGTGGATAACTTGCAGCTAAAACAAGTATTAGGTTACCCAACCAAAATAATATTTGTGTATGTCTTGTATAAAAGGAATAATTCTCTTAATTTGGTGGAAATTTTTTATTAGTTTTATTAAAAAAGACGAAAAAGATGAAGAAATTAATACTTGGAGTTGGTGTAACGATGATGTTGGCAGCGTCAGCTATAGCGCAGGATGTACACTATACACAATATTTCACATCGCCTCTTACCTTGAACCCAGCCATGACTGGGCTTGTATCTGAAGATCTCCGTCTGGCGGCTAATTACCGCACCCAGTGGTCGTCGGTTTCAAGTAGTCCATATATGACAGGGTCTGTTACCTTTGATATTGCCACCCTGAAAGGCAAATTGCCAGAAGGAGACGCACTTGGATTGGGTATTGTAGTTCAGTATGATAAGGCGGGTACCGGCAGTTTGACAAATACTACAGCAGGTTTGTCCCTGGCATACCACAAGGCGTTCGGCCACGATAGGTTACAGCATATTTCTATTGGTCTTCAGGGGTATTATGTGAAAAAGAGCATAGATTTTCAGAAACTTACCTTCGGAGACCAGTTTGATCCGGGTGTAGGAACATTTTCAAAGGCTACAAAAGAAAGCTTTGATAAAATGGAGATCGGATATGCAGACGTTAACGGTGGTATCATGTATTCAGGTAGGGTTGAAGATCATGTAACGTGCTATGCTGGTTATTCGTATTACCATATGACACAGCCAGTTGAAACATTCCTTGCCGACAATCATCAGATTCATGCCCGCCATACTGTTTATTTAGGTGGTGCATTTGAAATGAACGAGAACACTGTGTTGTATGCAAGCGGTTTATATCAGAGTCAGGCAGCGGCTACCGAAGTATTGTTAGGTGCAGCAGTTGGGTTTGTATTGAATCCGGGTCATGATGCTGACTACCAGAAAAATACTATTTTCTATCTGGGTGGCTGGTACCGCTACGGTGATGCAGTTGCTCCCTATGTAGGATTAGAGTGGTCTAAAATGCGTATTGGTGTGAGCTACGACGTTAACGTTTCAAGTTTCTCACCAGCTACAGGCGGTGCAGGTGCGTACGAGATATCTCTGATTTACTTCGGTCGTATCAACAAGCACGAAAAGAGCCCACAGTATAACTGGTCTTGCCCGAAATTATATTAATCAACAATCTGAAAATTATTAGGAAACCGGCGAAATCGCCGGTTTTTCTTTTTTGGAGGCAGGATGCACAAAGGCAACGTGCGGCTTATATAAAAAGTGATAAAATGGAAGTTGAAGAATAGAAATTAGGTCTAACTCTACAATCCTTTCCCCTTACTCACGAATTTGTTGTCTTTCAGATGAAAACGGTAGGGGAGTAACGCATCTGCGCCCGCATAAGCCACCCCAACACGTGTAGATGCTATGATGCTCGATCTGGTGATCTTGATTCCGGTGTCTTCTATGTAAATCTTGTTGTCAAGTAGGTTAATTCCGGTATGAGTGGTTTTTATCCCTAGCGCTTCGCTTAGGGCTCCGGGGCCTGCGGTAAGGGCTGGCAGCAGCTTCTCTTTGCCTCGGCGGGCAAGCATGGTGTCGATGCCATCTAACGGCTCAATACCCCGAACAAGGATTGCGTGAGGGATGCCTTGAACGTTAGTAACAACATTAAACAAATGGTGAATGCCATAACAGAGATAGACGTATGCTGTGCCTCCGGGCATGTACATTACCTCAGTTCGGCTGGTGCGGCGACCTCCATAAGCATGGGAAGCTTTGTCGGTAGTGCCTGCATAAGCTTCCGTTTCTACGATGATGCCAGAGGTGCGGATGCCATCGAATTCAGTAACAAGTAGCTTGCCTATCAATTCTGTTGCTATCTTCACAACATTACTCCTTAGGTAGAAAGTTTCAGGGAGGCGCATTAACAGTGAAAATAAGTATTTTAGAATAAATTGACATTAAAAAGAGGAGCATGGCTAACGAAAATAAGACAGGGGCATTATATCTTATACCCATACCAATAGCAGAGGGCGTATTGCAATCGCTTTCTAAAGAGATCGCTGATGTAACTGCCGGACTGAACTACTATTTTGTGGAGAATGTACGCACGTCGAGGAGGTTACTAAGGTCGCTGCACAAGGAACTGGTGATTGACAATATTCAATTTTCAGAGATCGACAAGCACACGGGAGCAGATAAAAACCTGCTGAGAAACTGGCTTAAGGAAGGCAGGAACGTGGGGTTGATGAGTGAGGCCGGGTGCCCCGGAATTGCTGACCCCGGTGCCGAGCTGGTAGCGGTTGCACATCAGATGGGTGCAAAGGTGATACCGCTTACCGGGCCTAATTCATTGGTGCTGGCATTGATGGCCAGCGGACTGAACGGGCAGAGTTTTGCGTTTAACGGTTACCTGCCGGTGAAGGAGCCCATGCGTGGTCAGAAGTTAAAGGAACTGGAAGCAAGATCAGTGAGAGAGAATCAGACACAGCTATTTATAGAAACCCCATACCGCAATGACAGTATGCTTGCAGATCTGATTAAAAACTGTAACCCCAAAACGCGTATCTGTATTGCACAAAACATTACCGCACCTGACGCTTTTATCTTTACCAAAACAGCCGGAGAATGGGAGAAGAATAAACCGGTATTGGGTAAGGTTCCTGCGGTGTTTTTAATGTTGGGGTAAGACCGATAGCCGGGAGTATCTTGATGAAGGTTGTTTTTTAGAAGTGCGACCTAGATGCCGAATGAAAAATGCCCCGCACTAGGCAGGGCATTTAGAATCAATTTTCAATTGGATTTAGTTTCTATCGAACTTCTTTTTTCCTTTAAAGCCTTCACGGTTGCCGTAAGATTTAACATCGCCGGAGAACCTTGATCCGCCTCCGGATGGTCTGCCGGGTTTGCCACGGAAATCGCCACCGCCACCTCCACCGCCAAATGAGCGTTGCTCTGCTTCTTCGAGGCGCACTTTGCGTCCCTTAACTTTTTTAGTCGATAGATGCTCAATGATATATTCAGCTGCCTCACCGGGTACGTTGAAGAAACTACTCATTTCCCGAACGGTAACTCGATCGATCACGCTTGATTCTACATCTGTAGATTCAGTGATGAACTGTACCAATTTGCCAGCATTGAAGCCGTCTTTTTCGCCGAGGTTGATGAACAGGCGCACATTGCGGTTGCCTCTGCTTACGCCCCTGTCCTTGCTTTCAAAGCCTGCATTCAGGTCTTCTGAATCCTGATAAGCATCAATAGTATCTTTCAACTGCAGCCATATGAGCTTGCGGATGAGTTCGTCCTTGTCCATTTCGGCAAACTGCTCGTGCATAGTATCACGGTATAGTTTTGCGAAATCGGCCTGAGGTGCAGCATTAGCGATCTGCTCAAGATAAAAGAACAAACGTTTGCGCACTACTTCGGCTCCATCCGGGATATCGCTCTTGTGAAACTTTTGCTTTACAAGGCGTTCTATCTGGCGGATGTTGGAAATTTGTTTAGGCGAAACAATAGACATACAGATACCGCTCTTCCCAGCTCTTGCAGTACGTCCGCTGCGGTGTGTGTATACTTCAGGGTCATCCGGCAGTTCGTAGTTGATAACGTGTGTGATATCATTTACGTCAATGCCGCGAGCAGCCACATCGGTAGCAACAATTGCCTGTAATTGTTTGTTTTTGAAGCGATCCATTACCTTGCTGCGCATCTTCTGATCCATATCACCGTGCAGCGGGCTTACATGGTAACCCATCTTCATTAGTTTCTCGCTCACCTCCTGCGCATCCTGCTTGGTACGCGTGAAGATGATGCCATAGATGCCCGGCGCGAAATCAAGCAGCCTGCGCAGCGTTTCGAAACGGTTATGGTGGTTGGCAACAAAGTATTGGTGATCAATATTCTCGTTGGTAGTATTTGCTTGTGCAACTGAAAATTCTTTCCAGTCTTTCATGAAGCGCTTGGCAATACCACGCACCTCATTACTCATGGTTGCACTAAAAAGCCAAGTATGCTCGCGCTCAGGCGTGTTTTTGAGTATCAGCTCAATATCTTCACGGAAGCCCATGTTGAGCATTTCATCAGCTTCATCCAGCACTACATACTGCAGTTTGTCTAAAGTTATTGCTTTGCGCTCCAGCAGATCGATCAAGCGACCCGGAGTAGCCACGATCACCTGTGGGTTCATCCTCAAGTCACGTATCTGACCATTGATCGGTACGCCGCCATATACAGCAGTTACACGCAATCCACGCATGTGGGTGCCGTACTTGCTCATTTCCTCCTGTATCTGCATACAGAGTTCGCGCGTGGGGCTCAGCACCAGGCACTGTACATGTTTCACCGATACATCAACATGATGCAGCAGTGGTAATCCGTAGGCGGCAGTTTTGCCGGTTCC
>CAIKOJ010000088.1 GCA_903829015.1 uncultured Bacteroidota bacterium
GAGTACTTTATTTTTTTGTCACCACAAGTATCTGTCCGGGTTTGCCCGGGTTTTTTGGCTTGCCCGGTGCATACCATTGGCAGTTGGCACCCGCATCGAGTAGCATGGCATCCCTGCAATTCATTTCCTCGAAGAATAAGGCAAATTCACGTAAGTTCATTTTTTCGTTGGTTACTGCCAAGACTATATCTCCATTTTGTTTTATACCAATACCATTAAACATCTGCTTCTCGGCAACTTTAATGATATCTCTGTTCAAAAAAGCTTTATTGATCAGCATTGTTCCCGATTGTACGGCCAGTTGGTAATTGGCCAGATCATTCGCTTCTTTAAAGTTTTTGGCGGGAATAATATTTGCAATGTTGTTTCGGTCAATTGCAAATACGGCACTTTGCCCGATCGAAGTAAAGACGTTATTGTCCGGACGAACAAAGTCTTTGTATTTGGTTAATCCTTTAATCAGCAGACCCAGAGGTTTAAGGTTCCTATCGCACTTGGCACCATTCATGGCAAACACCAGCTGCTGTTTTTTATCTGCGCATCGCTGTACCGCCCCCGCAAAGTCACCCGTTTCACCGGATTCTTTGCTGAAAATATCGATGTCAAATTCGTCGTGCGGCACTGAAATATATGTAACACTGCTGCTTTTTGTCTTTGCAGAGCTAACGGTCCCTGGTGGTGCTGTTTGCGCAAAGATGCTATTGTGCATTCCCGGCAATAAGCCAATTACCAGTGCCACAATAGCAAATTGAGTCTTAAAACTGTTTTTATTCATAATTTCTATTCTGCATTAACAAAGGTGTTATCTGTCCCACAATCCTGTTCCTGCAATTCCCGAATCGGATATATACAAAAATCATGCCCGTGGTTCTTGTGCCGCACAGCTATTGACCGCCAGCTATGGGAATTCTGCCAATCGTTCCCAGGGTTCTAATGTGCCTTCCTTTGCAGGTTTTTTGTTGCTGCTTTAATTCCTGCCCCAGCAGTGTCCTTACAAATATACCACCATGCGAGGTACAAATATGCCAATACATACCTTAAGTTTGCATCAAATTTAGTTATGAAGAAATACATACTTGTCTGTATCTCCCTTTCAATATTATGTGGAATGAGTAAACTTCAAGCCCAGACAGAAAAACATGAGCCGCACAATGCCGGGACAGGAAATGTGCATGTGGAAATTCCGGTGTCTGATGATAGGTTTAATGATTACAAGGGGCATTTTGTAGATGATTTGTGGGCTGTTTACCCCTCATGGGCAAGCTCAGTGGGCTACCACAAATACGATAATAAACTGGTGATACCTGATGCAAAATCGCGCGACAGGGAGCTGGCTTTTTGTAAAGCGCAGTTAGATTCTCTGCACAGTTTCAAGATCAGCGACCTTTCTGATGCCAATAAAACTGACTACTTTTTGATTGACAATCAGATAAAGTACATAGAGTGGGGTATACAGGAGCAACGGGCTTTCGAATGGGATCCATCAGGCTATAATGTTTCTGGTGGGTTCGCCGATATGCTTGCCAATGACTACGATAAACTGGATACACGACTCAATAATTTTTATGAGAAAATGGCGGCAATACCAGCTTATTATGCCGCAGCGAAGCAAAATATTCTCAATCCAACGAAGGAGCATACCGAGCTTGCCATAGAGCAAAACCTTGGTGGTGTTTCGGTATTTGAGAAAGACCTGGAAGATGCGCTAACGAAATCGGGACTTGAAGAGGCGACGAAGAATAAAATACGCGAACGCGCTAAGACTTCGGTTGCCGCAATCAACGATTTTGCTGAATGGCTCAAAAACCTGAACAATACATATCCACGCAGTTTCAGGTTGGGTAAAGGATTGTATCAGCGGAAATTTGAATTGGAGATACAGTCAAGCTATACTGCCGACGAAGTCTATGCTTTTGCGGTAACACATAAGTTGGAACTGCATGAAAAGATGTATGAGATCACCAAAAAACTCTGGCCGAAATATCTGAAAAGTAAGTCGATGCCAGAAGACAAACTGCAGGCTATAAGAATGATGATCGATGCGTTGTCTGTTAAACATACGCAGCCCGAAATGTTCCAGTCGGCTATCGAGAAACAAATGCCGGAGTTGATTGCCTTTATAAAGAAGAAGGACCTGATTTACATTGACCCATCTAAGCCATTGGTAGTGCGTAAAGAGCCTGATTATATGGCTGGAGTGGCTGGTGCATCAATCAATGCACCTGGTCCGTATGATAAGAATGGCAACACCTACTACAACGTGGGTAGTCTGGCCGGCTGGGATAAGGAAAAGGTTGAAAGTTATCTGCGCGAATACAATCACTATATACTGCAGATACTCAATATACACGAGGCAATACCTGGGCATTATACACAGCTTGTTTATGCCAACCAGTCGCCAAGTATCATAAAATCAATTCTGGGTAACAATGCTATGATAGAGGGTTGGGCAGTATACACAGAACGTATGATGCTGGAGAATGGCTACGATGGCGACAAAGGAGTAAGCTCCACAGAGGCTTCGCCTGAAATGTGGCTGATGTATTATAAATGGAATCTGCGTAGTACCTGCAATACAATTCTTGATTACAGTGTCCATACAAAAGACATGACCAAGGAGGCGGCTATGCACCTGCTGATGGACGAGGCTTTTCAGCAAAAGGCTGAGGCTGAAGGGAAGTGGAAAAGGGTGTCTGTATCGCAGGTACAGTTGTGCTGTTATTTTACCGGGTTTACTGAGATATATAACCTGCGTGAAGAACTGAAGAAGAAAGAAGGCAATAAATTCAATCTCAAAAAATTTCACGAGAAATTCCTGAGTTTTGGCAGTGCCCCGGTTAAGTATATCAAAGTAATGATGAAGTAATTAAGACCGTTTGTAATGAAAAAGAATCGATTTTTAGTTTTAGTACTGTTGGCAATAATGTGTTGCACCAATTCTGCTACACATGCCACTACGCGCCGAGTGCTGTTCATTGGTAACAGCTATACCTATGTGAACAATATGCCCCTTATTCTGCAAAACATTGCGCTTGCAAAAGGTGATACGCTCATTTATGACGAATCTGATCCGGGTGGATATACTTTTGCGATGCATAGCGTTTATCCGGCTACGATCACTAAAATATTTTCGCAGCAATGGGATGTGGTAGTACTACAGGAGCAAAGCCAGCTCCCTTCATTCCCACCTGCTGAGGTAGATACAGAAGTGTATCCCTATGCTCATCGGCTAGATAGTATGATACATGCCAACGACACTTGTACCCAAACCATGTTCCTGATGACATGGGGACATGCAAATGGCGATCCGTCCAACTGTGCGTTTTATCCGGTTATTTGCACTTATGCGGGTGCACAAATGAGGCTCAGAGAGAGTTATCTGCAAATGGCACTGAATAATCATGCAGTAGTAGCACCAGTAGGTATGGCATGGAAAAAGGTAATGGACAGCATTCCATCCATCTGGCTATACATGTCGGATAGTTCGCACCCAAGTGTACCAGGCTCTTACCTGGAGGCAAGTGTAATGTATGGTTCCATTTTTCACAAAAGGACTTTGGGTTGTACCTATACCGACGGACTTTCGACATCTGTGGCAACAACCTTGCAGCAGGTTGCCGACAGGGTAGTGTTCGACAGCCTTAACCAGTGGCAGCAACATGGTCACTATCCTTATGCCGGCTTTACGGATGCACTTGCGGGTACAACAGCTACATTCACCGGGCATCCCACTGTGCCAACAGGTAACAACTGGACTTTTGGCGACGGTGGGACTGATACAGCAGCTAATCCAGTCCACCACTATTTATCGAACGGTACATATGTAGTATCGCATACCGTACATACCAATTGCTTTACCGAAACACTTACCGATACACTTCATATCGGTGTAACGGCAGTATCGAATCCGGTTACACAAAATGGAGTTATCGTAACGCAGTTGGGCAACGGAGGTGTGGCCTTTTCCATACCCTTAGCTTCCAATTTCTACTTCATGGAGGTATACGACCTCAACGGAAAAATGATCAGGAAGTATTCTTTGTCCGGGGGCAATATTACAGATCAATTTGTTCCCGGTTTCTATCACTATAAAGCCTATTCGGCAGACAGGAGTTCAGTTTCTATCGGAAAGCTTTTCGTCTATTAATTAATAACACTTTTAAAATTCAGGGATGAAATCAACCTTTCTTGGTTTAAGAACTGTAGGGTTCAAAGTCCCTGACTTAGAAGCCGCCAAACAGTGGTACACAAAAGTACTGGGTGTTGAACCGTATTTCGATCAGCCCTTTTATGTGGGTTTTAATGTTGCCGGTTATGAGCTCGGTCTGCAGCCGGATGAACAGCATGCTAGTGACAAAACAAATAGTGTAGTAACGTACTGGGGTGTTGAAAATGTTGCAGCAACTTTTGCTGAATTAATAGAGTTAGGCGCAGCTACATTGGAAGAGCCAATGGATGTAGGGGAGGGTATTGTAGTGGCTAGTGTGAAAGACCCATGGGGCAATGCATTTGGTGTTATATACAATCCGCATTTTAATCTGTAGTGGTAATTGTCTTTTTTGTATCAGAATAGATGCCGCGTTAGTTGTTATCTTCCATTAAAAAAGGGTGACGGAATGTGACTTCTGTTCTAAACAATAAATTGAAACAAAATGAACGTGCCGTAAGTCTACTTTGGCTGACGTTGCATCAATGAAAGGTATGATCAAAGGAAAAGATTAGGTCCAAAACTCCAAGGCAACGATTGAGTATATGTGTATATTTGTATGGCTCGTTGATTACCCTTAACCTAAACCAACAGAATATGCACCTAAAAAATATTTTCCTACAGCGCCTTGGCACAATTTCAGCTTGTTTTTTACTGTCGATTATTTCGTTTAACCAATTATTTGCACAGGGTAGTTGGATACCGGTAACCAATCTTTCGCCCAACAAAAACTATGGCGTAATGCTGTTGCTTACCGATGGTCGCGTACTTGCAAAAACCGACTGGGATATGGCGCACAGCTTCTCGTGCAATTGCAACGGCGACCCCGGCGACACATGGGATATGCTCACGCCCGATATACATGGCAGCTATGTAAACGGCACATGGACGACGATAGCACCTATGGCAGATACCCGGGTATATTTTGCCTCGCAGGTGTTGCGTGATGGTCGTGTGTATGTTGCCGGCGGTGAATACGGAAACGGAGGCAGTAAAGCCGAAATATACGATCCTGTAACTGGTTTATGGACTGCTGCTCATGTAGTACCCGGTGATACCATATTCGATGGTAGCTCCCAGCTCCTGCCAGATGGTAGAGTATTGCAGGCGCTGTCCTACAGGTACGCCGACCGTACATGCATATACGATCCAATTACCAATAATTTTTCACCTGGTCCTTCTGTTATCGGCATGCATTCAGAATCGGCTTGGCTGCTACTCAAAGATAACAGCATACTATTTGCCGACAGGTCATATGGCACAGTAAACCCTTCTGCCGAGCGATATATCCCTGCACTCAACAACTGGAACGTAGATGCAATCCCACCACAGACACTTTATGATTGGGGGGCAGGCGAGACAGGCTCTGCACAACTATTGCCCGACGGTCGTGGCGTGTTTTTCGGCGGCTCCGGCAATACACTTTACTATACTCCATCAGGTTCACCTTCACCAGGTAGCTGGTCCATCGCTCCGCACATGCCCTCGGGCCTTGGTGCACCAGATGGACCTACTGCCACCATGGTAAACGGTAAGATTCTCTGCTCGCTGTCTGACACCAATACAGCTACCAGTTGGTTCCGGTCACCAACCTATTTCTATGAGTTCGATTACTTAGCCGGTACCTGGACAAAAATATCCGCTCCCGTTGGCGGAGACACACTTTCTGGTCCTTGCGCCGACAACACGATGTTGACTTTGCCAGATGGAAATGTACTCTTTGCCAACCGTGGTTTTGAGCAATATTATATCTACAAACCCTCCGGTACTCCGTTAGCAGCAGGAAAGCCTACAGTCGACAATATTATCAAGATCACTTGCACCAAATACATGGCTGTGGGTAAACTTTTCAACGGCATCTCACAAGGCGCCAACTACAACGATGAATGGCAGAACCCAACCAATTATCCTTTGGTCAGGCTTACTAAGGGTACCAATGTCTATTATGCACGTACCTATAACTGGAACAGCACTGGTGTGATGCGCGGCACTGCTGCAGATACTACCTATTTCGATTTGCCGAGTGGTTTGCCTGTAGGTACCTATCAGCTCGAAGTTGTTGTGAATGGTAATCTATCTGTCAGCCGTTTATTCTTCACCTGCGGAGCCGCCGAAGTACCAACAGTTAGCAATGTCAATAGTGGCATAGGCATCGCTCCTAATCCAACCAAGTCTTCAACAAGTCTGGTATTCCACGCAAACTATGCTGGTCAATACACAGTTATCCTAACCGATATCACCGGGCGTAAATTGCTGCAAGAAACCGGATTTTCTGTTGAAGGGGAAAACACTTTTATTCTCCACACTGATGGTATACCAAGCGGTGTATATATGGTTTCTGTGTCAATGTTTGACGGGGTAGTAAATGGAAAAATACTAGTAGACTAAGGAACCCAAATATAAAGGGCACAATAAACCGAAATTGATTTCATCGAATTTACCTTTCAAACAAAAACCTCCTAAATCAACGATTTAAGAGGCTTTTATTTTCATCTGGTAGTGCGACTAGCACTAACACCTATGCTACTCCTACAATATTTAAATGTTACAAAAAAGAAATAAATACTGATTTTACTGGTATTCTGTAATATTAGTAAAACATTTCTTTTTACTTGAGTAACAAAAAACCGTCCCCTTTACCGTCCCCTTTTTATCTTTGTTTTGTTCACAGTGCAACGCACTACCTTAATTATTCAGCAATGAGTGAAGTAAACTTTTACCTTAAAGACCCCAAGAAGGAAGGGGATACACCTATCTACCTGAAGTTCCTTTATAATGGCAAGATATTGAAATATTACATTGGCCAGAGTATTGACAAAAATAAATGGAACGCTAACAAGCAAAGAGTAAAGAATAATAAACTTACCACTGCAGATGGAAAGCGCTACCTAAATGATCTGCTGGATAACCTGGCCAAGGAATGCATGATTGCTTATAATGAAGCTTTAAAAGATGGCATACCAGCACCTGAAACCCTGAGGGAAAAATTGGTAGCTTTTGTGAACCAGAATGATAACCAGGATAAGAAAAACAAAATCACATTTTTTGGTTTAATTGAAAGGTTCGCAAAAAATGAGATTAAGCACAAAGGCATGGATAAAAGTGTAAATACCATCAAGTCATATGTTACCACACAAGCCCACCTGAAAGACTTTGCAAAAAAAGAAAGCGAATATAGCCGGGGTCTGGATTTTGAAGACATAAATCTAGACTTTTATTACAAGTATGTTTCATTTCTGAAGAGTAAGAACTTGGGGCAGAATACAATTTCAAAGAATATTCAGATCATCAAAGTGTTTATGAGTGAAGCGGTTGATCTGGGATATACCGAAAACATGAAATTCAAGCACAAGAAATTTGCCGTATCAAGGGTAGATACAGATGCTGTTTACCTAACAGATGATGAATTAACGACCTTGTATAAACATGATTTTTCGAAGGATAAGAAACTGGAAGCAGTAAGGGATCTGTTTATTTTCGGGTGCTTTGTAGGGTTGCGCTTTTCTGATTACTCTACCATTAAGCCAGAGAACATTGTGACTATAGAGGGCGACTGTTTTATTAAACAGATAACACAGAAGACCGGAGAACTTGTCATAATCCCTTGTAATCCTGTTGTCATGGAAATCTTCGAGAAGTACAAGAATAACCCCAACAGATTACCCAGGGCGATTAGTAATCAGAAGTTCAACGAGTACATAAAGGATGCATGCAAGGAAGCGGGATTGAAGGAGATCGGAAGATTGGCAACTGCGCCAAAATTGGAACTTTGGGAGACAATCAGCAGCCATACTGCAAGGAGGTCATTTGCAACCAACCTATATCTGGATGGTTTTCCGACTATTGATATAATGAAAGTTACTGGCCACAGAACAGAGAAAGCTTTCATGAAATATATCAGGGTATCAAAACTGGATACGGCAATGAGAATGAGTAAACACATCAAAAACAACTGGAACCTGAAACTTTTAAAACTTACAGCATAATGGATCCAAAATTAAATGCATTTCAAGTATTTATCCTTGAAGAGTTAAATGCACTACTGCCATTTTCTATAGATATCGGCATGCGCAAATCCGCATGGTTAACTAACAATCTCAGGGATACAGAGGAAATGATAAAAAGTTGGATGAGGGATTTAGTAACCATCGAATATGTTACGGAGAAAGTAACAGAAATGCCTATTACCTATCGCTTTTTACCAGGGCATGAAAATACTGATTCTACATTTTCAACCTATACCATTTCACAGAAAGGACGGAATTATCTGGCATCAATAATTCCAGCAACTACGGACAAAATTGCCAAGAAAGATGAATCAACGAAGCCTAATGAAAATGAGAAAATCGTCGTTAGTTACCTGTATTTTTTGGAAGGGATATTGAAAGGACAGCGGGTTATGAAAGATTATGAATACAAGCGGCTGATCCAGTACACGACGCATGTATTTGAAAACGGTATTTTACCACCTGTTATTGCTCCAATCCCTCAAACGGGTGTTAGTAATAACTTTTTAATGCAGACTTTTTATTTGTTGTACAAGCAGCACAAAAGAAAAGTAAAGCGTGACATCTGGATTGATTTTTTGCACGAGGTTTTTATTCAGTTCACATCAGCAGACAAAATATCAACTGGCAAGCATTTTTCCCAGTACCCGAAAGGCAGCAGTTTTGATGGATACAGGGATGCTATTGTAATAGCAAGTGATAACAAGTGATAACAAGTGATATAAATCACATAAATCACTTTTTTCCACCACTTTTTCACCTGCCACATTTGTATCAAATTCAAAACTATGATACAAGAGTTAACATTTGAAGGAATCCCGGCAGCTGTGGTAGAGCTCCACAAAAAAGTAGATAATCTATCCGGGAGATTATCAGTATTCTTTGAAGCAAAAGAAGCCCAGGAAGAAAAGTTACTATCTGCTTCAGAGGCATGTAAGTTGTTTATCCCAGCTATCAGCAGGTTAACATTGATAAGGTGGACCAAGGCTGATTACCTGAAAGAACACAGAATTGGTGGCCGGGTATATTACAGGCAATCAGAAGTTATAGAAGGAGCAAAGCATCTTGGGAAGTACAAAAAAGGAGGGTCTAAATTATGAGCAATCACAATTCATTACCCGATAGTCCTTTGTCAAATGGGCCAGACAAAGGAAATGACAGACCAGGTGTAAATCTGAAGTTTAATCAAGATGATCTATGGAATAGGGAAAGTAAGCGCATTGAACAACAGGATGAACAAGTACCCGGTGAATTAAGCTCATTCCCAGTCAGCGTTTTCCCGAGCACAATACAAGAAATCATATACGCAACCAACGAGTGCCTGAACTTCCCTGCTGACTTCATAGGTACATCGATCCTATTTGCAACATCATTGGCGATTGGCAATACTTACAAGGTTGAAGTTCGTAAAGGGTGGCGTGAAAGTCCTGTACTGTTTTTTGCTAACGTCGGGAGGCCAGGAACAATCAAAACCCACCCTCTGTGTTTTGCACTTCAACCAATTCTCGATATCCAGGAAGGTAACTATAGTTCCTATTTAATAAAAAAGAAGGAGTACGATAGGACTTCAAAACTATCCCCTGACGAAAGAAAAGAGCAAGGAATCGAAGATCCGGTTAGGCCTTATTTAGAAAAATATATTCTTACTGACTTCACGCCTGAAGCGCTTATAGATGTTCATAAATACAACAAAAGGGGTATTGGTGTTTACGCTGACGAGCTTGCTAGTTGGTTTAAAAACTTTAATAGATATCACAAAGGCTCGGAAGGAGAGACCTGGTTAAGTATCTGGAGTGGTAAACAGTTGAGTATAGATAGAAAAGGTAGCGACCCACTTTTAATAACCTTACCATACATCCCAGTCGGAGGGAATATTCAAACTTCAATACTTTATGAACTTGCCAAAGACAGCAGGGGGCAAAACGGGTTTATAGACCGAATTCTATTTGGGTTCCCGCAGGGACTGAAGAAACCGTATTGGAATGAAAAACAAATAGAGGGTTCGATAATTGAATCATGGGCAAAGATTCTGAATAAGATTCTATCGGTCCCACTACGTGTAAATGAGCACCTTAATCCGGATCCAGAAATAATATCTTTCACCCCGGAAGCCTATATTGCGCTGGCGCAGTGGCAAAAGGAAAATGCAAACTTATGCAATGCACAGGAAGATGAAAAACTGGCCGGAATTTTCAGCAAGTTTGAGATACATGCTGTACGGTTGGCATTAATACTCGAATTCCTATCATGGGCTACAAATAAGGCAGACCAATCTATTCAGCATGTAGGAATTGATGCCGTAAAAGGGGCTTTATCTTTAGTAGACTACTTCAGAGCAACGGCAGTAACAGTTCACAACATCATTTCAAGTAACAACCCCTTGGATAGACTACCGGAGGATAAACGACAATTCTATAATGCATTGCCTGAAGCTTTTACAACGGCGGAGGGTTTAACGGTCGCTGAGTCATTGCATATTCCTTCAGACACCTATCATAAATGGCTGAAGGTGTTTACCGGAACCTTGTTGAAAAAGGTCAAAAAAGGCAACTACGAAAAAATGGTATAGGACATTGGCAAAAGTGGCAATTGTGGCAAATGAGTAAAGAAGAATTGCCACAATTGCCAGAATTGCCAGACAATATAACAGCAATGGCATATCCATTTGAATTAGAGAAATATAGTGGGCCTGGTTCACGCTATGTATGTCCAAACTGTCATAAGCCACATAAGTTTACCCGGTATATAGACCTGCTAACCAATGAACAGATTGACGATAATGTAGGCAGATGCGACCGGGAAGATAACTGTGGCTACCATAAGACACCAAAGCAATACTACGCGGAAAATAACGCTGCAGGAACAACACCCCAAAAGAACTATGCACAAAAGAGAAGCCGGAACCCAAATAATGAACAGATCCCCAAATCTGTATTCTACATTGATAGAAGTATCTTTTTGAACAGCCTTCAATCTCCGCATTATGCCAAAAACAATTTCGTGAATTATCTGGTTAAAACGTTTGGTATTGAAACAGCTACGGGATTAATAGAGCAGTATTATATAGGTAATTCAAACAAATGGCCTGGTGCTACAATATTTTGGCAGATTGATATTCACGGTAAGATCAGGACAGGGAAAATAATGCTTTACAACCCTGATACAGGCAAAAGAATCAGAGAGCCAAGGGATTATGTCAGTTGGGAACATGTAGGACGAATTAAGCCAGGAGAAGAAATAAAGCAATGTTTTTTCGGCGAGCACCTGTTAAGAGATAATAATAAACCGGTAGCGATTGTGGAGTCGGAAAAAACGGCAATTGTGGCAAGTGCATATAACCCTGATTATATTTGGCTGGCTGCTGGAAGTAAAGATGGGTTGACGGAAGAAAAGTGTTTGGCATTAAAAGGTCGGGATGTTACTCTGTTCCCAGACCTTAAAGGATATAATGATTGGCTAGACAGAGCAACAGAACTTTCACTCATTGCTCGGTTTACTGTTTCTGATTACCTGGAGAGGATTGCAACTGAAGAACAAAAACAACAGGGGTTGGATTTAGCTGATTTTCTATTGCAATTGCCTTGCCCAGCAATTCCGTTAAGAGATCAATTTAGATATGAGTTTTTAAAAGAGGGCGGAGTTTCCCTAGAAAACCAGCTATCCGTATGGCTGTCTTATTACGATAGAGGTTTGTCGCCCGTTGATGCAAAAACCATGTGTTGTATGTAGTCAAACTAAAGTGGACTTATTGTTAGATAGTGTTTCTTGATTTTTTAAAGTTAAAAAAGTTTTTTTTATTTTCAGGTGATAGGGGTTAATTTCTGTAATAAATACCTGC
>CAIKOJ010000089.1 GCA_903829015.1 uncultured Bacteroidota bacterium
CTTTTAGTTCTATTTCTTTCGTGAATGATAACGAAACCAATTGTAGGATTCAATACAACGATCTTAAGTACAACCTTGGAATGCCAGACTTATTTTCTACGGGATTGTATTATAACAACGCTCAAACCGGCCCCCAAAACCTCCAGGGCAACGACTGGATCGGTGATTTTAACCGGGGTGCTTTGTATCAACAAGGCCCCGGAACTTATTCATACTGCAATTCTCTCTACCATGTTTCAATAGGAGCAAATGTTGGCAATGGCGTTAATCCAGTTGTTCAGGGATCTATGCAGGTTTGTGGCGATTGGTTTACTGTTCTTGAGGTAACAGAAGATGACTTCCTCTGTCTCCAGGCCGCTCCTCCACCAAATGCTATCGAAAAAAATCAGGCCGACCTGAATTTGGCGGGTGGCGGAACATTAAACCTAAGTCCGGGGTACAAGTGGAGTTCTGAAATGGGGCTGTACCGAAAATTTACCGAAAACCCGGGCTTGGCTACCGGTGATGCAGTTATCAACGGATTTATTCAAGCGCTACAAGGCCAACCTATTGCAGCTATGTATGCCGTTCGGAATGGTATCAATGGAATAGAAGGAAGCGTTGCGCCTGCTTTGCTAAACAACATTCAAAATACCATGGCTCAATTGGAGACCAATAGCGCCAATTTGCTTGTTTTATTGGAGAGCATAGATACCGACCCCAATGCCTTGGCATCCTTCACGACGCTCAGTGTCCAGACGGCAGCATTGGAACAATTGTTCCAATCTTATCTGGCATCAGCCTCCAACAGCATGGCACTTTCTGCAACATCGTTGAGCAACGCGAATTACAGCATAAATGCTACCACTTTGCCTACTACGGCAGAGCGCTACATCAATGGGCTGTATTTAGAGACTCAAATCATTGCACCTCGTGTACTTACAGCACTTGAACTTCAAGCGGTCCAGCAGATTGGCATGAATTGCCCAAAAGATGCGGGAAATGTAGTGTATCTAGCAAGAGCATGGTACTATTTACAAACTGGGATTATTCTGGACGCAGATTGCGCCAGTTTTGTGCCCCCTTTAAACGGAGCTGAAAGGAATGCCCAAATTGTACCTGCTGAGGGTATAACCTTTATGCCAAACCCTGCCGATGGCTATGTAGAAATAAGCCTCCCGGCCACCATTAGAGAGGGCTCCGTATTGCTCACCGATATGTGGAGCAGGCTTCTGCTCCAGCAAAAAATAACTGAATCAGATGGTGGCATTGTGATGACGATCCCTACCGATGATGTTCCTAACGGCATTTACCTAATTTCCGTAATAACAAAATCGGGAAGCCGATTGACCCATAAGCTGGTCATTACACATTAAACAATATGGCAGGGTGTTCTTTCATAGGGCATCCTGCCTTTTCATTTTACTCTTCTATCAACCCTTCCATGCGCTACATATTTTCCCTGCTGTTCCTCTTCATTGGGATTCACCCCGTGCTCTCGCAGAAACACGACTATTTGTGGCCGCTTGGCTTGGGGCCAGGTTGGAGCGAATATAATTTTTTCATGGATTTCAATGGGGTTGATTCTCCGAATGTGGTCATCCGGACTGATACGATGAGTACAGGATTATATTCTGCTTCGTTTTGTAATGAAAAAGGTGAGATAATGTTGTATACAAACGGCCTATGGA
>CAIKOJ010000090.1 GCA_903829015.1 uncultured Bacteroidota bacterium
TGATCGGCGTAACAGGCAACTGCTGACCTAGCAGATTTACTACTAGTAAAGTGGCCGCGATCATCAATAGGGTTCTTTTCATGACAACAGAATTAACAGAAGCTAATTTTCTATTAATAAATTTAAGGAATAAAATCAGAAGAAGGTTAACTCAAGCTTTTGGAGCCACCCAGGATTAACACATTTGTAACTACCAGATAAGCAACATGTGGTGGTTGGGGTTGGAATGGGTTTCCGACACTTTGAACATGTGGCTGCCAACAATACTAAACCCAACTTTCTCGTAAAAATTCACGGCCCGTTGATTCCCGGTCCATGTAAATAGCCACATGCCAGTCTGACCATTGGCTTTCGAGAATTCAATGTTATGCTTTAATAGTTCATAACCTAATTTGAGATCATGAAACTCTTTTAGTAGATAAATTCGATCTAATTTGGTAGAGTGCTCTTGCTCAATATTCGGATGCGCTGCATTCAGCACGATCTTGGAAAACCCGACCGGCTGCTCCTGTACGTAAATGAGGTGATAAATATTTTTTGGGTCAAGGAGTTCGGCTCTTATGGCCTCATCGTTGTAATTGCGTGCTACATAATCATTCATATCTTCCGCCGAACAACTTGCGCCATGTGCATCAACAACGGAAATTCTGCCTATATCTACAATCGTTTTGTAGTCTTGTTCGTTTGCTCTCTTGATTTTAATGGTCATGGATACCTGATGTTTTAACCCAATAACTGTTCTTCACTAAAGGGCGTTATTCCTAAATCAATGCTATCAAAAACTTTCAGTCACACTAAAACTGATCTGCTCCTTGGTTTTGGGATGTATTAGTTCTATGTGTGCAGCATGGAGATACATTCTATCAGATGCCGTACCATATATGTCATCGCCCACAATTGGAGTATTTAGCCCCAGCTCATGCGCCGAATGCATACGCAACTGATGTGTGCGCCCGGTAAGTGGCCAAAAATCAACCTTAGTAGTAGTTTCATATCTGGTATTAACCCTCCACTTGGTGACACTGTTCTTTCCTGTTTCAAAATCCACCAGCTGTCTGGGCCTGTTGAAAGCGTCTGCAATCAAAGGAAGATCTATTATACCCTCTGATTCAGCAATAACCCCGGAAAGCAAAGCGGTATAGCGCTTACTTACCGTGCGGTCTAAAAATTGTTTTTGGATATGCTTGTGTGCTCCCCGGGTTTTTGCAACTACTAAAACTCCTGACGTGTCCATATCCAACCGATGCACGATCAAGGGCTCGGTATTCAACAGTATCAGTTTGAGCCGGGTATGAACTGAATCCTGCACATCTATTCCCGGCACGGAGCGAAGTCCGGCAGGTTTGTTCACCACAACTATGCAGTCATCTTCGTACACTATCTCCAGGCCGCTGGATAGGGGATCGATCTGCAAAAATGGGTTGTCGTCAATCTCCATCCCATGGAGCATATGCGCCAGTATAGGCTTGCATTTACCTGTGCAGGCTGGATAAAATTGTTTGTGTTTTCTGATCTCGGATCTCGGTGACGCTCCCCACCAAAACTCAGCCATAGCCAGTGGTTTATAACCATTTGCAAATGCATATTGCAGCAACTTAGGTGTAGCACATTCACCGGCGGCAGACGGCGGTTTACCAAAAGCGGTAGGACTGAAAATGTCGTACAAACTTTTGTTTTGACCCTTAATGTTCAAAAATACGTACTGTTCAAAAAGCTGTTGTTGCAGCGCGGCAGAACGTTCTTTGCGTTCGTTCTTTAGTGATTCGATCCTGGATTCATATTGTTCCAGTATTGAACTTTTTTCATCGAGAATTTCCTTCCAATTTCTCTTTGCATCCTTTAGCCTGAAATGGTCGTGCAAGCTTTGATCTACCAGACTGGCTTCAAGCAGTTCGTATTCTTGCTCGTTGAGCATGCTCTTTTGTGCAGTACGTATACTACCACGATTTTCCTTGTTGATCTTTAATTCTTCCTTCAGTTCATTTAGCTCCCGCAGCGACTGCGCTGATAATTGCTCAACTTCTAACTTTATCTGACGGTAGTTTTCGTCTGCCAGGATATCCTCTATTTGGTAGTTGATTGAATTGATGACCTCCTGTTCTTTGAGGAAAAAACTGTCTTCAACCAGCATATCGAATACTGGCGGAACGAATTTAGGGTGATCGTTTGATCCGGCGAGCTTACCGGAGAAAGCAGAGAGGTAACCTAATTTCCCATCAGTATCCTGCACCACCAGAACGCCAAACATTTTACCAATAATGAGTCCTTCCTTACCATCATTCAATCCAAAATTGTGATCGAGGTCTGATTTAGATTCCAGATAAACTTGGAGTTCCGTCGCCGCAAGCACAGTCAGAGGATGTGGTTCGTAATAGAAAGGAAAAGTAAAACGGTCAGGTAGGGCTATTCCTTTTATAGAATCTTCTAAAAAATAAGATATCCTGCTGTCTTTAATTTCAGGCAAGTGTGGTTGTTTTGACCGTAAAAATAAGGTTTTTTATGTTTAGCGAGGGGAGAGGTATCATCTATTTAGTTACCCCGTTATTTGTTTGGATTACTGCGCACAAAGATGCCTGATTAAAAAATCAGAAGCACCATACAGTGGCATGGTGCTTCTAATGAATTCATGGAAATAAGATTGAAATATTTAGCTCTTCATTGCATGGTGTTTTGCTACTTCTTTTTGGTGATCATTTGCAAGTGTGCTGTGACCATTAGCTTTCAGTGTGCTTTGTGCTGCTTTTTCATGATTACCGTCTTCATGATGTTTTGCCGCATCCAGATTATGTTTCGCAGCCTCCTGATGATGGCTGGCCGCTTTCTTATTGTGTTCAACAGGGCTTGTGCTGGTTGCAGTTGGGGCATTAACACCTTCTTTCTTTACATGTTCGTTTGGCATTGTTGTATTTGACATCGTAATAGATTTAGTTGGTGAAAGAATTTTCACCAAGGCAAAATTACTGCCATTACTTACTGCCGGAATTATACAAAAGAATGCAAGTCTTGCAACATTCATACATTCCTTAAATTACCAGTGACTTGAAAACAGAATAGGTTGGAAGTTCGATTTTGTGTATGAACTATACAACTTAATTACAGAGTTATGTAAGGCTTAACTTTTACTGGGTATCTACTTTTGCATTATTAAATATTTAAAACAAAAAATCTGATCATCGAAATGAAAACGACACGAATCATTACTGCACTGGCACTATTGGGAATGGGCATGATAACATCTTGCAAGAAGAATTACACTTGTACCTGTACTACAGTTATCGGAGTGGGGTCATTTGACGCCACACATTCCATTGACAATGCCTACCCGAACGATGCTAAAAAATCGTGTGATAATTATCAGGACGAGGCAAATAGTACAGGCATAGGGTCAACAACCTGCCATCTTTAGGGTTTATAGAAAGAATAATCAATTCACGCGTAAATAAACAAAAATGAAAAACACAACAGAGTTAAAAGGAAACTGGAACGAATCGAAAGGGAAACTGAAACAAAAATTTGCCATGCTCACAGATGATGATCTGCTGCTGGAAGAAGGCAAACAGGATGAATTGCTGGGCAGGTTGCAGGTAAAGCTTGGTAAAACAAAAGAGGAAATACACAAACTTATTTCCGATTTATAAAGCCCCTCTTTGCAATATCACTATTTATTGAATTATCAAACAATTAAAATCAAACAAAAAATGAAAAAGACACTTTTACTGCTGACGGCATGCACCATAATTTCAGGTGCTATTATTACAAGTTGCGGCACATCTGCACAGAAGACCGAAGATGCTCAAGCGAAGGTTGAAAACGCCCAGAACAACGTAACAGAGGCAAATAAAAATCTGAATAAGGCAAACGAGGAATACGTTGTCGATATTGAGAAATACCGTAAAGAGGCCGATGAAAAAGCGGCTGCTAACGATAAGATCATTGCTGATCTGAAAACAAGGATAGACATGCAGAAAAAGGAAGTTAAAGAGGATTATAAAAAGAGAGTAGCAGAACTGGAACTGAAGAATGCTGAAATGAAAAAGAAGATGGACGACTACAAGGCTCAGGGCAAGGAAAACTGGGATAACTTCAAAACTGATTTCAATCACAGTACAGATGATCTTGGTAAGGCTTTTACAGATTTAACGGCTGGCAAGAGTAAATAGAATTACAATTTGGTATCAGCGGTGCTAAACAGCATCTGGTTTTTGTTTACATAAGATGTGCAGTATTGCCGGTAATGGCAATACTGACGTTCTTGCAAAAATGCATATTATGAGAGTGGTGATTCAGGATAAAGTATCGCATAATTTCGTTGAAGGACCAGTACCGTCGGCAGAAGAAAACAATAATGTACAGACGGGGCGCAATGAAAAAACCACATTTGATGATGACCTGACAAAAGGGACTGAACTGCCAGGTGATGCAACCGATATTGACATACCTTATTATAGTGTGAATGAGCGGTTTGATTAGGCAAGGTTTGCTCATGTTTACAAGCGAGATGACTTTCGGCAAGTAAAAATAACTGATGGGCAGAGGAACCTACTTGTGCTCAGCGGATTGTACTTGCTTAAAGCATATAGTCTGGAAGTGGATTCGAACCAGCGACCCCCACGTCGCGAGCGTGGTACGGTACCGGGCTGCGTTACATCCTGTACAATCGTAAGCCGAAAATAAGGAAAAGTGGTTTGCTATTTGTACCGAATAAACATCCGTAATAACAGGTGAAAAGTAACAGTTAAATCCCTAAAAAGACCTTACGGCTCGAACGTAGTATGTACCCACTTTGTAGTCGCCGTACTGGCCGCTACTGCCAAAATACTGATATATAGCTGCCCAATAATCGACCTCACTAGAACTCCAATATCCTGCAATAGCGAAATTCCCAATAGCAAGTCTATTGAGGTACAGCTTATTCAATTCATCCTTGCTGGGCAGGTACCAATCGGTGTAACCTCCGCCTGTGTATCCTTTCGCTAATGCAGCGGCATAACTGCCGGTTCCCTGATTGGCGATTATTGCCAGCGTATTGGAAAGTCCGGCTCCTATTGCATTGCTTGTACCGCCAACAGTAGTGTAGATAGTGTTTAGCCATGGAATGCCTGTGCTTTGATCGTTTACGGCCGCAATAAGTCCGTGCTGATTATGGGCATCATAGCCAGGGTCTCCCGGTGCCAGAATATAGGCTACTATTCCGCCTCCATAAGACATACCTACCGATAGGTTAAGGGGAATGTTTGTCCAGATCGGTGTACCGCCATTTAGCACTAATGTTTGTCCGGAAGTACCGGCAGCAACTCCAACCCAGGCACTACCATTCCAATACAACATCTGGCCCGCGGCGGTACCAGCCGGCATATTCCCTACCATTGTCCATGCACTGCCGCTGTAGTAATAGTAACCCGGTGTTCCATCAGTTTGGAAAATCATCAATCCTGTAGCGGGTGTAGCTATAGCGTTTCGCTGTGCCGTAGTCATACGTGGCACCAACACACCTTTGCTGGTACTTGTAACATCAAGCATAGCTGACGAATGAGCTGTAGCACCGGTAGTGTTAAATGAAAATCCTTGTGCGGCGACTCTAATTGATGTAAGAGATAAACCTATCGCTAAAAATAGTATGAAAAATAATTGCTTCATGTTTTGTTGGTTTTCCGAAGCAAGGTACTAAAATATTAGGTATTAATAAATTACACATATAAACAAATCTATTTTATATAGTCTGTATTTAAACAAGGTATGGTGTTTATAAACTACTATTTAACTGTGAAGTGATTTAAAATACGTAGGCCGGACGGGGGAAACTGTGATGGAAAAAAGGTAGAGGTGGGGTGGGGGACATCCTACCTGATCAAAGTAACATTCCCTTTGATCAACCTGTTTTGTTTGTTGTTATCAGTAAACTGTAGTTCCCAAACATATACACCCATATCCTGTTGCTTGCCTCGGTACTTGCCATCCCAACGGGCGTTATATAAATCGCTTGCCTGGAAAACTTTATTGCCGAGACGATTAAATATGCGGAAGTCAGTAAGATCGCTATTACCAACGGGTATTGGAACAAGATAATCGTTGATGCCGTCGCCGTTTGGGCTGAAAGCGTTGGGTACCATAAATGTAGATGCCGCAATTACATTTACATATATTACATCGTCACCGGTACAGCCTGAGTCAGATACGCCGTGTATAGTGTAGGTGAAGACACCTGCATCCGGAAACATGCCGACTGGGTTAGGTATGTGGGTATTATCGAGGTAGGAAGCTGGCGACCATGTATATTCTTTGGCACCAGCAGCATGAAACTGATGAGTTTCGCCGGCCATCAATGTCAGATTGCCACCGGCATTGGGTTTGTAGTTTGCAGCGGCAATTGATTCCACACTCAATTCTATTTCCCTTCTTACAGTGTTGATCATTACTCCGCCACGCCACTCGTGGCAGGCTATTGAAACCAGATACAAACCAATCTGGCTGGCTATGCCTGTAAACATACCTGTAACCGGATTGAATTGTGGAGCAGCAGCACAAGTTATAGGGTTCTGCGCCGCAAAGGAACTGGTATAATTAACATTGGTGTAAGGTGGTGGGGTAGGTGGCCACGGTTTTATGTCACTCGATGTTGCTCCCTGCAATGCTGAACAAAATTCGTAGCTCAGAGAGTCACCATCGGCATCTGTGGCCGAAAAATCTAATTGAAACGGCCTGCCAATCGGAATATTCTGGACGATCGGGTTATTGAAAACGGCGCTGGTGTTGGGTATTGACGGAATAATACAGTAAAGTGTCATGCCTTCATCGCCTGGGAAAGAAATGTTGGTTAGTCCGGCATTTCGGCAGCAACGTTGGTAAACAACTGTATACCCGGTTATATTATTGCGCAATGCATAGTGCAGTAAAAACGTCTTTTTCAATATGCAGCCGTTAGCTATAGCTGCATTTCCGCATGACGAATTTGTGAGCTGTGGCACTACTTCAGAGGTGCTGTAATGTGCTGAATCTGCCCTAACGAATGGGTAAGGCGCGGCGCCTTCATACAGTCCAAAATAAGCAGGATTATCTGTTGCAATTGCTTCAGGTACTCCGTTCTGGCAATCCTGATAAATAGCTAGTGATACCATGTAGCAGTGATAGCCGGCACTGTCGCGTAAAAATTTGTAAGTCATTTCGCCACCGGCTGTGTGCGATGCCTTTGCGGGTATTACTACAGCCATGCAGCAAACAAGAAGTATAAGGTGTATGAAGGTATATCTTTCATATATGCAACATTAACGCACTTCGAGAATATTAATTGCATATGGCCAGTCATTTAACTAAATATTAGATAAAAGGTGTAAGTCGTGAGTGTTTGGGGGAAAGAATAGAGACGTCTGGCAAAAGGTATTCGCCAATCGGGAGATTGGCATCCACGCAACCGTAGTCAAAGACTATCGGTTAACGTTTTTTTGATGGAAGATTGCTACCAACAAGGGGGGCTAGGCAGCGCGCGATGATGTGCTTTTGAGAGACACGACGAGGACGGGAGAGCCCTGCATAATTCCTCACAAAATAAAAAGCACAACGATATTAGCCCGCCCAAAGCAATTGATGCCGTAATCCCCCTTGCGTGCAGCCTTTGTGAGTGGGCGAAGGGGGACATAGGGGGATGTTTGCCATTCAATACAAATATATTAAGCTTCAAATTTAGCTATGTATAGTTCACGAGCAATCA
>CAIKOJ010000091.1 GCA_903829015.1 uncultured Bacteroidota bacterium
CGCAACTACTGTAGTTAACATGTTTTTCGCCGAAAGAGCGCCTGAAGCGAGTGGTACTATAAGTGAAAAGAAAAAGAAGAAAAGAAAGAAGACCGAAAAGGGTAGTAAAAATAAAAATGGAATATTACTGAATCTAGCCTATGAAATTCTAGGGGGCTATCTGAAATGGAAGGCTATAGAGCTTTCTTTTAAAGGCATAAAATACCTGGTGAAAAAAAGGAAAGAAAAAGTGGAGAATGACAAGCTCGAAAAATATTCCTGATCAATCTTTCCAATTCTCTTATTGCTTTTAATCGTGGATAGCCAGAATAGGTATTGAGCAGCTGTGCAGTATTTTGTTAGTGTGGCTTTTATGAAATAGTCCTTCGAAAAACGAGTGTTTACCAGGCACCATTATCAGCCAATCGAAATTGAATTTTTCTATCGAATCCAGTATTGATTCATCGATATTTTTTGATCCGGTGAATACATGAACGACCTCGGTTGAAACTCCTAAATTTTTGCAGATATCTTTATTGATCAATTCAATTGACTGTGCGTCTTTTTCTTCAGCATGAACTGACACTACATGCAGTTCTCCATTCACAGTTTTTGCTACATTACTGATACGGCTAATCTCTTGTGCTGAATAAGTGTGGTTGCTGTCGTAAGCAAAGCATAATTTAGCCGGAGGCATCCAGGTGTGACCTTCGGGGATTGCAATAACAGGGAATTTTAGTTGGTTAACTTCATCAAGCAGAATGCTCTCTGGCCATATTCTGCTTTCGGATTTAGATGAATTGCCAACAACGATCATAAATGGTGTGCCTGCGGTATCAAGATAGTCATTAACAGCATCAAGCGTACTGCCAATGGCAATTTTGCCTTCAATTTTAGTTCCCGGAAAATCCAGGGCTAAACCCGAGACTAGAGAATTCATGTGTGCCTGAGCTTCATTTTCAGAGTCGGTTATGAAATTGCCCGGCAGTGGAATGTCGCTAAACATGATTGGTATCACAACGGAGTGAATTATGATTATATCAGCTCCTAAAGTGTTTGCAAGTTCGCAGGAATATCGTACGGCATTGTTGCCAGCCTGAGAGAAATCGGTAAGTGAAATAATTGTCCCCATTTAGAAACGATTTAGTTAGCTTCTTCGTAAAGATAGACACAAATTACGTGAAGAAAATAAAAAACTAAAAATGGCAAGCGATTAAGCTTGAACGAACATAAAAACGGCGTGTTATTGAGAAAGGAGGACTGACTATTTAGTAAACGGACTCAGCGCTTTTCTGAAAATACATCCGGCGGTACTGATGAGGATATTTATATCCAGCAAAATACTTCTGTTCTTCATGTAATAGATATCCCATTGTATTCTTTTCCGCAACTCTCTTTCTACGCTTATTTCACCAACATAATCTTTTATCTGTGCCATTCCTGTCATACCGGGCAGCACTTCTAGTCTGAGATTGTAATAGGGGATACACTCGGAGTAATACCTGGTATGGTACAGCATATGCGGGCGTGGTCCGATAACACTCATGTCGCCAAGAATTACATTGAAGAATTGAGGTGTTTCGTCGATGTGTGTGATTCTTAAAAACTTACCTAGTTTAGTTATTCTGGAATCATTGATGGAAACCTGTTTGATGTCTGCATCATCATTTAAGTACATGGTCCTGAATTTCAGACAATTAAATTCCACTCCCATATAACCAGTTCTTTTTTGCACAAAAAAGACGGGTCCTTTTGAAGTTAACTTGATCAAAAGGGCAATCAGTGGGGTAAGCCAGGACATTACCAGACAAATAAATATAACTGAAATGCCAAGATCCATTATACGTTTAACGGTATAGTAGTAGCCAGCGGGCTGGTGGTCAAGGTATTGTTGGTTCATTTCGTGAAACATGTACCTGATGCTCGCCATGTCCGTTTGTGGAATTGCGCTGCCTTGCTGCCTGTCAATTGGTAAATCTAAAATAACCTCCTGCTTCATCTAAAAATTTAAAAATTCAAGTTACATGCAGCAAAAATCGTGCTAAATATTCATAACGAAATACTAAACACGAATTAAAATAATTACCTATCGTAGGAAAGGTAATCAGTTACCGTAAGTATCTGCAAAAGTAACAATTATATTGTTAAGTGCTAATTTTAATTAATTTATTTTGGGCGATTTTTCGGGTGATTTCTACCAAACTATTGGAGAATAGAGGTAGAGATACGGTTTGTTAAAGTGTTATTCGTTATTCACATCGATTGAAGTGGTACCAAAAACAAATTGAAATGAGGAAACAATGCCAGTAATTCATCCAAATAGAAGGTGTTTGTGGAAATAAATGACCAATATGCATAAGAAAAATATTTCTTTGTGATAAAATTCATTTATTTGAAATTTTATTCGTTAAATTTACTTCGTTAATTTTGTTGTTACATTACTGTAGGACTATTTCGATCACTACTGCAACTGTAGAGTGAAAAGTTTGTAAATAGCTCCAAAGCTGGTAATGGAGGTTATTGTTAAAAGACGTAAAAAAGAGTAAAAGCATATAATTCTAAAATTTTAAACAAGAATAAAATATGAGACCATTCTACCTTTCAAAAATCGCAGCCCTGATGTTAATTCTGTTGGGATGCAATTGGAGCTCTATCGCTCAAACAACGCCGTTTACTACTCCCGGCGGACCTTTTACTTATACTGTTGGACCAGGTGTCACGGCAATTGGTATTGACATGGCGGGCGCCCAAGGGGGTAAATCGCAAAGTAGTGCCGGTGGCAAGGGTGGTAGAGTTCAGGCAACTCTTGCAGTTACTCCCGGACAGGTGTTGAACATTTACGTGGGTGGCGTTGGAACTGGTAATAACAATAGTTCTGGTGCAGCCGGAGGTGTGAATGGCGGTGGTAATGGATATTATTTTGGCGGCGGTGGTGGCGGAGCTTCCGACATTCGTATTGGCGGAACTGCTCTTACAAACAGGATTATAGTAGGTGGCGGAGGTGCTGGCAGTGGTTATAACTGTGGTACTACTAATGGTGAAACCGGTGGTGCAGGTGGAACTGCTCCATGCCAGGATGGCGCTAACTGCGGTTCGATATCACTTTGTGTTGGCGGACAGGGAGCTCAGGTATCAGCCGGTGGTCTTGGTGCTACTTGTTACTTTGGTGGCGCACCATTTGCTGGTACATTAGGTCAAGGCGGTAGTAACAACGGTAATACTCTTTATGGCGGCGGCGGCGGCGGCGGCTACTACGGCGGTGGTTGTGGTGCCTACGGCGGCGGCGGTGGTGGTAGCTCTTACTTTAGCGGAGCTGGTGTGAGCAGCGCAACATCTACAGCAAACTATCAATCTGGAAACGGTTATGTAAATATTTGTTCGCCAAACGTTGGTCTTATTTTTGGTAACACACCTGTGTGCGTTGGTTCTGTAATGACTTTATCAGGTACTGGTTCGGGTGGTGTTTGGACAAGCGGTACACCAAGTATTGCTGCGATCGATGCTAGTGGTAATGTAACTGGTGTTAGTGCCGGTACTGCTGGTATAACATATTCAGTGAACGTTGCAGGTTGCGGATCTGGTTTCGTTACTGCAATAGTAACAGTTAATGCTGCACCTTCTCCAATTGCGGGAACAATGTCGGCTTGTCCGGGTACATCAACTACATTAACAGATGCAGGTGGTGGAACATGGTCTAGTAGCAACACTTCACTTGCTACAGTTGGTTCATTGACAGGTACAGTTGCAGGTATTGCAGCAGGTAACCCAAGAATCACTTATACTTTGCCTGTTACAGGTTGTTTCGCAATAGCTAACCTAACAGTTAATCCTTTACCTCAGCCAATTACTGGTCCTAGTGCAGTATGTGCGGCTGGTGGTACAATTGCACTTAATGATGCATCACTTGGTGGAACATGGAGTTCAAGTGCACCATCAAATGCTACAGTTGCAGGTACAGGTGTGGTAACCGGTGTAGCGGCTGGTCCTGCTAATATTATTTATACAATGCCAACAGGTTGTTCAATTTCAACAACTATTACAGTTAATCCATTGCCATCTCCAATTACTGGTGTAGCCTCAGCATGTGAAGGTTTCACTACATCTCTTTCAAATACAGGCGGTGGTACATGGTCAACTGGCAATCCTTCAATTGCATCGGTAGTGCCAACTTCAGGTTTGGTTACGGGTGTTACTGCAGGTACTGCTGCAATTACTTATACATTGCCTACAACTTGTGCGATTAGTACAAACGTTGTAATCAATCCAACTCCTGCTCCTATTACAGGTGTAACCACAGTTTGTTCAGGTTCAACTACTACGTTGGCTGATGCAACTCCAGCAGGTTCTTGGAGCACCAGCAATCCGACACTTGCAACAGTTGTTGGCACCGGTGATGTAACCGGCGTATCAGCTGGTACTGTGACAATTACTTATACACTTGTTACAACAGGATGTAGAACAACAACTAATGTAAATGTAACTGCATTACCAACAGTATATAATGTAACCGGCGGTGGTGGATACTGCGTTGGTACACCAGGTGCTCACGTTGGTTTGAATTTTGCCAATTCAGGAATCAACTACAAATTATATAACGGAACAACTTTGGTTACTACAATTGGCGGATCAAATTCTGGTCTTGATTTTGGATACCAAACTGCAACCGGTACTTATACAGTAGTGGCAATCAATTCTTCTTCAAGCTGTACATCTCCAATGTCAGGCAGTGCTGTAATTACAGTTAATCCTCTTCCAAATGTTTATACAGTTGGTGGTGGTGGTGCATATTGCCCAGGCGGAACAGGTATCCATGTTACTTTGAGCAACTCTGATGCTTCTTCAAACTATCAGTTGTTCATCAATGGTGTTGCAGCTGGTCCAGCTATACCAGGTCTTGGAACTTCTATTGACTTCGGAATACAGACACTAGCTGGTACATATACAGTAGTAGCTACTAATCCATTGACAGGTTGTTCTTCGAACATGGCCGGCAGTGCTGTTGTTTCTCTGAATCCATTACCCACAGTATATAATGTAACAGGTGGCGGTGGTTACTGCATCGGAACAGCAGGTGTACCTGTTGACCTTGCAGGCTCTGATATTTCTGCGACTTACCAGTTATATCTTGCTGGTGCTCCAGTAGGGGCTCCGGTTGCAGGTTCTGGTTCAATACTTCATTTTGGCTTGAAAACAGCTACAGGTGGATACACAGTTATTGCTACAAATGCAACTACTGGTTGTGTTAATAACATGAATGGTACTGCAACAGTTACTGCGAATTCATTGCCTAATATATATAATGTAACTGGCGGTGGCGGATATTGCGCTGGTGATGCTGGTGCACATGTTGGTTTGAATTTTTCAAATACAGGTGTAAACTATCAGCTTTTCCTTGGTGCAACTCCTGTAACTACTGTTGCCGGTACTAACGCAGGTTTGGACTTCGGTGCTCAGCCAGCGATTGGCACTTACACTGTAAAAGCAACAGATGCTTCAACAGGTTGCCAGAGCAATATGACAGGAAGTGCTTCTGTTTTCGTAAATGCTCTTCCTGCAGTTTATAATGTTACTGGTGGAGGTGCTTATTGTAGTGGTAGTGCCGGCCAGCGTGTAGGACTTAGCGGTTCAGGTGCAGGTATTCACTATCAGCTTTACTATGACGGTTCTCCATTGGGTGCTGCTCTTACAGGTACAGGATTAACTCTTGACTTTGGTTTGAAAACAGGAGCAGGTGTATATACTGTGGTTGCTTCAAATGCATCTACTGGTTGTGTTAATAACATGAACGGAAGTGCTACAATTTCTATTAATACTTTACCAGGGTTATTTAATTTAGTTGCAGCAGGTACTTCTACCAACTACTGCGCAGGAGGTTCAGGTATTGAATTGTTACTTGACGGTTCTGAAGCAGGTATCAGCTACCAGCTTTATAAGGGTACAACTGCTATTGGATCTGCTATGATCGGTACAGGTACTACATTCTCATTTGGCTACCAACTTGCAGCAGGTGTTTATACGGTAAGAGCTACTAACACTGTAACAGGTTGTTTAGTATCAATGATCGGAAGTGTAAACATTTCAATTGATCCATTACCTCCTGTATTTACAATGACAGGCGGTGGCAGCTATTGCTTAGGTGGTTCAGGCGTTCACATTGGTTTGAGTGGTTCAAGTGTTGGTATTGATTACCAGTTGTTCAATTCAGGTGGAGCTGTAGGTCTTCCAGTTTCAGGTACAGGAACAGCTATCGATTTCGGTTTGCAGACAACAACAGATAACTACTTTGTTATCGCAACCAATCCTACATCAGGTTGTACAAACAATATGACCGGAACAAGAACTGTTGGAACTTTCAATCTGCCAACTGCATACAATGTAACAGGTGGTGGTAACTATTGTTCTGGAGCTGGTGGCATGCCAATTGGTCTTGACGGATCTGATCTGGGTGTTAGCTACAGACTGTATTTAGGAGCATCAGCTTCTGGTACTCCAGTAACTGGCTCAGGTTCTACTTTGACATTTGGTGCACGCACTTCAGGTGGTACATATACTGTTATAGCTACTGACCTTTCTACAGGATGTAGTGGCAGCATGTCAGGTTCTACTGATATTGGTGTAATTGCATTACCAGCTCTTTATCCTATTACAGGCGGTGGTCCATATTGTGCTGGTGGTTCAGGTGTACCAGTTACATTGGGTGGTTCTGAACTCGGCGTGAGATACGAATTATTTTATTTAGGTACAGGTACAACAGTTCTGGATGGTACAGGTACTAGTCTTCCTTATGGCCCTCAGACAGGTGCTGGTGGTTATGATGTAGTTGCTACAGACACAATCACTGGTTGTCACAGCAACATGGTTGGTACTGCAGTAGTTTCAATAGTTCCACAACCTTCTGCACAAACAGTTATTGGCGGTGGTTCTTATTGTGCTGGTGGCACAGGTCGTACTGTGGGAATCGGTAGTTCAGAGACTGGTATCACTTACCAATTGAAATACGGTTCTTCTTTAGTAGGTACTGCAATTGCAGGCACCAGCGGCCCGATCAACTTTGGTTCACAGACTGGTGGAGGTTCGTATACTGTTATCGCTAGTCCTGGTGGAATTTGCGAAACTAATATGACAGGCAGCGTTTCTGTTGCAGTTGATCCATTACCTACGACTTATAGTCTTACAGGTGGTGGCAGCCTTTGCTATGCCGGCACTGGCGTTGCGATCGGATTGAGTGGATCTCAAAGCAGTGTGAAATATCAGTTATATGTTGGTAGTACTCCATCTGGTGGTTTGGTGGTAGGTACCGGTTCACCATTGGCTTTTGGATTGTATACTACTGCAGGTACTTATACGATCAGCGCATCTGATACTGTTACTGGCTGTTCAAGTTCATTTACAGGCAGCGTATCTGTAAATACTTTGCCTTTGCCACGTGCATATAATGTTGAAGGTGGAGGTAGCTATTGTAACGGTGGTGCAGGTGTTCATGTAACATTGAGCGGTTCGAATACTAACATTAATTACCAGTTGTATCATGGTGCTACTTCAGTTGGTACTTTGCATGCCGGTACAGGTACCAATATTGATTTTGGTGCACAAACTGCTGCCGGAACATATACAATCATAGCTACAGACGCAGCAACTGGTTGTACTAATAACATGAATGATACAGCAAGTGTTGCAGTTGATCCGATTTTGACTCCGATTGTTAATATCACTGCTACTCCTAGTCTTAATATTGTAAAAGGACAGCGTGATACGCTTGTAGCTAATACAACTACAGTTAGTGCAGGTTCAAACCCAACGTATCAGTGGTACCTGAACGGTTTCCAGATACCAGGTGCGACAAACAGCAAGTATATCAGCAACCGTTTTGCTAACAATGATACAATGACTTGTAAAGTTACCAGCAGCGGTCCTTGTGGTGGCGTAACTACTGGTAGCACGGTGATCGTTCATGTTGGTAGCAATACAGGATTCCAGCAGATCAGCGCATCTAATATGAGCATGAGTGTTGTGCCAAACCCAAGTAAAGGAACTTTCTCTTTGATTGGAGATATGGGTACAACTGATGATGTAGAGCTTTCAATAGAAGTTACTGATCTTCTCGGACACTCGATCTACACTGGAAAATCAATTGCTAATGGCGGAAACGTTGATACGAAAGTTCAGCTTGGAAGCAATGTTGCGAATGGTATGTATATACTCAGCGTAAGGACTGCTGAAGAAATAAAAGTATTCCATATCGTTATTGAGCAATAATTCAGGTAGTTAAATCTTAAGAATGATAAAATGGGGAGCAATTAAAATGCTCCCCATTTTTGTTTTTGTTAACGAATGTTAGAAGCTATTATTAGCAAGAGCGTGGTAAATTGCATTTAGAAATATAAATTTGCAAATCTGCTCAATAAATTAATGGACAACAAGCTATATAAATACCTGATCTACATTTCGAAGTTTATCAATAGCCCTAATAAGAAGCAAATTATCAGGGAATTGAAAGATGAAGTGAAGGGTAAAGGCTTCGTTGAAGGAGTCAGAAGTTTGCTGCATAGGAAGATTCATTTGAAAGGTGTGTTTTTTGATGAAGGTGCGGCAAGCGATAAGAAATTATTGATACATAGTTTTGACACCACCAAGCGGTTTGTGCTGCCAAATCCGAAACGGCCGATCGTTTCCATTATCATTCCGATGTATAACCAGCTTGAATACACTTGTAACTGTGTGGATTCAATTTATACCAACAATGAGTTTAAGGATTATGAAGTAATTATAGCAGATGATAATTCTACTGATAGTACAGAGTTATTAAGTACCTACTTTCAGAACATAAGGATTATAAGGAATGCAGTAAATCTTGGGTTTCTTAAAAATTGCAACAATGCAGCGGCCCAGGCGAAGGGTGAGTATGTTGTTTTTTTGAATAACGATACCCAGGTCCAAAAAGATTGGCTGGCGTCGCTTTTGTCGGTTTTTGAAAATTTTGAGAAGGTAGGATTGGTGGGGTCGAAGTTGATATACCCAGACGGGAAACTGCAAGAGGCCGGTGGCATTATATGGCCCGATGCCAGTGGCTGGAACTATGGTAACAGAGACAATCCAAATAAGCATGAATACAATTATGTGAAGGAGGCTGATTACATTTCAGGTGCATCGATAATGTTACCTAAAAAGTTATGGGATCAGCTTGGAGGGTTCGACGAGTTGTTTACTCCTGCGTACTGCGAAGATTCGGATATTTGTTTTAGGATAAGGCAGGCAGGCTATAAGGTTATGTATCAGCCGTTTTCGGAGGTGGTGCATTTTGAGGGTATATCGCATGGCACAGACGTGAATTCGGGCATTAAGCACTATCAGGTGCTTAACAACAAGAAGTTTTATGAACGGTGGAAGGTTGAACTGAGTAAGAAGTCGAAGAGTGGAGAGAATGTGTTTTTTGAGCGCGACAGGACACAAAACAAAAAGCACGTTTTGGTTATTGATCATTATCTGCCAACAATTGATAAAGATGCGGGATCACGTACCATCAGCAATTTTATAGATTCATTGCTGGCGTTAGATTATAGTGTGAAATTTCTGGGAGAGAATCAGAATATTGGGATACAGTACCAAATTCATTTTCAGAAGAAAGGGGTTGAGGTATTGTATGGATCGCCATATAATTTTTATGATCAGAGCTGGAAAGGCTATCTAAAGGAGAATCATAAGAATTTTGATGCTATGTTGTTGAGCAGGTCGTCTGTTTGCGCTCCTATATTGGCTTATCTGCGAACACTCAACTACAAAGGGAATGTGATTTATTATGGGCATGATCTGGGGTATCTGAGATTGGAACAGGAGGCCGTAGCTAAGAATGATCCGGAGTTGAAGCGACAGGCAGCCGTGGTAAAGGCGCAAGAGGATTACATGTACATGAATGCGGATAATTCTCTGATTATTAATGATGAAGAAGCCAGGTACCTAAAGCAATATATTGAAGTGCCTTTGCATTATGTGCCTCCATACTTTTTTGATATCAAGAAAGAGGTTAAGCCTTTTGAATTGAGAGAAGGTCTGTTGTTTGTGGGTGGGTTCAATCATCCTCCGAACAGGGAAGCTGTTTCGTGGTTTGTTGAGAAGATATATAGTGATCTATACAAACAAGGAATTCCGTTGGTAATTGCCGGTTCAAAAGTGCCTGCGGCTTTTTATGAATACGAAAAGAAATTCCCTGGGTTACGTATCTGTGCAGATGTTAGCGACGAGGAGTTAAATAGGTTGTATGAGAATACCCGCATAGCGATAGTACCTTTATTGTTTGGGGCTGGCGTAAAAGGGAAAGTTATTGAGTCTATGGCCAAGGGAGTACCTATAGTGGGTACGGACATAGCTTTTGAAGGAATGCCGAAGGATGAGAATTATAAATACAAAGGAGTAAATACTGCCGGGGATTTTTGCGGTGCCATTCTCTCGCTGTATAATAACAACAAGATGTGGTGTGAATTGTCTGAATTTGGACAAAAGTATGTAGAGGAGAATTTCAATAGAGACAACATGAAAAGTGTGTTTAAAAAACTAATTGGGTAAGTATGATCTCAGCAAGGCTACGGAGTTTGAATGAATTTATAGAGCATAGAAATAGTAATGCACTCGTTTATAACAGGATACAAGCTCTGGAAGAC
>CAIKOJ010000092.1 GCA_903829015.1 uncultured Bacteroidota bacterium
AAAATTCTCATCCTCCCATGTAGACTTGATACCTCCTTTTTTCGCAGGAGGATCCTGAGCATTCAGAGCCAACTTAGAGTCTTTGTCTTTAGCATCAAGCATAGACAAAATTTTGTTTCTTGTATCCTCAATTTTCTTCTTTAACTCAAACGCTCTTTTATTATTGATCATCACTCTCGGAGAGATATCAATGTCCGCACGAGCTTTCACGTCGCCGGTTGCTTCTTCTGTTCCTCCTCCTTCTTTTACAAGTAATGATTTCGTCTCGTTAATGTAAGCATTTAATTCTGCTGCATATTGTTTCACCTTCGATGCTCTTTCATAAACCGGTCTTGCTCTTTCCGGTTCATTTTTCAGCTTAGTAGCTTCAAAGGAGGCAAAGGTATTATCTACTGTAGTTTGTACATTTTTAGTCGATGTTTCCAAACTGATCGTTAAATTTCTAAAGGCATCAAGTACATGGTCTGTAACCGTAGTAGCTGCAATTCCTAGCAGTACCAGGTACAGTATACCCATCATCTTTTGCCGGGGCGTTTCTTTTAAAGCTGCCATGCGTTTTAAGTTTTTTTAAGTTTTCCTGAATGTGTCCATCAGAGTTTTCATACCCTACAGACAATTTGTCTTTTTGCGTTCAATAAATTATTTCTTGAATGCTTCCAACTGAGCTTGGTATACTCTGCTCAGATCAGTCAGGTTCTTATTATATGCTCTCATATTCACGGTAGCGCTCTCGAATTCTTTCAGCATTGACTGAGATGAAGCAGTCATCTGATTTATTGCAGCAAGTGTTTTGGTAAACTGGTCAAAACTTGCATTCATGTCATTCATGTTCTTAGTAAAAGATTTCAAACCCTGTCCTGCAGCTTCAAAATCCTTCACCATCGTCTGAGATGAATTAGACATCTGCACGATAGCCTGCATTGATTTGCCAAAATTGTCAAATCCTGCTGAAGCAGCACCCATTCCATCTCTGAATTTCTTCACATCACCAGATGCAGTTTCGATTTCTTTGATCAGATTCTGAGTTACATTAAACGAACCTGCAACCTGATTTACAGATGCAACTGTAGTATTAAATTGTTTAAAACCATTACTTAACCCTTCAATTACTTTTGGAGTAATCGATGTAGCTAACAAATCAGTCAAAGAATTTCCACCTTTATCTCCACTACCACCTTTGTCATCGTCTTCTACAACGGTCATAGAAGCAATACCAAGGATAAAGAACAAAAAAGATTCAGTTAAAAGTCCCACGGCAATTAATAGTTCACCACCAGGTAGATGTAATATTTTAAACATCAGACCAATGATAACCACACTAGCTCCCCAGGAGATGACCGTGTTAAGACCAATTTTCTTTTTTTGATTACTGCTCATAAGTTACAATTTTGTTGGATTTGTGATTGTTAGCTTTTAAAATTAATAGTTGTCTGTAAAAAATTTATAAAATGGGTTGTAGTTTATTAATGTATTTCAGGTAACCTTGCACCGCTCAGCTTTCCTGGTGTTCTTTTTCCTTTTTGAGTTCTGTTCCTGGTTGCATTATGCGGAGTAATTACCTCCGGAGCTTCAACCACGCACCTGAAACCTAAAAAGCAATGTGATACACCCTGCAATTCCATGTCGCGGTAGAACGGACTCAATGATTTGGCATTACTAATAAAGGAACCGCCTCTTACTACTTTCCTCTTCATCACATCAGCATCTGTTGAATCAGCATCATAAAGGAGCTGCGGATTAATATCAGATACAAAAGAGAAAGCTGATGGGCTGTAGGCATCCATAACCCATTCTGCTACGTTTCCTTCCATGTTATACAAACCAAACTCATTCGGAGCAAACGACATTACCGGGGTACTCAATGCAACACCATCTTCCCAATAGTCTCCTTCTTCCTGTTTGAAGTTTGCAAGCATACCATTCGGATCAGCATGAATCGGCGTACTGTCAGTTACAGGTCCTTCATTACCTGTTGTATATCCGTTCTGTAAAAAGTCCAGCATTTTGATATAATCAAGTAAATAAAGATTACCGTTCGCTGCCTTTTTATGTGCAGCTTCATACTTTGCAATACGTTCAGCTTTGATAGCATTAACTGCATTCTTGCTGCTGTCCACTGATTTTTTTGCCAGCAATGCTGCGATGTATGCGCTATCGTGTTCTACTACAAAACTATCAACCGGCAAGTCAAGCTTAATATTAGTATCCAGCGTATCAGTGTTTGGCTTTTCGTGGATCATATCATAGTATCCTTGAGCTGCATACACCCATTGCGCTTCAGAAGGCAGTGTGTATATCATTTTGTAATACTTGAGATAATCAGACATATTGTAATAACTGTGTGCCGTATTACTTCTCCATTTACAGAAAGCCTGTGCCTGAAGCCAGTTTACGCCTACTACAGGATAATCATCCCATGGTGGTGCTTTGAAATAATTCTCAACATACACATCAGTCTGTGCATTTGTCAGATCCTGATTCCAAACATTTTCATTAGGATAAATATTCAGCGTTTCAGTAACGATCTTATCATCCTTTCCTTTTGCTGTACCCTGTGTTGTATGCTTAATGTGCTTGTAAGAAAACATGTATTGGTCCTTACGGATATTACCATTTTCATCAAGCATCGGAGCAATCTTGCTTCTGATGCTTTCGTCCTTGGTATTGAAAATAGCATCGTGGTTAACCTTTGACCAGTTAATGCGCTTCTTCGTAATAGCAGAATCAACCGAAGGCTGAACTGGTGCAGTAGTTGCGGTCATAGTTGTATCAACTGGCTTTACCGCACCTGAATCAGCTGGAGCAGTGGTAGTAGTAGTTGCTGCAGTGGTTGAAGTTTTTCCTGCGTCCTGCGAATTGTCTGACTCAGTTATGAAATATTGATCGTCCCTGAGATATTTTACTACAGCTATAGAATCAACTACCCATTCAGTAAACTGGCGATATTGTTGATTCGTAACCTCCGTCTTATCCATGAAAAAAGAAGTAAGACTCACCTTTCTTGCACTGTTCGTATCTGTAGTCGACTGGTCGTAATTAATTTCAGTAACGCCACCCTGCACGTAAACCATGCCGGGAGGTGCAATTACCTTGTGTGAATAAGGAATTACATAACGTGTCCTGGAATCATTTCTTCCCTGGGCAAAACACAAATCAGACACTAAGAATGACGCAAGAAATAGAAATATGGTGACTAATGTTTTCCTCAATGGCATGTTCAACTTATTTATAATTATTAATCCATTCTAGAATTATCCGCAAAAATAATCATCAGATGTCAACTTATTGTTAACAAAAAATTTAAAAATACATTTCCATCATGGCGATTTCCGAATCAAATCACCCCCACACACCGTCTCTGCACTGCGAAACCTACTTATTTTTAGCTAACAAAGTGTTTATAGTCGAGTTATATTACTTAAATCTAACTAATTAGCTGTAAAGATAGGACAGTTCTTTTAAAAGAAAAAGATTTCGCAAAAAATAAACTAAATTCACTATTTTATAAAAATCAATAATATATATGCCTAAACCCTATTTGATAGCAATTCGATAACAAATGCTCTATTTTTGAATTTTCGACGCCTAAAACCACATCATATAGATAATACTTTTATCATGTTAAGCATATCCTTTTGAATTGGGAGCCTTGATTTAATTACATTTTTAAACGGGGTGTAAACAATCTCACCATTTACAATTCCTGCCATCACCTGGTTTTTCCCTTCTGCCAATCCACATACAGCTGCATACCCTAACCTGCTTGCTAGCACCCTGTCTGCTGCAGATGGTGAACCTCCTCTTTGTATATGACCCAAAACACAAGACCTGATGTCTTTTCCGGGAAACCGCTCCGCTACCGCTTTTGCCACAAACTCAATGCCACCCGAATCATCGCCTTCCGCTACAACAATGATGTGCATAGCTTTTTTTCTTCTTTCGTCGCTCGCAATCCGCTCCAGCACGTCATCCAGCCTGGTCTCTTCTTCCGGTATGAGTATGTCTTCCGCTCCACATGAAATGCCACTGTTAAGTGCTATATAACCTGCATCGCGCCCCATCACTTCCACCAAAAAAAGTCTGTCGTGTGCCTCAGCCGTATCCTTAATCTTATCTATCGCTTCCATCGCTGTATTTACCGCTGTATCAAACCCTATCGTAAAATCCGTGCCAACAAGATCCTTATCAATTGTTCCCGGTATCCCGACTGCCGGAATCGAGTACTTTTCGAAAAAGTCAACCGCTCCTCTGAACGAGCCATCTCCACCTACAATCACCAGCGCATCGATGTTGTGTTTCAACAATTGCGCATATGCAGTAGCCATCCCCTCCGATGTCATAAAATCCTTACTGCGCGCAGTTTTCAGGATAGTGCCTCCTCTCGAAATAATATTTGAAACATCAGTTGTTTTCAGCTCAGTGATCTCACCTTCTATCATACCCTGGTAACCCCTGTGTATCCCGAAAACATGGTATCCAAGATAAATTCCGGTGCGTACAACTGCTCTTATCGCAGCATTCATTCCGGGGCTATCGCCTCCCGACGTAAGCACCCCAATATTCCGTATCTGTTTCATTCCGTTCCCCATTTTTGATGTGGTGACCCGCAGCAATTTGCCGCCTTTTTACTTTAAAAATGTAAATCTATGTCAAACCCTGCTGTTTACCTGTAAATTCGCTGTGAAATGTGGAAAGTAAAAAGTTGTACAACGCTGTTTTTATTTTCGTTTCTGTGGAATTGTGCGCTTGGTCAGGGAATCGTACACGCTCCAGATACTATCAAATGGCCGTCTCCGGAGGTAGAACAGGTATATGTCCACGCGCTAGACTATATCCGATTGGGCAATTGTAAAGAAGCAATGATTGCCGGCAAACAAGCTGTGATTTTAGCACCGGGTGTATGGCAGGCACAGAAGGCACTTGGAACAGCCCAATACTGCGCCGGTGAATACAAAGATGCATCAGAAACTTTTTCGACGCTGGTGCTGAAATACAGTGCTGACGCAGATTGCTTCGATCTACTGGCAAGATGTTTCGATGCGCTCAAACAAAATAAGAAGGCAAAAAAAGCGGTCAATGACGGCCTGTTAAGGTTCCCGGGATCAGGCATGTTATACAATAGGTTGGGCCAGTTGTATAACAAAGAAAATAACCGGGAAAAAACTACTACAGCATGGATGAACGGCATATTAATTAACCCCGAATATTGCCCGAATTATCTCAATGCATCTTCCATGTATCTATCCTCCGACAATCCTGTATTAGGGTTACTTTTGGGCGAAATGTATCTGAACCTGTCTGCCGATACTTCTGGTTTCGCGTATGTCAGACAAAGTCTGTTTTATGGCTATAAAACACTTTACGGCAATTTTTCTGCACAGGATAAAAGCATCGGAATATATTCTCCTCAGGCAGCACCCACTAAGCATTTCGACGGATTAGTTTCGGCAACTTTCGCACAACTATATCCGGTACTAAGCGACGGTATCTCTACGGAAAACCTGACCATGCTACGTACCAGATTCCTTATGGATTGGATTGGCAAAAACGACAGCAGCTTGTCATTTTCACTGTTCAATTACCACGATTTACTGATAAAAACCGGTCATTTTGATATTTACAACGAGTGGTTATTTGGTGCTGCTGAAAGCACGACGGAATTTGCAGCCTGGAACAATTTCCACGATGGTGATATACCGCGATTTTTACGTTGGAAAGAGCAACATAAATTTAAAACTATCGCCTCCGATGCCAGGTTATTGCGGTCTGCAAAAGACATAGAATTCAGCAAAAAAAAGAGACGAAATAGCCC
>CAIKOJ010000093.1 GCA_903829015.1 uncultured Bacteroidota bacterium
CTTGCCAGATACGCACCATACCTTGCCACAGCATGAGGCACTGCCCTCACCCCCAGCGAAGCGTAATCCTTCTTCAGCAGCATCTTATCATAAAACTCAAACGGAGCCAGTTCCCAGGTCTGCATCTGCTGCACCCCGAAGTACAGCAGTATCGCCTTCTTCACCCACTCATTCACCACCCATCCATCGGCACCCGGAGCCGCCACCCGCAGCCTGCCCTTATCCACCTCCTCTATTACCGCCTTTACGGTGCTCACATAGCCCTCATCTTTCAGCAATTCCCTGTTTGCAAAAGCGGCTTCAATATCCGCCTGCCATTTTTGTTCCATAAACTTTCAGTTCTATCGGCAAAAATATACTAAAGTAAGCCTATCAATATCAGATAGATAAAGAAGAAATGTTAATTATGTTGCAACATCAAAGACCAATTTACCAGTTGTATGTTGAAAACAGACACATAGTTGATTGTTGCACCCCGCTGGGGTGCGTGTTACGAACCATAATAAAGACTACAAACCTTGGACTCCTAACGGAGTCGTACAACTTATCCATCTTTGATGTCGCAGCGTCCACGTTTTAGCAATATTTCGCTACTATACAATAACACGGGTCATTGCGAGGAACGAAGCAACCTCACGTAACACGGGTCTTTGAGATGCACGAGTTTTTTTGTCTGAACCGTTGATTGAGTTGATTGATTTGATTTCGTTGATTATTTTACTTTTAAATTCGAGTTTTCTCACCTCCCCAAGCGTCGCAGCCAATGACTCAATGGAGCAATGCCGATTTCAAAATCTGATAGGTATAACCACTCAAAAATGCCCATTCTAAAATCTTTTTTCCCAGGTTTGTATTGATTATCAATGAAATTGTTGTTTAAAATTTCCCACTACCTTTTTCTAGGGTGTTTGATTTCACAGCATACTAGGCGGCAACAGGATGCTCTCGTTTGGGGGCATTGGCATTGCGGGATGGTGAGGTTTTGCGGAGTATGTTGAGCAAATCCTGCTTGATCTTTTCTTCATCGAACTGAATGCCAACCGAAGGCATATTCAGAGCCGAGAGCGGTGGAGCGGAGTGCGGTGGGGTTTGATGGGATGCAGAGTATGATTGTTTTGGGTTTGAGTTTTGGGGAGTCGAAGAGGCTGAAGCCTGAGCCGCACGTGCTTTCTTTTCGTCTATCCACGCGTTAAGGTCTTCGGCATCGAGTTTTGCTTCCTGCTCCAGGATGGTTTTGTCGGGGGTTGGGATGTAGCCATGCTCGTTTATGTGTGAGGGGCGGTAATGATTGTGCTCGCAGCCGGCCTGGGAGGTGATGAGCTGAATGATGTACGGCTGAATGGCGTATGCCAGTTCGGGATCTCGGGCGAGGATGGATTCGGAAAGATGGGTGAACAGCTCCATGCTCTCGTTGAGGGTGCTTTTGCTTTTGAGTTTGCTGATGGTGAGCGTGAGTTTGTAAATGGCGTTGATTTCCTGAGGTGTGGGTGGAGTGTCTTTGCGCTCCTCTGATAGCAGATGCGTTTGGTAGTTACCGAGTATTTGGTAGCAATTCTCGGCGAGGAACACCGGTATGTGCTCGGCGCTTTTCTTTAGTTTCTCCCAGTTGTTCTGCTTTACCCAATTGTGGAGGGTGCGACGGTTAACGCCAATGTTTTCGGCGATCTCTGATTTGTTCATGCCTGTCTGAAATTACAGTTGCTGTGCCTGTTGCTGTTGTTCTAGTTTCATCTTGCTCAATTTTGTTCCCCCTACCCGATTGGGCTTGCACCTGAGCAAGCGTTTCCACCAAAAATGGAGAGATAATTTGCACCCTGGGCAAGTACAAGACTGGGGATCACAAATAATACAAAGAAGAGCAATTTTGTTTTTTTCATGTGGTGTATATTTAGAGGTGAAGAAATCAATGAATTATCTGTAGCTTTTTGCATAACAGTCCGGTGGGTGTTTTAGCCAATAGATTATAATTGCCAATTGGCAGTTCAGCCTTTATTTCAATTATTTTATTGGTGGTTGCAGTCAGCTCATACACTTTTTCACCTGTCATACTCATTAAATACAAAACCAAAGGCATTGTTTCAGTACCCTTTATTTCTACAAACAATTGACCATTCGATGGGTTTGGGAAAACATCCAGTTTTGCTTCAGCAACAATGTTGTCCTGCACATAAACTGTTGTCTGTATTTTTCTTATGATATGGTTTGCAAATTCTGCAATATAAATATTACCCGTCCTGTCAGTTACCACGCCTAGCGGATCTCTCAATTCGGCATTTATAGCTTTCCCTCCATCTCCGCTGTACCCTGGAACACCAGTCCCTGCGATTGTGCTTATGTACCCACCCCTATCTATTCTTCTAACAACATGATCATTGGGATCACAGAGATACAATTCTCCATATTCGCTGATGGCAACGCCAGCCGGTGCTTTTACTTTGGCCGCTGTAGCAGGTCCATTATCGCCAGTATATCCTGGCATTCCGTTGCCAGCTAACGTTGTAATAATTCCCATTGGGTCAACTTTTCTAATTCTATGTCCCGACCATTCAGCTACATACAGATTCCCCGATTTATCAATAGCCAGACCATAGGGCTCCTTGATCATTGCCGCCGTTGCCGGGCCACCATCCCCGACTGAGGTTCCGGATCCCGCTATGGTAGTAATAATGCCCGTAGTAGTAATCTTTCGTACCCGGTTATTACCAAAGTCAGCAAAATATACATTACCCATTGTATCTACAGCAATTCCATGCGGACCGGCTATTTCTGCCGCTGTACCATGTCCATTGTCTCCGCTAAACGAATAGGTTCCAGTTCCGGCAATTGTTGTCATTATACCAGTAACATCTACTTTCCTAATGCGATTACCTGCATCATCAGCTATAAATAAATTTCCATATTTATCCAACACTATTCCATCAGCGTTCCCAATTTGGGCATCAGTTGCGTGGACCCCTTCGCCATTATATCCCGAAACTCCTGTCCCAGCAACTGTGGATATAATACCTCCTGTACTAATTTTCCGTATTCTGTAATTCTCATTGTCAGCTATATATACATTACCTGCTGTATCCACTGTTACAAAAGTCGGAGCATATAGGCGGGCGCCTGTAGCAGCTATATTGTCACCATTATACCCAAAAGTTCCAACGCCTGCTATAGTGCTAATGATCTGAGCCCTCCCGGTTGTATACCCTGCTAAGAAAATGAACAGAAAAAAATAAAAAGTGTTTTTCATGTTTTTGTATTTATGCTGTTTGTAAATACTCCTGCATATAAGACGTATTTATGCTGTCATTTCTTTGGTTTATAGATTTTTATTTATCTTTTTTATCAACAATACAAAGCTTGTACAAATAAAATTACCAAACAACCGTTTTTAAACGGTATTTTCTACCGTTAATAAACGGTACCCAGTCGTACAAATTTAATTTGGCTGCCCATAACAATTTCCATCACAGGCCGCCTACGTCCTATCATTGGCCATATACGTCCTGTCATAGAATTTCAATTTTGCCATTCCCTTCCAATAACAGATATTTACAAAAAGGGCTCCAGCACTTAAAATTTTCGTTTTACTTCAGTGTAATCCGAGAAATCAGCTTAACCAGTGGTTCAGACAACCCTTTTTCCGGAGCAACCGGAAATTTTATTGTAATTAATTGATTTTCAATTAATTATCTACTTCCGACCACTTCCGCCACCGGAAGAAACCGGAAGTAAAACGGAAGTTTGCTTCCGGTGGGTTTTATAACTATCAGAGCTTTGTGAACCTTGCAGTAAAACATTCTATAATATATGAGAAAAATCAACGCAAGCACCAAAATTAGCTGAACCTGTCTGCCGATAGGCAGGTCAACGGTTCAGACAAAATTTCCCCAAGTGGGGCATTTTTGGGGTATTTCTTCGTCCGCCATAGCTATTTCAGCGAAGGTGGATTATCCACAAAACGAGTGCAAAATATTGATTATCAATATTTTAGTAAAAACA
>CAIKOJ010000094.1 GCA_903829015.1 uncultured Bacteroidota bacterium
ATAACGTGAGGTTGCTTCGTTCCTCGCAATGACCCGCATTTTATAAAACGAACGTAACACCCTACATAACTTGAGCTTGCTTCGTTCCTCGCAATGACCCGCATTTTATAAAAAAAATAAAAAAACACGTGTCTTTGCGAGATGTGACCAAAGTTAAATCCAAGCAGCAAAAGCTAAACGCATCGAAGCAACCTCACGAAACACAAACACTAAACACCGCCTCAAAATGCGCATCATAAAAAATTACACCCTCACCCTCCACAAACCTCAGGATATAAATCCACCCAAACCGGATTCATACTCAGGATCAACTTTTCCTTAGCCTCCCTGCTTCCACCTTTAATACGCTTTTCCTCGGCAATCGCATCTTCTATGCGCTGAAAACTTACGTAGTAAACCAACATCACGCAATTGTACTGAGCGGTAAATGCCTTAGGATAAAACTTTGTCCTGTGTTTCCAAATTCTGCCACACAGATCAGATGTTATACCCACATAAACAGTTGTTCTGTTCGGCGACGACATCAAATAAACAGTCCCCGTCTTCGACATAAAAAACAATTAAAAAACACTGTCAAAAACTGTGTGTCATTGCGAGATGTAACAGAAGCTAAATCAAACCGGCAAAAGCTAATCGCATCGAAGCAACCTCACGAAACACCCCGCATAACGTAAGGTTGCTCCGCCACGGCGGACAGGTTCATTCCTCGCAATGACCCTCATTTTGCAACAAAAAAACCTTCAACATCTTGGTTCGGTGCGGCTCACCAAAAGGAATTCTATTCAGTTCCACGCAACACACACCAACCTATCAATTAATCAACTAATCATCGAGGCAACCATAGGCGTTTTGCCAACTGGTAGCGGGACCAGCGAAATTCCGAATGTCTTCATATAGTTTCTGGCGCTGATCGTCTGATAGAGGAGACTCTTTAACCGGAATAAGAATACAGTTTCCGGTGGCTTCATCTCTCTTTATCCATGCCTCATACACCGGTGCATCACAGTTGTGTGTTGCGGCATCTATAACCACTTCACCTCTGGGGCTTGTGTACTTCAATCCTTCCAATATGCGAATCCTGTCATCGATATCTTCTGCACCCAGGGCCGCAGCAGTTATTTGACCTGCTTCCCAGCCGAGCACAGAAAAGATATTATATCTTAGCTTTTTCTCAGCCATCTTTTGCTTAAACTGCAGATTGGCTGTATTGTCTAAACCAGACGCCCAGGTAACAAACGTTTTAATATCAACGCCGGGATAAGCACTTTGTGCCAGCCACACTTCATCGCCCACAAACGGGCTGCCATACACTGCATGATTCTCGAACAGATTTTCGGCAGATGCTCCTGCAAAAAAATCCTGAAGCATATCTCCGCAGAAGGCCGCCAGCACACCATCTGTGGCATGTTCCTTAAGGTGCTGCGCAAGCGGCTCTAATGTAAATTCGCTCCTTTTTAACTTAGTGATGTGATTGAATGTAATAGCACCGCCGGCATCTTCAAGCCCACGGGCCAGAGCGTGTATACCCCTGAAACCGGCATCGTAAAACGAACCGGTAAACGCCATATTTCTGCACCCCTCGGCCACGGCTGTGGCACCGGCTATTCTGCAGCACAAAGTCCCCTGAAAAGAGAGTGTGATCACATTTGGCATGGCGGTTAAAGATGCAGGATATTGGTATCCGCCATCAAGGGCGATAAACAATGCGTTGGCTCCTTCAAACAAAGGTTTTAGCTGCTCTGCTGTTACCGGGTTTACATAACCGGCTACTATTTCACATCCGTCGAAAATCAATTTTTCACACATTGTGTAGATCAGTTTACCATCAGCCGCAATACCAATACCTTCTGTCTTAATTTCCACATCTGTAATTCCACAACTTTCAAGTGCCCATTTCAATCCTCCCATTAAATCAAAACTCATTGTTGGATAAATCGCTGATCTTGGAAGTAATAGTCCTACTTTTTTACTCATTGGTAATTTTTTAGCGTAACATTTAATTTAAAAAATCAATTAAGTCGTTATTCAATAAGTACATTCAGTACAGAAACGAAAGTGCTAAAAATACAAAAAACGGCAGAAATTCTGCCGTTTTTGTATAGCTGTACTTAGTTAACCAGTCGATACTGTTGCCTCCTAATTCCTTGACGGAAAGATCCCGTAAATAGAAATACAATAATTCAAAGTCTGATATGGATTCATCAAAGAAATAGGAACGGGTGATCCTGTTCCGGCAGTGCCTGATGTGCCTGTTAATGGCCCTGCCATTACCACACCGCTCGTACCGCTGTAAGTGTTACCTACGGCAGAACTCGAACGGGCAAAATACCTGCCGCTTGGGTCGTTTGAATCACCGGCAGCACTTGATACAGGAATAGTTGCAGTGCCCGGATGCGTATGCGCGGGTAAATTATTTACTGCGAGTGTAACACTCTCAACGCCACCGATTTGACCCAACACATAATTGGCCAAGCCCGGCCCCTGGCCTGTACCTATAGGCACTCGGCCCTGTATATTGGGCAAGGCAAATGTTGTAACTCCATCTCCGCCATAAGTAGTTCCAATCAATGAAAACAAAGCTTCGTTACCTGAAATAGGAAATACCTGACCATTGCATTGTGCCCAACCATAAGGGGGAAAATTGAATCCGAAACAAAAAACCGCACCTAAATATGAATCCATGAAATTATTTTTTAGTTTTAAGAAATCGTTTAATCACTTCAATATTAGTTTCTGGCAGGGAATATACCGTGCAGGCATATGCAGTAATTCAACACCAGGTATGGATTTTGTATGCTCAAAGGGGTTCCTGAACCTACACTGCCCAGTGCTGATATTGTTGCCGGCTGCATAAATGAGCCACCAGTAGGTGTGCTGTTGTAATCATTGACCACACCTACTGAAGGTGCGGGAAAATTTCCAACAGGCGAAGAAGAACTGGCGCCCGATCTCCCCCCCGGGTTCGCATTGATAGACAGACTTAGATTATGTGTGTGCAAGGGCATATTGGCTGCAGAAATAGTTGCCGTCTGGGCACCACCTACGTTACCCATGCTGTAGGTGGAAAACCCTGTACCATCATCAAGTGCGGCCCGTCCCTGCAAATTAGGCAGTCCGAAAGTGGACGTACCGTTACCCCCATAATAAGTTCCCAGTAACGAAAACAATGCGGTATTAGACGAAATTGAAAGTATCTGCCCCTGGCAGTAGGCCCAATCACGGGGTTGGAAATTGAATCCAAAAATGCAAACCGTACCTATATATGCCGTCATAAAAAATAAATTTTCGTGTAAAAATGATCTAATTTTTTAGTTTCTGCTTGGGAAAAGTCCAACGACTGTTATCGTTGCAGTCAATGCGAAGTATGGATTTCTGATTGGAACCGGAACACTGGAACCTGCGGTAGACACAGTAAATGATGGAGCACCAAGTGCCTCGCCCCTGCCTGCTGTTGATGAATACATTGTCCCTGCTGTAGGCGTACTCGGATATGCACCGGTAGGAATGTTTGTATCACCACCACCACCACGAGAACCCACTTTGCCACCTATACGAAGCGTTGGCGCGATGTGCGTATGACTTGGCATGTTGGAAGTAAGAAGCGTAGCAGACTCGGTACCTGCCCGCTGCCCCATTGTGAAACTACCTCCGTCCTGGCCGAGTGCTACCCTACCTCGCAAATCCGGGACCGCAAAATTAGTAGTACCATTACCACCATAAAAGGTTCCGACCAACGCAAATAAAGCGGAATTGCTGGAAATAGACAGTAAGGCTCCGTCTGCCAGCCTGTATCCTCTGGGAGCAAAATTAAATGCGAAATATTGCACCATGCCTAAAAAAGGACTATCCATATGATATGAAATTTACTGTGTGAATAATTAATAACTACTTTACTTTATACTGCAAAAAGACCCTGAAAATATATTAATGCCTGATGCTTTTCTGTAAATTCATTAAAATGTTGAAAACTATACCTTGCCCAAATGCTGATGTTCTCTTTTACCGACATATTCGTGTCCGGCAAAATTCACATGAGGCACCAGGTTTCTCGAAAGTAACGCAACTTCCACACCCTTGAAAGGATACAAATTGTTACGCTCCATTTTTATAAAAGCAGAGTGCCTTGCTTCAACGGTTACCAGTTGTTGGATCTTCGCATATTCAGGCATACCCTTCATATCTTCAAGCCTTCCCACATGTGCCCGTATTCCGGCATCTTCCATGCTCTGAGCCGTCATTAAAAACGTACTATAATCAGTGAACACCGGGTAAACACCTCCTCTGGTGAAATCATGAGGAGCCAACAGATCCCGCGTATACGGAGTACCTCCGAGCGATGCTATTGTTTTAGTTAAAAATTCAACGTGGGCTTTTTCATGAGCTTCTATAGCAATGAATCCCTGTACTGATGCCTCAGGTATCAAACCCGGCGAATTGTTTGCCGTATGATAAAATTCGTATTCAAAATACTCCAGCTCCAAAGCTTTGTTCAATGTTTCTGTTACACTTACAGAAGCCCGGGCATCTTTAGTATTAAAAATTGAACCTAAAGAAAAAGGCAGAGCTGCAAAAGCCACTTTAGATCCGAAGTTTTTCAGTGCATCACGGCGAAGACTAATTTTCCCGAATACTTTATGATCGGCTTGTTCAATTTCCTGAATTATTCCGTTTATGTTCATGTAGGTTAAATTTTATTTTGATTAGGCAGTGTACTTTTGTCAAATCTATTATAGAGATAAGCTTCCGCTTGCTCCAGTACAGCAGAAGGTGAATGCGAATGGCCAAGGCCATTTTCGTCAATGGCTAAATTTCCAAACGTATTGGGGTTGCGCGAGTTGCTTACGAAAGTAGAATGACCCGCATCAGCTAAAGCCAATTTTCCAAGTGCAGTTTGGTGTGCAGTTCCGGCCAGCAAAGGTGTGATACCATTGACACATGCTACCGCAATATCTTCAATGATCGATGCATGCAATAATACAGACTCCCTGTTGTTAAAATCTATCGCAGACAAGTTAGTAACTACACTCACCGCCGAACCAAATCCCAACATCTTTTTGACACTGGTAAGATGGCTTGCCTCCTGATCTTTAATACCGGATACAGCAATTTTTTCTCTCTCGCTCAGTGCTCCTGAAGCTGCAGCCCGCGCATAAAACTCTGCTTCTATTTGCTGTATTATAAGGACTATGTTTAGCAAAGCTGTATCACCAGTTCCCAAGCTGCCACCCGAAGACATTGCATTTGCACTGCCTGCCGATAATAATGCACCAGCACCAGCTATGCCTCCGGCCAAATGGAAAAACCTCCGGCGGGAAAGGCTTTCAGCCTGATCGGTCGAATCTGTAATTTGCTCAGTAGATGACGCTTGTGATTTCATAAAATATACGTATAAATGTGACTATTCCAACAGTCGTAAAAAAATGGCGTTGCAAAATCTTAGAACAAGATATATACAATACCTGGAAAATACATAATCCGGGAACACTATTTCAATAATATTTATTATTAATATTTGTAATGATTCTGGCTTCTAATTCCTATTATTTTTCAATAACAAATAAATTGCTTTATTCATCAGCCAATCAAAATATTAGTCATTTAAATTACATCCAAAAACGAGGCAGACACCTAAACTGTCCCCATTCAGGATCAGGAAAGAAGTACGCCAACAATCATGCATATGAGACCGGACATAGGAAACAAAACCAACTACAAATACTACCCGAAAAGCATTAAAGGCAGGAAACCACGGATCATATACCACAGACTGTTTTCCTGAGTTCGGGGTGCTTCACCCCGGCATTTGCGCCGGCGTAGTTCGGCACCTTTGCCTTTACAGCAATTGCTCTTCAGCCACAGAACACACATAAAGCAGCACATTGTACAATGCAAAGAGGCTGCCCTAAAGCAGCCTCCTCAAATTTGAATCTTTTAATCTTTATTGCTCAATCACAATATGGAACACTTTGTTTTCGGCTCCTGAGTGCAATGAGAGCATATACATTCCGTTGGCAAGCGATTTGCTCAATGTAATGTGCTCATCCAGCTTACCACCGCGCGCTGTTACATTGCTCCTGTATACAACCTGACCAATGATGTCTGTGATCTCCAATGAAACCTCTTCGTCATTTACAGTTCCAATGCTACCCTTAATTGTAAACTCACCTTTGTTAGGGTTAGGTAGCACTGCGATATCGCTACCGGTAGATATCTGACCTACTCCAACCGGCGTGCTGTGGATGTACACCCATTTGTGTCCGGTAACGTTACAGATACCATTGCTTGTTACATCACATGATACTGAGTCATCAGCAGTAGTGCTGTAACCACTATGTGTGAAAGTAGCATCAGTAGCACCAGCTACAGGGAATCCATTGATCAACCACTGATAAGTAGGTCCAACAACAGGAGCTGCAGTTGCAGTAAGCGTAAGTGATTGGTTCCTGCCAATTGTAGTACCCGGATTAGCTGTGATCGTTACGATCGGAAGAACAGGTGCAATAACTGTTTCGGTTACATTAGCACTTGTATCATTGTTCTTCAGACGGCAAGGATAGTTACTGTACATCACACAGAAGATCACGTCTCCATTGTTTGGATAGAATGAATATGTACCTCCTGTTGCAGTAACAGGGTTGCCGTTCTTATACCACAAGTACAATGGACTGCTACCACCATATGCAGTAATACCATTTGCCACTACCAATTCACCCTGACAAACTGTGTCATTTGGTGTAAGCGCCACATCAATAGATGGGTCACCAAAATCCTGAACGGTCATCGTCATAGTGCCAGTAACAGTAGCAGGCAATGGACAAACAGCGTTGCTGGTCATATCTACTGAAACGATATCACCGTTAGCAGGTATGAAGCTATAGGTACCAGATAATGCAACCGGGAAGCCATTCACTTTCCACTGATATATTGGTGAAGAACCACCATTTACAGGGTTAGGAGTGTAAGTTACTGTTGCACCTGCACAAACGGTATCGTTAGGGCTGGCTGCTAAAGTAACAGAAGGAATAGTATTTGGCGTAATGCTCACAAGCGCTGCACCGGCCATAGGTACGCTGCAGGTAGTAGCAGTGCTGGTACCTACAACAGTATATGTGCCTGCAACAGTAGACAATCCGAAGTCAAGTACTGCACCTGTACCTGGGAAAGCACCTACCGCAGTTGGGCCATTGTACAACATATAGTTTACACCCACAGTTGAGCCGCTCAGATAGATATGTACACCATTACCACCTGCGCAGTATGCACCGCCACCTGTTACAGTAAACACGAGTGGTAAAGGATATACTGTTACATTCAGCGTCTGATAACATCCGCCTGAAGGAGCTGTACAAGTAATGGTTGCAGCACCCAGCGTAATACCTGATACAACGCCCGTTGTTGGATTTACAGAAGCGACACCTGGTGCACTGCTAGACCATGTACATCCCGGCACTGAGTTACGCAATGTAGATGTTCCACCCAGACAAACATTCGCCGAACCGATAATCGTTCCTGGCATTGTATTCACAGTTACAGTTTCTGTAACCGCACATCCAAACGAGTTGGTATAGCTGATCAGTGTAGTACCGGTGAGTATACCAGTAACATTACCTAAAGCGTCAATTGAGCCGATAGCCGGAGAAACACTAGACCAGGTACCCGGAGTAGTAAGATCAAACAATGTTATGAACTGACCCTGACAAACTGAAGTAGGTCCGGTAATAGCCGCAGGTAATGGATTAACAGTAACATCTGCAGCTACTGAACAACCTGCACCAATACCATTTGAGTAAACAATAGTCACAGGCACCTGGAATGGGAAGCCGGTTACCGGAGCAGCGATCGTACCAGTTACTGGATCAATTGGCGCAACCGGAGTGTTAGTGCTCGACCATGTACCACCAGTGATAGCATCAGTAAGTGTGATTGTAGATCCCTGACAAACCTGCATTGGACCACCGATAGCCGCTGGTATAGCATTAACGGTAACAACAATCATAGATGGGCAGAAGAAACCGACAACACTATAAGATATTGTAGTAGTACCTACCGCCAGGCCATAAACAGTACCTGATAAATCAATCGAACCAACAGTAGGAACACTGCTGCTCCATACACCACCCGGAGTAAGATCGCTGAGCGGTGTAGAAGCACCTACACAAAGAGCATTAAACCCTGTGATAGGAGCTGGTCCGCTGCTAACAGTTATTGAAATTGAAGTGAAACATCCTGTAGGCATTAAATAAGTGATGATACATGAACCAGTATTGATACCGGTAACAACACCAGAAGCGTTGATAGTAGCTACTGTAGTATCAGAGCTGCTCCAAGAGCCACCTGGCATACCATCAGTAAGCGTAGTAGTACCACCTATACATACATTTGTGCCACCCGAAATACCCAATGGTATAGGATTAACAGTTACCGGCTGAACCGCAGTGCAACCAGCACCTAAAGAATATGTTATTACTGTCACACCTGGTAATACACCAGTAACAATACCAGTTACCGGATCTACAACTGCAAAACCAGGTAAACTGCTAGACCAAGTTCCTAATCCGCCGCCAGAAGTATCACTGAGCGCAGTTGAAGAACCCTGACAAACCTGGAACACACCAGTTATTGGTCCAGGAATTGTTATAACATTGATTACTTTGGTAGAACTGCAACCTGTTCCTACAGAATAAGTAATAGTAACAGTTCCTAATGCTACACCGAAAACAACACCGGTAACCGGATCCACAGTAGCAACAGTAGGATCACTGCTGCTCCAAGTACCGCCACCTGCATTTGTTAAAGTAATTGTTGAACCCACACAAACACTGTTTGGACCAGAAATTGCACCCGGAGCTGGATTAACAGTAAACACTTTAGTGTTAGAGCAACCTGTGCTGGTAAGTGTATAACTGATGGTTGTTAAACCAGAACCAATTGCTGTCACGTTACCACCCGCATCAATACTTGCAACTGCCGGCAATGAACTATACCATACGCCACCAGCTGTAGCATCAGTTTGCAAAGCAGTTTGTCCGATACAAGCAAAGGATGCGCCGATGATTGGTGCCGGTGTTGCATTAATAGTCATATTGAATGACTGAATACAACCTGAAGGCATAGTATACTGGATGATCACAGTGCCAGGTCCAACACCGGTTACAAGGCCAGATGTTGAGTTAACTGTTGCAATCGAAGTGTTAGAGCTAGACCAGTATCCTGCCAATGCTGTGTCGCGCAGCAAAGTTGTTTCGTTCTGGCAAATTACGTTAGTACCGGTAATTGGCGCAGAAGGATAAACAATTACGGCAGCCATCACAGTACAAGATCCTGCGCCGTATGACACCAGTGTTGTACCTGAACCAAGACCACAGAACAAACCTGTAGTTGGGTTAATGGTTGCAACAGAAGGTATGCTAGTACCCCATGTTCCGCCAGGAGTTGGGTCTGTAATAGTAACACAGTTACCAATACATACGCTCGTAGGAGCAACAATAGGTGCCGGAGCAGGAATGATATTCAAAGATGCAACAGCAGTACAACCGTTCCAGGTATAAGTAATAGTAGCAAGACCACCTGGTGCATAACCAGTTACAGAACCCGTAGTAGCACCTATTGGCGCAATGGCTGAAGGAGAACTGCTCCATACACCACCTGGTGTTCCATCAGTAAATACAGTTGTCTGTCCTACACAGATACCGGCAGGGCCGATGATCGGTGAAGGAGCTTGATTTACAGTAACTGTAATATTACGTGTACAACCAGTAGGCAAAGTATAGTTGATCAAAACCGGACCATAAATAGTAGTTCCACCTGATACAACACCTGTTGATGGATTCACTGTTGCCAATAATGGGTTACCAGTACCCCAGGTACCGCCGGTAGGTAATGATGTCAGTGTAGTTGTTGCACCCTGACAAACACGTGGTGTACCTGTGATCAAAGAAGGTAATGGATTAACATTTATTGTAGTAGTACGTGAACAGCCATTAAAAGTATAAGTTACTGTTACAGTGCTCGGACTTGTGCTACCTGTAATTATAGCTGACAATACACCAGTAGAACTAATTGTTGCCAACGTAGTTGGAGCAACACTCCATGTTCCACCGAGTATTGTATCAGTTAAAGTTATTGATGAACCCTGACAAACCTGAGCTGGACCAGTAATCACCGAAGGCAACGGATTAACAGTAATTGTCTTGCCTATGCCGCAGCCGGTACCACCGGAACCCGCATAGGAGATAATTGCCACACCCGCATTCAAACCAGTTACAACCGTAGATGTGCCCAGCACCGGAGAAACAGAAACTAAACCGACAGAACCAGGATCAACAGACCAAGCACCACCAGCGGTTGCGTCAGTTTCGGTTATCGTACTTCCCACACATACTACGCTTGGACCAACAGGTGCAGCTGGCTGAGGAGTTACGTTGATAGTACCTGTAACTGTACAACCTGAACCTAAAGAATAAGTGATATTTGCAACACCTGTAGAGATACCACATATAAGACCCGAAAGAGATCCTAATGTTACAAGACCACTTGTTGTGCTCCATGTTCCGCCAGGAACTGTATCACACATATTGGTACATACACCTACGCAAACTGCCGTAGGTGGGCAGAACTGACTTGGTGAAGGACTAACGGTTACACTCTTAGTAGTTGAGCAACCAGTAGGCAATGTATAAGTAATAGTTGCTACACAACCCGTAATATGACCTGTAACAATACCACCCGATGTAACCGAAGCACATGCTGGGTTGCTGCTTACAAATGCACCTCCGGTAATTGAAGGCACCAATGTTATTGGCGACCCAACACATCCGGCTGATGGACCGGTGAGGGTTGGCAACGGATTTACTGTAATTGTAGAACTTCCCGTCATTGTTTTGGTACAACCCGTTGTTGTATTAGTAGCTAACACGGTATAAGCACCAGCAGTATTTTGAGGAGGGAAACAAATACTTGAGCCAGTACCTGGTAAAACAGCACCCGGTACCGGAGAACCACCCAACATGAGCTGGTAGCTTATTCCGACTGCCGAACCTGATAAACACAAAGTAGCACCAGTACTACCTGCACAAAGAGAAGCAGTAGTCGGCGTTAAAGTAAACGAACCTGGTAATGGATTAACAGTAACAACAGTTGTTCTTGAACAGCCGGTTGCCAATTGATACCTGATAGTAGCTGTACCTGCAGCAACACCGGTTACAAGTCCGGTAGTAGGAACAACAGAACCTATAAGTGGTGCAGCACTGCTCCAGGTACCACCTCCGGTAGCATCAGCTACCGTAATAGTCTGCCCAACACAAACTGTACCGGGTCCTGTGATTGGCAATGGAATTGGATTGACAGTTACTGTGTATGTGCGGCTACAACCTGTAGGCAATGTATATACTATAGCAGCAGTACCAGGATTTACACCCAGCACAATACCTGTTGACGTACCAACCGTAGCATTTCCGCTTGAAGTACTCCATGTACCACCTGGGTTGGTTGGACATGTAAGAGTTGTTGTGTTACCTACGCAAATCGAACCTGATGGCGTAGCAACAATTGTACCTGGTAAAGGATTAACTGTTAAAATAGCTACCGCACGGCAACCCGCGCCAATTGTATATTTAATAGTATCTAAACCTGGTGCAATTCCGCATGCAAAACCAGTAGAACTAATTGTTCCGATTGCCGGTGTAACACTGCTCCAAGTACCGCCTGGAGTAGCGTCGAACAACGGAGTACATGATCCTACGCACACACTAAGTGTACCTGTGATAGGCGCAGTAGTAGCATTTACTGTAACCACCGCTGTTGTAGAACAACCATGCAGCGTCTCTGTATATACAATTGTTGCAGTACCAAAGGAAACCCCTGTTACAACACCACCGGAAGTAACAGTAGCAACTGTACCCGGCGTAGTAGTGAAGAAACCAGGTGTTGTTGCATCACTAAGAGTAGTAGTGGTTGCAACGCATAACACCATGGAACCTGTAATAGGTGCCGGTGAAGGATACACAAATAATGATCCGGTTCTTATACAACCATAAGGTGATGTAAGCGAAATGGTTGCGACACCGGATGACACACCGGTGACGACACCAGACGTAGAACTAATGGTTGCAATACCCGAAGATATAGACCATGTTCCCGGATCCACATCGGACACAAGCGTGGTTGACCCTACGCAGACCGAAGGCGAACTTGGTAAAATTGGCGATGGTATTGCATCAACCGTAACAACCCAAGAAGCAGAGCAACCACCTGATGTAGTATATAATATAGTATCGATGCCCGCGGTTACACCGGTAACGTTACCAGTAGCATCCACAGAAGCATTTAAGTTTGTTGCACTCCAAGTACCTCCAGATGCTGTATCTGTCAGTGTTATTGTACTCAGTTCACATACGTGATTAGGCCCGCTGATAGGTGAAGGCAAACTGTTTACAGTCACTGACTGAGTCAGAAAACATCCGGATGATAAAGTATATGTAACCGTACCCGTACCTACTGCAGTACCTGTTACTACACCCGTTGTAGGATTGACAGAAATGGTACCGCTGGCCGTACTCCATGTACCACCTGATGGCGTGCCAAATAATGGCGACGATGCGTATAAGCACATGGAAAATGTTCCCGCTATGGAAGTAGGTACCGGATCAACAGTTACCACCCGTATTGCCGTACAACCTGTACCGGTTAACGTGTAGGTTACAGATGCGCTGCCGGCAAATACGCCAGTCACAACACCCGTAGTTGAATTCACGGTTGCAAAACCGGTATAGCCCACATCACTCCATGTTCCCGGACCTACACCATCGGTCAACGTTACCGTAGACCCGACACAGACGTGTGGAGAGGTTGGACTAATTGGAGGCGGAGCCGGGTTCACGGTTATAGTTCGCGTGACACTACAAATACCACCGGTCGTTGCTATTACAGTCACCGTTCCCGAAGAAACACCTGTTAGTAATCCTGAGAATGCACCTATTGTTGCTATACCCGGAGTTACAGATGTCCAGGTTACACCACTCGCAGAGTTCGTTAGCGTTATCGCACTACCCACACATACTGAGCCAGGCCCACCAATAGCACTCGGCATCGGGTACACTGTTATGGTAATTCGCTTGACCAAAGAACAACCGAGGGCATCCGTAATGGTAACTGAATAAGTAGTTGTAACAGTAGGAGTTGCGATAGGCGACGAACACGTTGTACAACTCAAACCTGCTGAAGGTGTCCAAACATAAGTAATAGGAGTAGATGTACTTGAAGCTCCGGCTGACATTGTAACACTTGCTCCCGAGCATATAGAAGTATCATGACTTGGATTCGATGTAAGTGTAGAAGGCACAACTCTTGTGTACAGGGTATCGGGACAACCGTAACCTGTATAAGGAGTAAGGACCACAGCATATGTTGCAGCAACGGTCGGAGCTGTGATTGTCACGATCTGGCTGGTTCCATAAGATGTTGAGAAAGTTGCTGAGTCGTACCATGCATAAGCAGAATAACCATCCGGGCCTGCCAAAACTGTAGCACCTGATGCACAGCCAATTAACTGATTGGCAAAAAATCCACAGGTCATATCAAAATATCCATATCCCCAGTGACCACTGTTACTGCAACCTGCAGCAGTTACGTCCAATGTAATTGTACGTCCTCCAAGACCGGGGAATTTCAGGTTACCTGATGTCCATGTCTTATAATAAACGCCTGCAGTACTGGCTGCAAGGAAGCCTGGTATAGAAGTACTTGTTACATAATTGTATGTGCCACAGGGCACAGCTGCACCAGTTATAGAATCGTAGGTGGTTACCACAAACCTCGGCTGCTGGCTGGCCGGATGACCTCCGTCATTAAGCACAACCGCATATTTATAAATAAGGCTCCAAATGCCTGAAGTCGTTGGTACGTGCACATAATACCTTGCCCTCTGCGCATTTTGGTTCGCCGAATCCTTACTAAGTCTCAAAGAATGGAGTCCACCTCCGGGAGCCACTATCGGAAAACCACCATAGGCATCAACACCCGCTCCAGATGTCCACTCATGTAAAGTTGGTCGCGCCGTGGTACTTGTAAGTGAATAGCTCGGGCCAGCAGTTACAGTACCAGAGTAGTAAACCCAACTGCCTAGTCCGGTTTCAAAATCAATGTTGGTAGGGCACTGTGCTCTTGCCGAAAACAATGCGCACATCACAAACAGGGGTAGGAGAAATGTAATTTTACGATTCATAACTTTTGTTATAAAAAATTATTAAAAAAAACGCTGAATGCCTTTATTATTAGCTAAATGTTATCTTAAACTTAATTTACAAGCAAGCAAGTTATGTATTAATATTTAAAACTTAAAACCAGTCATTCATATTTTTATACACAGAATATCTCGCGTGCTGTTATTTTCCAAAATTTCCGTTATTATATTACCCATAAAAAGCATACCAACAGATTTGCAATTTTCGACAACCAAATCAAATAAATAATTTTTGGTTAATAAATTGGTTTGATTTTCATTATTTGGTTACTTTCTTTATAGAAATCACCTAAAAACGGGTACTAATATTAATAGGCGTATTAAAAGTCAAAAAGGTTAGGTGCGAAAATAAATATTTTTTATTTAGATTTTAAATATTTCTAACGCAATGGCTGATTATTTTCTAAGATGTTGAAAACTGTAAACTGAGTCATAGTTGACGTCCCTGCAAATTGAAAGATGCGACTGCTACTGACCGCAAACCTGACTAGCAATCTGCCCAGCCGTTTCGTTACCCATTTGCGCAGATTTCTTCCAATCGATGCAGGCACCAACGGTATCCTTTAGGCTCACTTTCACCATGCCCCTATCGGCGTATGCGTTGGCATCATTTGGCTCCATTTGAATGAAACGGTCGTAATCGGCAAGCGCTCCCGGAAAATCTCCAACACTAGCCCTACCGGCCGCGCGATTATAGAAGTTTCTTGCGTTGGTGGGTTTGAACTTAACCGCCTGATCAAAGTCATGAATTGCAGCATTAAAATCACCCAACTGAAAATATGCAGAGCCTCTGTTGCTAAAGGCTTCGGCGTAATGTGGAAATTGTTGCGTAGCAATAGTGTAGTCTTCTATCGCTTCTTTAACACTACCTTCCTTCATTCTGGCATTGCCGCGCAACCAATAAAAGAATGAACAATCTGCCACATCGCTGTTTTTCTCCAGCACATCGGTGAGCAAAACTTCACTGTTGCGCCAAACATCAATCCTGTTCCAGGAGATCACACAAAACAACAATACCACAACCCCGAAACCTGTGTACAATGGTATTCTCCATTTGTTAACTCCATATCTGCTTACCCACTGACCTATTATGAAGAAGAAACCAATGTAGGGTATGTAACTGTAACGCTCAGGAGTAAGCGCCGGACCAACTGAAACCAACTGCGGCATGATGCAAATAGCCCCTGCGAAAAAAGCAGAGCCAAATAAAAGTTCCTTTCTGAAAGAACTGCGCCTGAACACGAACCATATTACCAATAGCAAAAAGGGAAGGGACGCATAGTACATCCAAGGAAACAAACCGTTGTGCATGTCCGGATAATAATGCATTGCTGAAAGATTAACTGGCACGAACAACTTCACTATGTAAAATGCAGGAACAGAGGTAAACAAAAATATCCTGTTTACCCAACCGTACACAGCTATGGAAACCGCTCCCAGTCCACCTTCCGACTGAGCTGAAAGAAAACTGACAACAAGTATACCAACTGACAATAGCAACATCGGCACCTTTTCAATTATTGCTTTTCTGTTGATTCGCCTACCCTTATATACATCAATAATGATCAATAAAACCGGCAGGGTCACTGCTTCAGATTTAGAAAGCAACGCAGCAACGAATAACAAAAATGTGACCACATAGTTCTTCAACTTTAATCCGCCACTAATGTAAGCAGTGTAGCTAAGTAGTGCCAGCAGGTAAAAAAATGCATAGAGGGTATCCTTACGCTCAGACGCCCACACCACTTCCTCAACGTGCATGGGATGAATTGCAAACAATACACTAACTACAATTGCGGTTATCCTGTTGCCGCTTAAACGCTCCCCTAACTTAAAAACAACCAATGTACTTGCCATGTGCAGCAACAGGTTTGTAAGATGCACTACCATTGAGTTGTAACCGAAAAAGTAGTACTCAATAGCAAATGAAAAATTAGTAAGCGGTTGGTATTTACCAGCTTTGAAAGAAGTGAATATCGCTTTCAAACCATCAAGACTAATATCGCGGATCTGCTCATTTTTCAGAATGAATGTATCATCATCAAAATTTGTAAAATCACAAAACACGGACTTGCTGAACACGAGTGCCGTCAACAAAAGAATTAGCCAGGGCGCCCATCGCAATAAAAACCCAACAAGGCCCGTCTTGACAGGAAAACCTGAAGTATCAATTTCGTTTGTTTTGGCAGCACTAACGCTACCATACTTTGTGGCCATACAATACCTTCCGTTTTTATCAACTCGTCTGGCGAAAATATGCAGATACCCAAAAGTAGAACTTAAAACTAAAATTGAACATTTTACGAGCCTCAAAAAACCGAGGCGGCATATTTCGCCATTGACCAGCCAATATTATCCAATTGTCGCATGTTCGCATTCTGGACACCGAGTCCAGAAAATGGAAATATTGACTAAATCTTTTTCTGAAAATAGATTGATAATCAAACAGTTAGCTGTCTGGCACAAGATTGGCTCTGGAGATGTGTGATAACCAATATTCTACTAAAACAAACAAACTAATCCAATGTTACACATCAACTTCGACGACTGTTTATACAGGCGAAAAACCGGCAAAACTAAAGTGATCAACTTCGTCAATCGAACGTACCAAAACATCATTAGGTCTTATATGGCTTTAAAAGAAAGGTATAAGGCCAACATAACCTTTAACATAACTGAGAATCGCGATGGAGTACTTATTGGATACTTCCAGATAGGCTGATCAAATACAACATTGGCAAACTAAATGTAACACTCACAAAAAATCATACAATCATCTTTGCAAAACCAGCTTTCTATGCATTTACATGAATTTGATGAATTAAATTTTCTGGCAGATAAGAAGGTCATTGCCTTCAACTCGAAGTATGCACAACGGATCATGTATCTCAATAGCACTTCGAACAGAAAAGTGAAAGTAATAGGGCTCAAAAAGCATCTTTCGGTGGACGGTAAAACGCCATCTACCAACGCTTTCACCAGTAAGAATAACTTGAGTATATCTGAGATCTACCAGGCAAAATCAGTGATTTTGATGGTCAAGGTCGATAATATTAAAGGTGAAGAAATCGTTTCACTAAATAGCTTTATCGAAGCTAACAGTACGTCTGCCGCAGCGTGGTAGATCAACTGGTTTAATTAGATCGACAACTTCGAGTACCACAATGTAGCCCATAGTTGCAACTATTCGTTGCGACATGGGCTTTTTTTCGTACAGATTAACCATCAAAAACAAACAGACATCGCAGCACCTGTATTGCTTAAACGTTACATTGATAGGGGTAGTAACAATTTCCGTTTGTGGTCGGCGCCGTTAAAAACTATATTTCTGTAATACCGAACCGCCATCACTGAAAAACAGAATTTCAGGTACTGATAAGACAATTTTTTCTACCTTGCCCTAGTTATAGTTCCTGAAGAATAACAGATGCGCCATTACCTGAACTGGAAAACATTTCTTTCAATTGTTGCACTATTAATTGTTGCAGCATCCCTTTACTATACCAACCAGCTAGCGGGCAAACTGGCCGATGAAGAAAAGAAAAAAGTGGTAGAAGTGGCCAATGCCATTAAAACACTCAGTAACCCCAACAATACAAATACTCAAGAAGTTGCCAGTGCCAGTAATGTTATAGCTCAGAATACTTCGATTCCTCTTATTTACACCGACGAAAAAGGAAACATACAGGGTTACATTAACATTGATACCGTAAATTCTACAACGAAGAACAACAAGATCATAGAAGATAAGCTCAATGAATTCAAGCACATTCATCAGGCAATACTTGCAGATTATGGTACCGGAAAAAATTACGTTTACTACGGAGAATCATATCTGCTTAAACAACTCAGGTATTTCCCCTATGTGCAGTTGACTATTATTTTTCTATTTCTGATTGTTGTTTTGTTTGCCTTGAGTTCTGCAAACAAAAGCCTGCAGAACCAGGTTTGGGTCGGGCTTTCCAAGGAAACTGCCCATCAATTGGGCACACCGCTCAGCTCGCTGGAAGCATGGATGGAACTACTTAAAGAAAGCGACGGAACAAACGAAGTAGTGTTGGAAATGCAAAAGGATCTGGACAGGCTCAAATTGGTAGCCGACAGATTTAGCAAAGTAGGAAGCTCTCCACAACTGGAAGAAGAAAATCTGGTGACGCGCCTACAGGGAATAGTAGATTATATGCAAAAACGTGCGCCCAAAAAGGTAGAAATAAATCTGCATTCGCCGGAGCCGGAAGTACCTGTAAATATTAGCGGCCCGCTGCTTGATTGGGTTATGGAAAACCTGATCCGTAATGCGCTGGATTCTATGGGTGGTCAAGGAAAAATAGATATAACGGTAGTCAATACTCCACAACAGGTATGGATAGACGTTCAGGATAACGGAAAGGGAATCCCTTCTTACCAAATAAAAAAGGTCTTTGATCCCGGATTTAGCACAAAAAAAAGGGGCTGGGGCCTTGGATTAACTTTATCACGCAGAATAATCAAAAAATACCACCACGGTTCGCTATTCGTAAAATCATCCGAATTGGGCCGGGGTACTACTTTCCGTATTATACTACGCAGGTGATTTCCACAAATTCTGGCGTCCACTGCCAAAACGCATTCCAACAAAAATTCTTAGTGAGTTACCGCAGGCATCGGTGCAAGTTGATTCAGTGTTAACGGCCAGCAAATGTCGTCGTCAAGCAATCGATTGTTTTCGCACTCATCTGAATCAATTAATTGCTTGTAACCAATTTTAATCATCCGATCCATAAGACTATTTATCTGCTGGGTATATTGTATATAAGTATTGTCCCAGTTTTCAGACTTTATCGGATCGCATTGTGCTTCAGCAAAAGCATTTTGCAACGAATTTTTAAGTTGACGGTATTCTTTCTCGCAGTTTTGGTAAATACGGCGTTGAGATATCTTGCTTTCGAGGCTTTGGCTAGAGGCGATCATGTTATCAGGTTTTGGATTTCTACAAGATTGTTTTAATAACTGTTCTGTTATGCACAAAGGTGGAACATAATTGCAGTTTTTACCACCGTTAAAAGACGGTACTTGTTCACCTTTTTTAACGGTATTTGCCCATGTTATTATTAATTAAATAAATAACTACCGCTAAAACATGTCATTTGGATAATAATAAAAATGCGAACTCAGGAATTCATTATTTTTGTCGCTAAAATTGCCCCTGATGCTGGACGTTACTATAAATAGCAAAGATTCATTTTCAATTGAACAAGCAGAAGAGAAAATGTGCTTGAATGAAATCACCGTTGATTGGGATGCCTGTAGTCAACCTAACGGGCTGGTGAGCGTAATCTATAAAAACAAGAGCTATACCGCTATCGTAGAATCAGTTGATAAGGTGGCGAAAGAAGTAGTGATTCGGGTGAACGGGCAGATTTATAAAGCTGCAATAAAAGAACCGATAGACCAGCTACTGAGCAATATGGGACTGGATACAAAGGCTTTAAAGAAAGCTGAGCCTATTAAAGCACCCATGCCTGGTCTTGTACTGAAAATACTTGTTACAGTTGGGCAACACATAAACAAAGGAGACGGTCTTATTATTCTGGAAGCAATGAAAATGGAGAACATCCTTAAAGCCACAGCCCCAGGGGTTGTAAAAGCGATCAAGGTTACCGAACGGACTGCAGTAGAAAAGGGGTCTGTACTTATAGAACTAGAATAGCAGTAACATCACCCAAAAAGCAGCGAAGCGTTTACGCCTTATACAATGAGATTATTATTGATCATTTTATGTTCCGTTTTGACGTTTACGCCTATTTGCGCGCACCCATTCTCATTTTTGTATTTTCAAGGAGATAAACAGGTACCCTTTTACGTAAAACTGGAGGGAAAAATGATGCCCAGATATGGCAAGAACTACTGCATCCTATCTGAGTTATCAGCCGGGACAGCACATATCGAGATCTTGTTTGAGCAAAATAAATTTCCGGCACAGAAATTTACCATTAACGTACCGGAAAACAGTGGTAGGGGGTTTATATTGCATAAAGACAATAATGCATTTACACTATATGATTTGCAACAAAAAAAATATTTGCCCGCAACCGGCGACTTATAAATCCACTCTGAGTATGTATTCAAGGTATTTAATCTTCCTATTGTGTTGTTCTTTGATTGTATCCTGCAAATCCGGCTTGCAGGATAAAATGCTTGGATCGTGGCATGCTGTACATTTAGAAAACCCGGTGATGGATTCGTTTTTCGAGAAAAGCCAGAAATATATTGACACTTTGGGAAATGCAAACGATGCCGATGGCAATTTTAAAATTTACGGTGTCACCAATATGGATAGCGTACGCAAAAGCATGCAGCTACAGCATGATAGTGCGAAAGCAATGCAATCGGAGGCGGTGCTAAAAACGATATTCAGATTTTTCAAAGACGGAAAAGCAGAGATAACCATGGCTGGCAGACTAGATACTTGCAAATGGCTCACAGACAATGATAATGGTCTGATTCTGGAAGAAATAGAAGCTGGCAATAATGCGTCGGTATCCAGGTATCATATAGTAGAAGTAAATGAAAACGAGCTAAAGCTCCGCTTTTTTGACGAGGGCGACAGTAGTACCGTTACTTTTAAACATGATAATAAATAAACCGTTTATTATCTTTGCTCACGTTTTGTAACATTTACCAAACCAAATTACTACAACCACAATTACTTAATTTACATTTAGGAACAAACAATACGATATGCGCACCATACAATTACGTCAGGCATTAAGAGAAGCAATGGAAGAGGAAATGCGTCGCGACCCGGCGGTATTTTTAATGGGAGAAGAAGTAGCGCAATACAACGGTGCCTATAAAGTAAGTCAGGGAATGCTGACTGAATTTGGCGCAAAAAGAGTTATTGATACTCCTATTGCCGAGCTGGGATTTGCTGCGATAGCAGTTGGTGCCGCTATGAACAACACCCGACCAATAGTAGAGTTTATGACATGGAACTTTGCTGAACTGGCTATAGACCAGATCGTAAACCATGCCGCAAAGGTTGTATCTATGAGTGGTGGTCAGTTCACTTGCCCGATCGTATTCCGTGGCCCGAATGGCTCTGCTGGACAATTGGGCGCACAGCACTCACAGGCTTTTGAGAATTGGTACGCCAATGTTCCAGGTCTAAAAGTAATTTCAACGATTAATCCTTATGATGCAAAAGGGCTAATGAAAGCCGCAATCAGGGATGAGGATCCTGTTATCTTCATGGAGAGCGAATCGGCTTATGGCGATACCGGAGAGGTACCGGAAGAAGAATATTTGATACCGATAGGTAAAGCCGACGTAAAACGTGCAGGGACTGATGTAACGATCGTGTCCTACAACAAGATGATGAAAGTTGCTATGGGTGCGGCAGAAGAACTGGCGAAAGAAAATATCAGCGCAGAAGTAATTGACCTGCGCACCATCCGCCCGCTTGACTGGCACACAATTATTGAATCAGTGAAGAAAACAAACCGCCTGGTAATTGTTGAAGAACAATGGCCGTTTGCCAGCATTTCATCTGAAATTTCTTATCGGGTACAAAAAGAGGCATTCGATTATCTGGATGCCCCAATACGCAGAATATGCTCTGCTGATGCCAATATGCATTATGCGCCAAATCTTGTGGCTCAATACCTTCCGGATGTTCCGCGTACGGTGAAATTGGTAAAAGAGGTAATGTATTTGGTTAAATAGGTATCCACCACAGGTAATGAGATGAATCAAAAAATAAGATGCTCATCACGAGCGACTATTCCAAAAAAAATAACCTTCAGGTGACACCTGAAGGTTATTTTTTTGCAATAAGATAGATTAGTATCCTTGCTTAGCTACACCATCTGCAATAG
>CAIKOJ010000095.1 GCA_903829015.1 uncultured Bacteroidota bacterium
CGATAACTTCACCGATACAGCGCATCACAATTTCTACAATTTACCACAAAAGGTATTGGCTAACCGAAGGTTGCTTAAAAGCACCATGAGGAAGTATGGGTTTAACATTGTACCCACCGAGTGGTGGCACTATCAATGGGTAAACAGAAGTGGCTATGAAGTCGTAGATCTCGGCTTCGACGATATCAGGCAGGTGATCAGGCAAGGCAGGTAAACAGCGTTTCTTTCAACGACTATTGGTTCTTCTTCATGATCACGCTTTTTTCTGCGCCTTTGTGCACAAAATCATCATTGACAGGTGTGCCGTCTTTCTGGAAAAACTCGTGTGCTTTATGGAATATATTCCTGAATGCCCATTGCTGGATCATTACTGTATCACGATAGTTATTCATTACTGCGTATAGTCTGTCGGCATCGTAATTGTCTGGAACATCTCTGTTACTTACTGTCCTGTTTTTACTCCTTCTGTTAAGCGCCATCCAGTAGATATCCAGATGCTGGTGCTGACCGTGCATGCCATTTATTTCAATGGTGCAGTGTTTGGGCGCGGTTTTGATAGTTGTGTCATTGTCAGGTAATCCATTCAGGTAACCTTCACAATTCACATCGGTAAAGTACTTCAGGAATAATTTCGCTCTCCTGGTGTTTGGTCCGTCCAGATGGTTCATGATCTCCGGATCAGCTGTTATTTTTACGCTGGTGTCTGTGCGCACTATCTCAAAAGAATTGATGGGCTTATCAACATAATTCATGCTGACGCTCTTAATTTCTTCTGCACTTATATTAAATACCGTTCTGTCGCGCCAATATCCGATCTCTGTTGGGTACCTTGGTGTAAGAGCGCCGTTGAAACTGGTAATTTGCACAACGTAAGGGGTCTTGCCGCCTTCCATTAGCATATTGGTGCCAGCACCGTTTACCGCACTGCCACCAACATAGAAAACCCGCATTTTTTTACCATCGCGGCCATAAAGTTCCACTTTGGTTGCATCGGTGGTCATTGTTTTGATCACATTGTCGAATGCAACCTTGGTAACCGGGTAAAGCGGCGCCTGCTGTGTAAGCGTTATCAATAATAGATTTAATGTGCTGGGCAGTGCTTTGTATCTTTTATTTACCATCCAGGCAGAGTCCGTTCGTTCTATTAAAACAGATTCGCCATCGGGCGCGGCAAGGAATATTCTGCCAATTGATCCGGTATCTTTCACCGTAAATTCTGCTTCCGACTGGCTGTAGATTTTGTCGTCATTCCGGAAAACAAAATAATAGATGCCCAATCCTAAAAGGAGCAGAATGCCAAGGTAAGCAAGTGTTTTTACCATTTAGCTAGTAGGTTTTATTTCATTAGGTTTAGATTCATAGCGGCGTTTCCTGAAAAATAAATAACAGGAAGCGAACACCAGTACAATGCCGATCGGGATCGATACATTGATAAACTGCCACATTGATTTTTCTTCTTTAGCTCGGCCGTTATCCAGTAAGCGGAGCCTTATTTCTTTCGACCTTGCTTCCAGCACGCCTGAGTTGTCTGTAAGGTATTCTATGCAATTGAGCAGGAAGTCTTTATTGGCAAAATACTCTCCGGTGAACCTATAATAACCCATAGGTAGTACGCCATCTTTTGTAGTGTAATCGTTACTGAAAATGTCGCCTGCCGAAACAACGATCATACTTGTAGCACTATCGCAAGCGGGTTTAAACGTTTGTTTCAATGAATCCATCAGCCTGAGGTACTCAGGTGCGAGCAATCCCATGTATGCCGATCTGAACTTACCTTCCAGCAAAACGGCCACCGGGCGGTAAGGTTTATTGAACATTTCATTTTTCAGGGGATAGTTCATCATGGACAAACTAACCCTTACCGGAGCCCCGGAGGTTCGGCTGTACTTTGACGACTGGAGCAGCACTGTTTTTTTGATTCCCGGAGTTCTGATGGTATCCAAACTATTGCTGAATCCACTCATGATAAAGTCCATGTTCTTAACAATGGGGTGGTCAGCAGTTGGGTTCAACTTAGGAAAGTAAACCCAGGGGTGCAGTTCCGGCGACCCTCCATTGTAGGTTCGGCCTATCGGAATGTTCTGCATGTCTTCTACCAGGTCATTATTGATCCTGATGCCGTATTTATACAGCAGATCATCCAATTGCAAGCCATATTCCAATGCCAGGAACTGAGGTGAATGAGAGAGACTGTCGAGAGACGCATTGAGCGAGTTGGCCTGCCAGAGAATATGCCCACCACGCATCAGGTACTGGTCGATCTTAAGTTTTTCCGGTCCTGTAAAAGGTATCGTTGGTTCGTTTATAATTACGGCATCATAAGCGAGAGATATTTGCAAGGTATGCGACAGATCGACAGTATCTAGGGTGTAATACCGTGGCAAAGTCGACAACAAGTCCATTGTTTTTATGCCCATTGCCTCGCCATTACCGGTGATGTATGCAATATGTGCCACATCCGGCCGGTTCATTTCATTCAGTGCGTGGGCAAATTTATATTCGAGGTTAGCTTCTGCATAACTGATCTTCTCAGCTGGTGTTTTTCCCGGCGGGTTTTCCAAAAGCAATACGGGCATTTCCCTGCCGTTGTACTGTATCAGCGCATACGGAAAACAAATTTTCATTGAATAGCCTTCCTCATCGTCGTCTTTTTTGTTGAGCGGCATCACCATTACCCCCTTCTGATAAAGATCTCTAACTACTTGCTTTTGTCCTTTATCGTCTTTTCCCTCAATTGGGTTAATGAAACGGTAGATGATCTTATTGCCTGCAATATCTTTAAATGAACTTAAGCGCTCACGCACTGCTTCCTGCATGCGTTGCAACTCAGCCGGGAACTTTCCTTTAAGGTACACGTCTATTACGGCTACCTCCTTCATGTTCTTCAGCAGTTTTTTAGTAGGCTCCGTTAGCGTGAAACGCTTCTCACTGGTGAGGTCTATACCTGAATGAAAATAGGATGCCAAAATATTTACGCACAGCAAAATGCCTGCCATGATAAATATCCTGACGAGTGCCTGCTTCTGCCTTTGATTTGTATTTTGACCCTTTGCCATTTAACTAGAACATCGTTTTATTAAATCAACACTCTTAACCCATTCTCCCTACGCCCTTGGTACGGCTGTTCAGAGAAAATCGGGTAAGCGAGATAAACAGTATTATAATAGACAGAAAATAAACTACATCGCGCGAGTCGATCAGGCCGCGGCTAATTGAATTATAATGGAATTCCATGCCTATCATACTCAGGTAGTAATCAACACCTTCCGAAAATTTAGGCAATTTGCTGAGTTGTTCGAAGCCGGTATACAGCAGGTAACACGAAAGCAATGAAACCAGAAACCCAACAACCTGATTAGAAGTGAGTGATGAGCAAAAAATGCCTACTGCGGCAAAAGTGGCCGCAAGAAAGAAAAGCCCAATATATGAACCAATGATTGCACCTGAATCAAGGCTGACATCAGGCAATGATAGATTACTAATAGTATAAACGTATATAAGAGTAGGTAATAACGCAAACAATATTAGACCAAGTGTTGCGAAATACTTGCCAAGGATAATTTCCAGATCGGTAACAGGTTTGGTAGACAACCATTCTATTGTACCGGTTCTGAATTCATCTGACAACGAACGCATGGTAACAGAAGGAACCAGCAACAGTAGCAGCCAGGGAGCAATTTCAAAAAAACGGTCTAACGAGGCGTACCCATAACTCAGAATGCTATACTGAGGAATGATCCAGAGAAAAAGACCACACGCAACCAGAAAAACCAGCAACGCAACATAGCCTACAATTGAACTAAAAAATGAGTTGATCTCTTTTATGAAAA
>CAIKOJ010000096.1 GCA_903829015.1 uncultured Bacteroidota bacterium
TACCGCGCAACAGCAACGGCACATTACGGTCAACTCAGCAGCGAACTGACCCTGAGCAATACACTCGCCAACGGCATGTATCTGCTGAACCTGAGAACAGGATCAGAAAGGAAATTGTTCCATGTTGTGTTAGAACGGTAAGTATATCATCTGAGATTTATAAAGAAGAACCCGGTTAGTAAGCTAACCGGGTTCTTCTTTTAATGAATATCTATGCAAATCAAATTAACCTATGATCATCAATCCAAAAACCTAAGCATCTGATTATCTATAGATTGAAAAAAATCGTGGGGTTGATATGTGCGCCAATTTGGACTCTCTAAGAGCTTCACATAATAGTCGATATGTGTTTTGATGAAATCGTATTGCGTTTGTACAGGCATGTTAACCCCAACAATCCATCCGCCATTATCCTGAATATCTTCTTTCCATTCCTGATAATAATCTGTATCACTGCTGTGAAAGTTGAGTACATTTTCTGTGATCAGAATAAACTTAAAGATATTTTTGGCCACCATCGGGTCAATGATCGACCGCTTTAGTTGCATAATGTCGTTCTCCACGGCATCATTCCATTCGCCAATAAACTCCATGATGGCATAGTTGAATTCGTAATCAACAAACAGAACTTTCATGTATAGTGTTCGTGATCCAAATTCATCCCATTGAGGGTGTATGTAGTAATTGTACACCGTATTGGAAAATTCAAACTCGCTATGCTCCAACCCAAAAAATGGAGACTGCTCATCTTCTTCAGCTATATAAAGATGGCGCCAGTTGTAGAAAGGTTCAATTTCATGCATCTCCGCTAGCCGAATTTTTGCTTCCAGGCAAACACTCCGCCAGTTACATTTTTTAAATTTGTGAACCCGGCAGATTCAAGTACTGCGCAGGCGGTCATACTTCTGGACCCTGCTTTGCAATGAATGATCAATTCCTCATTCTTGAAATCTTCGAGTTCTTCCAGCTGGAAACTTGTAATCTTACCAAGCGGTATTAGCTTACCGCCAATGTTAAATTCGGCATATTCAAAAGGCTCACGAACATCTATTAAATTGATGTGCTCACCGTTGTCCATGCGTGCCTTGAGTTCATCTACAGTAATGTGCTGCATAATTTTATTTTGAAGGAATTGAATTTTCAAAAGTAAATAAATTCAGATAATAATAACCAAGTCTCATGTAGGCAGGTTACCATTTTACCAGTTTTTTAGGATTGCCCCAAACTCCATCGCTTGCCAAATTCAACAGGTAAATTCCCTGTGCCAGATGCGAGAGATCAACGTGGGTTTGTGTATTTACAGTACCAGTTTGCAATACACGCCCTTGCATGTCTGTGATTTGAAATGTTGTATGTGCATCTCCCTGAAATCTGAATCGAATTTGATCCTGCGCAGGGTTGGGGTAGAAATCCCAGTCGTTGTTTGCAGTTTCAACGTTATTTAAGCCACTGCCTGATGTATACCTGCCTAATAGAGGGCGCATCATTATTGCGCCACTAATTGCAGATGGAGTCCAGGTTCCGAGAACGTTATAATAGGCATGGTTGGGGCCGACTCTATTCACATCAAGCCCGAAATAAAGACTGTCGCTGCCACCTCCTCGTGGTTGCAATGTGCCGGCATAAAATGTACCTGCGGGCAATAAAACAGGCTTATTGAATGTATAATACCAAAAATGATTCACTGAGTCAGCATATGCAGGATCTAAAAGATCGGTAGAATCAATCACTACATCAGCAGTTGCACCATTAATCTTGATTGAAGAATAAACATAAATAGCGAACGCCTTGTAATTGGCAAAAGGAATCTGCCTGCCAAAATAGATAGCCATTCCCCTTAAAGTATCCGGCCTGTTCAGATGGTACTCAATTGCAATCTTACCGGGCAGAGACGGATGCAAATTAAGATAGTAGCTTTTCTCGGCGGTGCCATCATCATAGGCAAGATAATTGTCAAATACCTGATTCCTTACCACTGTGTCGTTTGATATTGGTCCGAATGGAACTGTGGTCTGTAATATGTTTTTAGTTTCAAACACAACAGTCGCATTAGATGGGTATGCAGGGTAAGCAGGAATAGAAAGTGGTTCAATAGTTTGGTGATTAACATACCCGTTAATGAGTACATTTGATACGGGTGTTGTGGCCAAAGTAGCGCCGCTGCCAAGATCCGTGACGATCATCGAGTAATTCACAGACTCTATAAATGCAGTGTTATTTCTAATAGTATCAGTCACCTGTGATACTAACTCTCCTGCCGAATTCGACCTGAACTGGATGTAGGGCATGAAGGTATAATCATTGAGCAGAAAGGAAGGGGTTGAAGTGAACGCAACATCCAATAACGTTGTATCACCAATGTTTCTATTCTTATCTAACCTTATGTAGTCAACATTCCAAACAGCATCTGCCCAATAAAGAGCAGCCTTGTTAATGAAGCGAAACTGAAAGTTATCATGAAAATAAAGGGTATCAGTTATGGGTATCATTACCTGCTGAAATGGCAGCAATGTTCTACCCGGAGCAGCCCAAACTTTTACATAGTCGCCGTACCGGTTCTTGAAAAAAAGCATCAGCGAATCGGGTATCACTGGAAAGAAACCATTGCCTTGTGGCTGGTAAAAAAAACTAAAATATAAACTGTCTGCAGCAGAATCAACAGAAAGATCGATTGGCTGAGACGTTAGGCTGTCTGCATTCCTGAATCCAACATTGCTGAAAGAATCGTAAGGGATGCCTCTGGCGTTAAGATCATCAAAAGTTGCAACGCCACGACTCACAGGCATTACCCCCATAGTGTTATTTATGTACACTTCACAGTCCTGCCATTTAAAACTGTCTGGTGATGCGCTGTAACCAGTAAAATCTTCAAAGAAGGGCAACGATAGGGTAGTACTGGTTTTCTTAGCTGATTTGTTTATGCCATTATTGTTATGAACAGCCTGAAATTGATTCCATCGCAAAGGCCCAACATTTTCCTGCGCAAAACCCGGCATGGAAGTAAGTTGAAAAAAAAGAAGAAATAAAAGCGCTCTCAATAAGGTACGGTTCACTTTTTCAATTTTTTGTTCTCTTCATTAACGTCTTTAGACGCATTTGTATTGCCATGAATATCCATCTGATCTGGATTTTGCATGATTCTGATACTGATCACATCACCAGCTTTGATCCTGTTTGGTACGCCAGCCTCATTTATAGCTCTTGGCTCCTGGTCAACAATATAGGCAGACTGCGTATCACTAATTTTCGACAATTGGTCGGCAGGGGATATGATCGGAATCAAATTGTACTGATTCAAAACGGTCATACCTTCTTCCACTGTATATTTCGTTAACTCCGGCACATTGAATTCTGTGTTACCCAGGCCGTCGCCAATTACAAGATCTATTTTCGTTCCCTGAGTTATTAATTCACCCGGCCGAATTGGGCTGCCCTTATAACGCTGCTCAATAATGGCTCCAGCCGCTATATCTGGCTTGTAAGTTGTATCTCCAACTTTTAACTTGTTGTTTTTTAGCAACATTACGGCACTTCTGTATGATAGGTTAACCAATGCTGGCATAGGTATATGCGGTGGCATGATCATATTAACTGTAAGGAATACGGTTCTGCCTTCTTTTACGATAGATGAAGTATCAGGTACTTGTTTCAATACGCTGAGCGGTTTCTGGTCGGGTTCGTAGGTGGAATCTACCTGTACTTCGAACTTCAAACTTTTTAATTGAGCTATCGCATCGTTTACATTTTTGCCGGATACATTAGGAATTACGATCTCTTCTCCATGTTTTGTGAAACAATGCAGGCTGGCAAAAAAACAGATGTACAACAGAATAAATATCGCCAGTACAATGCCCAGGTGAAATAAAAAAGATTCCTTTAGTTTTCCGTTCATATGCTGATCTGACAATTAGATTGGTTGAAAAAATGTAACAACCCGATTTTTTAGAATTAAAGTTATGGGTTTAATTAAACAGTGAAGTTATTCAGGCAATCTTCCAGCAATTCACCATAAAAATCCTTAAGCGTTCTTCCTGATTCTCTTACCTGCTGCGGAACGATACTGTTCTCGCTTTGGCCGGGCATAGTATTTACTTCAAGGAAAAACAATTTGCCTGTAGATCTTTGCAAGATAAAATCCATCCTGACAACACCTCTGCAATTTAAATGCCTGTATATATACATTGCTTTTGATTCCAGTTGCTCCCTAAGGCTATCGTCTATTTTTGCAGGTGTAATTTCATTAGTTACTCCCGGTGTGTACTTGGCTTCGTAATCAAAGAACTCATTTTTGCTTACAATTTCAGTAGTTGGTAAAGCCTGTAATCGCCCGTTGGCTTTGTAAACACCAATTGTAAGTTCCCTTCCCTCGATAAATTCTTCGATCAATACCTGATTGTCTTCAGAAAATGCTTTTTCAATCGCTGGTAGTAATTCTTCTACTTTCTTTACTTTGCTCACCCCCAGGCTGCTACCGCTTTCATTTGGCTTAACAAAAACAGGGAGTTTCAATGTATCGAGAATGGCCCCCATCGAATAAGGCTCTCCCTTGATCAAATGTACCGAATTGGCAATGTTTACAACATTGAACGCTTTTACAACTTTGTTGCAATAGCTTTTGTTGAAAGTAAGAGCAGACACAATTGAGTTGCAAGTTGTATACGGTAACTTGATCATATCAAGGTATCCCTGAATGCGTCCGTCTTCACCCGGTGAACCATGAATAGCAATAAATACGCAGTCGAAATTCACTTTTTTGCCTTGCAAGTGAAGCGAAAAATCGTTTTTATCTATCTGATAACGAATTTCATTGGCTTCGTAATACCATTCATCCCTTGTTACAATGATCTTGTAAACATTGTACAATGTGTCGTCCAGATTCTTTTCAATTGTTTTTGCAGTTTGGATGGAAATCACGTATTCACCCGAATAACCTCCTGCAAGCAGTGCTATATTTTTCTTCATTGATTCTGATCTACAGATAGAAATTGATACTGCCAAAGATAATATAATACTGGTAAGTATTAGTTCAAATAAATAGCACGCTACCTAATTTAACCCTATTTTTTATTTTGATTTCCTGCTACACACTGAGTTGGTGTAACAATATTACATATTGTTTTTACCTGACGACTTCATTGTAATCACTAAGGCACCAATGCAGATTTTTTGATTTATAGGTGAACCTGAAAATTTGCAGCAGATATTAAATACAGATTTATTGCACGGTAATTTCTATTCGTTTTTTACTTTCGCTCGCAGCAGGCCAAAAATAAATTTCGTTATGCCAAGGTATGTAGCTTTTTTAAGGGGGATAAATGTCAGCGGACAAAAGTTGGTAAAAATGGAGGCTTTAAAGAAGTACTTTGAAATTCCAGGGATAAAAAATGTAGTTACTTATATCCAGAGCGGAAATGTGGTATTTGATGCGTCTCTGTCAAGTAGCAAACTTTCGGATAAAATTGAAAAAAAACTTTCAACACAATTTGGCTATCACGTTCCTGTTGCGTTACGCACTATTGCTGAAATGGAAAGTGTTATTGATCGCAATCCTTTCCCAATTAGCGAATTGCCTGATGGAGCAAAACTGTACGTGTATTTTCTATCTGGTATTCCGGAATCATCTGTAATTGACTCTTTAAATAGTTACCTGGTTGCAGGTGAAACGTTTAAGGTTGTTGGGCAGGAATTATTTTTTGTTTCTCAGGCATATGGAAATACGAAACTTACCATCAATGTAATTGAAAGAAAACTAGGTGTTATTGCAATAGCCAGAAATTGGGCAACTGTCAATAAAGTTATTGGTTTATAGCTTCGAACTAAATAGGAGGTCTTCATCCTATGTATACATTGCTGATCGTTACTAACTAATAGTTATATTTGGTGGTATATATATACGAGATTCTTGAACCGAATTCAATGATGAAATGTGTCTTTGTGATAAATACACTTTTAGTGAAAACATAAATATGTATATACATTTAATTATTGTAAAGAATATGATTTATTTGCCTTAAATTGGCTAAATTTTTCGAAAAAATGAAATGTAATTTAGGTCGTTTAACACTATTTGCTCTATTGATTTTCAGTTCTGATCTTATTGCGCAGACAAGCACTTTAAGTGAGTCCAAAAGGGCCGATGTGAACTTTAGAGAGATTGCTGAGTACTATAAATCTCATCCGGAGCCATTTAAAATTGTGCAACCGTTTATTGAGGAAGAAGAAGAGTCAAGGCCTGCTCATCGCAGGGCGAATCCTTCTGAGATAAAGTTGTATAAACCTCCTGTGGTGAATATCGATCCCGATGACATACATCTTCCTATGTTGCCATCATCTCCGGCGCCTGATGACACTTTTCAGTCTACGATCAGCCCGGGATCAAATATTCCACCGGATACGCATGGCGCGGTCGATTCTCAGTATTGTGTTACTGCAATAAACACAACTTTTCGCATACAGGATCGTATCGGAGGCAATGTTTCGGCAGTAAGTCTAACTTCGTTTTGGTCGTCAGTTTTACCGTCTGGCACATCGCCTTTCGACCCCAGAGTACATTATGATCCCAATTATAGGCGGTGGATCTGTGTTACCGATGCAGTAACTGATCCGGCTATGAACAATTCTACATTGTTGGTTGCAGTTTCTGCTACCAACGATCCAATGGGCACGTGGCATCTGTATGCGTTCCCAATTGACGCTACCGGAGCAGCTTGGCTCGATTATCCAAACGTTGGATTCAATTCAAAATGGATCGTTGTAACCGGAAATATGTTCCCCAACAGTACCGGTGGTGCTTCTGGTGCGGTCGTGTATATTTATAACTATGCCGATTTAATGACAGGTGCGACGACAACGGCTACCAAAATCAGTAAACCGTCGTCTTTTACAATTTGTCCTGCAGTTACGTATGATGCAACACAGGCAAGTATTTTCTGTCTGGAAACATGGAGCGGAACAAACGGTCAATTGAACCTTTGGAAAATTTCGGGAGCTGTTGGATCTCCAACAATGGCACATATTGCATATCCCGCCTCACCAGCGCATTGGAAAAGAAACGGGGGAACCACTGATTTCGGCCCACAGTCTACTACAACCAATAAAATTAATACTGGGGATGACCGTATACACAGAGTAGTATATAGAAATGGGAAATTATGGACAGCACATAATGCATTCCTGCCAGCTACCGGTACTTTGAAGCGTTGTTCGGCTATGTGGTGGCAGGTAGATACGCTTGGTAACCCATTGCAGATCGGCTTTTTAAACGATCCGAACTCAATAAATTTTTACGTATATCCTTCTATCGAAGTGAATAAATATGATGATATGCTGATCGGTTGCAGCCAAATGTCAAGCGCATTGCACCCAAGTGCAGCATTTGCTTTGAGAATGCATACCGATCCGATTGATTCTATCAGGCCGGCTCAAATTTTCAGGCACGGGCAGGCCAGCTATTATACTACATTTGGTGGTACCAGAAACAGGTGGGGAGACTATTCCGCTTGTGCAATTGACCCAAGAAATGATGAGGACTTCTGGACAATTCAAGAGGCGTCGGCTGTAGGTACTTCTGCAAACTGGGATACCTGGTGGGCAAATGTGCAAATTTGTCCAAAACCACACGCGCCAACTTTAAGTTTTTCAGGTGCTGCTCCGTGTGAAGGAGATACAGTTTCTTACGTGATCAATCCTATACCGGGGGCCACATCATATACATGGGGTGTTGGTGGTACCGGCTGGTCTGGATCCAGTACTTCTACATCAATACTATTAACTGCCGGATCCGGGTTCGGTACTGTTTATGTCTACGCTACAAATGGCTGCGGACAAGGCGAATCAAGGACTATTTATATTACACCTACACCGCTTCCTGTCGCACCTACAATTACCACTATTTCTGCTGCTTGTATAGGAACACCAACTGCAACTTTTTCTGCTGCTTCATCGGGAGCATCAGGGTATAACTGGACTGTGTCTGGCACTGGTTGGTCTGGTACCAGCGGTAGTTCTACATTCACGCCTACCGTAGGAACTGGTGTGGGCATGATCATTTGCAAAGCCTGGAATGCCTGCGGATATGGCCCATCGGATACCGCAATGGTTACGCCGGCAGCAATGCCTATTTCAAACTATGTGGTATCTACGCATAGTACCGTTACCTATGCTAACGTAGTTTTTACATCAACCGGAACGACTCCTGCCGGTTCCACGGTTACATGGAATTTTGCCGGCGGTACAGCAACACCCGGAACCGGTACTGTTCCTCAGAGTGTTAACTGGTCTATAACCGGTACTAAGACTGTGACGCTTACGTTAGATAATGCTGGCTGCGTTTCAGTTCATAGCGATACTGTTCATGTTGGCCGAAATGCGGGTATTGGTTTTGTAAAAACCGGCAACGGAGATGTGGACTTTATTCCAAACCCCAATGAAGGCTCGTTTGATATTTTGTTCGATCAGAACATAACCAAGCCGGTAACGGTAAGAATGACTGATATGCAGGGCAGGGTAGTTTACGCCAATGAATTCAACAGCACTACAGATAAAAGACTACCAATAACAACTGAAAATCTGCCTACAGGAATTTATGCTGTTAGTGTATATCTGGATGGTGAAGTTGTTACAAAGAAAATAACGATCAACAGGTAATTAGCGCGATTGAAAATTCAACGCCCTCGAATTTTCGAGGGCGTTTTTTTATGCCATTTTTTTGATCGGAAGACGTCGGTGAAAAACCTTTTTATAAATCACAACAGCAATAAGACCGAAAATCAATAACGGCCATATCTTAATCATAAACACAAAGAATGCCATCAGCAGTTCCCACCCGGTATTTAATGCCGACTTGCATTGTAAAAGCAATGGAGTTTGGGCTATATGGCTGGCATTTACAATAGTGTGTATGTATACCTGCTCTGGCTGTGAAAAAGCCACGGTTAGAGTTGCGTAGGCTACATTCTCAGATAAATTCATGTTCTCGATCTTTCGGTCAATTTTTTGCTCCTGTTTACTATCATCATAGTTCTGAACCTGAATGGGTTCATGGCTTTTCTTTGCCAGATTCATGGCTTTAGTAACGGCGTTGTTGTTAGTACCAACCTGATTCTTGAGTACATTGGCCAGATACTGGTAGGTTACGTCGTTCTGTTTCAGCGTGCGGGAGTCAATAAATGAGCTGAGCCGAGGTATTGCATTTACAACCGAATCGAGGAAAAAAACTGGAACTCTTAATGTCAGCCTTGAAGTTGTTGTATAAGTAGCAGTTTCGCGAAGCGAATCAGCCGTATAGTAAGACGTTTGCTTCTCGCAGGCTGAATTATCGATATGGCTCTCCTGAACAATGCCTCCAACCGACTTAACCAGATTTTCAAGAACCGTAGTGGCTACAAACACATCCTTTACCTGACAGTTGAAATCGGCGGTATGTATTACTTTTCGCTCGGGGGAATTAATTGGCGCCGTTGCGGCGACTATGGCTGAAGTGTCTGAATTATTAGCTTCTGTTGCCGACTTATTTGTTGCACTTTCAAAATTCCCGGAACCTGACTGACCGCAAGATGCGAGAACCAGTAATGGCATTAGCCACAGTAATTTCTTTGTTAGCATAGCAAGATTGTTTTTGGGTTATATTGTTTATGCTAATTCACGAAAAAGGTAATGGCAGTCTGATGTTAAACAAAATGTAAAGTGGTTTTAAAGCAATGAAAATATGCCCTGAGAATTATTTTGTGGCACATTACTTGTTTTATAACCTGATATTAATGTTCACAATTTTTATTATTCTTGTACTCAAATCAAATTTTATGAAACACACTACATTATTATCATTAGTTATTTTAATGCTGCCTGCATTGGTATTTGGTCAATATGGACAAGGCGAAAACCACAGAGTTGGAGGATGGGACAATGACGCGAGTTCTTTGTCTATATTTTCTGAAAACGGAGAGCAATTTTTTGTTGTGCTGAATGGCGTAAACCAGAATAATATGCCTACTTCGCAGATAAGGATTGAAGGTTTACCAAAGTATGGTAATGATGTTGAAATACTGTTTGCCGACAATCGCACTCAGGCAATAAGGAAGAACGTTAACATAGCAGATCCGGTAGATGGTAAGGCCGTGAATATGGTTTTGAAAATTTCGAGGAACCGTGAAGGCTATCCAAGGCTGAAGTTTCATAAATGTACAGAAGTGGAAAGAGGCTACCGTGCACAAAGAGGTGAATATATGATGATGTATGGTAGACCAGAGCAAATTCAAACAACAACCGAAACATACTATAACGACCCGGTTGTTGGTCAAACTGTAACGCAAACTACTACACAATACAATAACAACGATCGCAGGCAACCTGTACCTGTTGCGGTGCCGGTGCCAGTAGCTATGAGCGACGAAATGTTTGCAGAAACAAAAAAAGCAATCAGAGATGCTTCATTCGACGATACTAAACTCTCTACTGCAAAAACCATTATCGGGACTAATTTTGTAACCACTGCGCAGGTAATGGAGTTGAGCAAACAGTTTTCTTTTGACGATGCAAAATTGAAGTTTGTGAAGTTCGCTTATAACAACTGTGTGGATAAAAATAACTATTTCAAACTCGGCAGCATATTCCCATTCGATTCTGATAAAGAAGCATTGAATAATTTTATTTCGGGCAAACACTAATTTGTAAAAAGGTTTTATCAATTAATGCCGGTACAATTGTGCCGGCATTTCTTATTTTTGACGCTGGGTAATACAAAAGAAGTCATTTTAGATTAGCATGAGTCCTCTATTGCAAGAAATATTGAATCAGCCTGCAGCTTCACTACTTGTGATCTGCAATCTTATTTTGATAGAAAGCCTTCTGTCGGTTGACAACGCTGCAGTTCTTGCAATTATGGTTTTGAAATTACCTGAACACCAGCGAGGTAAGGCTTTAAAATATGGGATAGTAGGGGCATATATTTTTAGAGGCGTATGCCTGCTGCTGGCATCTTATTTGGTTAAGATATGGTGGTTAAAAGGACTAGGCGGACTTTATTTGATTTACCTGGCATCACATTGGTGGTTAAGTAAGCTGAAACACAAAACAAATAAACCACCCGCCAATATAGATGAAAAGCGGTTTTTAAAAAGAATGTTTGGGCGGATGGGCGTATTCTGGACAACTGTAATATCCATAGAAATAATGGATCTGGCATTTTCTCTGGATAACGTATTTGCCGCAGTTGCTTTTTCAGACAACATCCTCATCATTCTTGCCGGGGTCTTTATTGGTATTCTTGCAATGCGTTTTGTAGCTCAGTTCTTTGTGAAGCTTATGGAAAAGTATCCATTTTTGGAGGCATGTGCCTTTAGTATCATTGGGCTGTTGGGCATAAAATTGTCGTTATCCTTTTATGAACATTTCTATTCCGAAAGCGCACTGACCAAAATGCTCGAAAGCAATACAACTGACTGGGTCACATCTGCTGCTACCATTGGTATTTTTGCTGTACCTATCCTTACTAGTGTACTATTTAATTTTCCACGAAAACACGAAATCTGATTATTTCTTCAGAATTGCTACCGTTAGCCGGCTTACACATATAAGTTTTTCATGCTCATCTCTTATCTTAATACCCCATACGTGTGTATTTGCACCCAGGTGTAGTGGCTCAGCAACCCCAGTTACTATGCCGGATTTTTTTCCGCGAATATGATTACAGTTGATCTCCATTCCTACACATATTTGCCTTTCTGTGTCAATAACCAGCCAGGATGCTACGCTACCAAGTGTTTCGGCTAAAGCTGCCGATGCTCCGCCATGCAATAATCCATACGGCTGGTGCGTTTTTTCAGAGACAGGCATTTCTGCTTTTACATAGTTTGTGCCAATTTCAGTGAACCGGATACCCAGCCATTCTGCCATCGTATTTTTAGATAAACTGTTTAATGCAAAAATGTCCGTTATTTTGCTTTTCCAAATTGTGCTCATACATGCAAGGTTATACGTATTTATTTAAAATATAGGTAGTAATCGATTACAAAATTATTAACCATTAATTTAAATTTGCGGCAGGTTCTAATGTTAATGACAATTTTGTGACAAATAAATATGCAGACTATATTAATAGCAGGTGCAGGTAAATCATCGATATACCTGATCGATTACATACTCAAATACGCTCCAAAATACAAATGGAGGGTAATTGTTGCCGACAGTAACGCTGAAATAATTAAGGCAAAAATAGGCAAAAGTTTGTATGCAGAAGCTGTTGCAATTGATATTACTGACCGCTCAAAGAGAGAACCTCTGGTAAAACAAGCTGACATTGTCATATCCCTGATGCCGCCGCATTTGCATATACATCTTGCAAAGGATTGCCTTAAACACAAGAAAAACCTGATCACTTCGTCATATATCTCTGAGGAGATGAGGGCTATGGATAAGGAGGTAAAAGAGGCAGGTCTGATGTTTATGTGCGAAATGGGACTGGATCCGGGCATAGACCATATGACGGCCAATAAGATCATTCATGGCATACACAGGGTGGCGGGTATTATTACCAGCTTTAAGTCGTACTGCGGTGGATTGATAGCACCTGAAAGCGACAATAATCCTTGGCATTATAAATTCAGCTGGAACCCGAGAAATGTGGTGACTGCAGGATCTGGTGGTGCGAGGTACCTGCTGAAGGGTAAAGAGGAAGATGTGCCCTATGAAAAAATGTTTGAAGCGATAAGGAAAGTAAACGTGCCGGACGCCGGGACATTGGCTTACTATCCTAATCGCGACTCACTTAGTTATGTCGACTTGTATGAGGTTCCGGATGTAAAAACCTTTATGCGGGCCACACTGAGGCATCCTAACTTCAATAAAGGCTGGCAGGCGCTGATTACTTTGGGTCTTACAGATGCTACGGATTCGATAGAGTCTCAGGGCAATACTTATTTGTCGTGGGTGAAGCAGAAAGCCGGTTGGACAAAAGGATCGGTTGAAGACTTTGTTGCCAAAAAACTGAATGCGGACGATAAAGTAATGCATATGCTTACCTGGCTTGGTTTATTTGAACAGAAACCTTTGCCTGAAGGCACACATTCATCTGCCGATATTCTGCTCAGCTTGCTCATTCCTCGTTGGGAAATGGCTCCTGAAGACAAGGATATGGTAGTGATGCTGCATGAAATTGAATACCAGCACAGAGGCAACAAGATCAAACTTTCCAGCTCAATGGTGGTGAAAGGCGAAAACAGGGACCATTCGGCTATGGCAAAGACAGTAGGATTGCCGATAGCTATTCTTGCACGCATGGTACTTGGGAATAAGATCAGTTTGCCAAAGGGTGTAGTGATACCTAATATGCCCGCAGTTTACAGACCTGTGCTGACGGAGCTGGCTCACTATGATATTGAGTTTAATGATGTGGTAGAGTAGGGTTGTTGGGAATTTGTAGATAGTAGATAGTAGATAGTAGATAGTAGATAGTAGATAGTAGGGTGCACTACTTTATATACCGTTTCATTTCTCGTTCTACATCTCTGGACTTGATGCTCTCACGTTTGTCGTGCACTTTCTTGCCCTTACCTAGTCCGATTTCCATTTTGGCAATGCCATTGTCATTTAGGTACATGCTCAATGGTACAATGGTAAAGCCTTTTTCACGAATTTTGGAATGCCACTTGGCCAGCTCTTTTTTCTTGAGCAGCAGTTTCCTTTCGCGGGTGGGCAAGTGACCAGCATATCCTGCATTCACGTACTCGGCAATATGGAGACTTTTGATCCAGAGCTCACCGTCATCATTAAAAAAGCAATAGCTATCATTAAAACTCACTTTGCCGTTCCTCACAGATTTGATCTCAGAGCCGGTTAACACAATACCTGCTTCCAGCCGATCTTCAATGGCATATTCAAAGGTGGCAGGACGATTTTTTATGTATACTTTTTCGGGCAAATTGAGGATGGGAATTGTGGTTTAGTAATTAGGATGCCATTCATAAACATTCAAATTGCCTTGCATGGAAACAAAATCAGGATTCCAGTGATCCCGGTGACTTTGTGAACCATTCCAAAACAACGGTGAGTTTTTGCTTCAGCATTTTTCTGTCGGCAATGTAATCGAGAAAGCCGTGCTCCAGCAGGAATTCTGAACGTTGAAATCCGGAGGGCAGATCTTTCTTTATGGTCTCTTTAATAACACGCGGACCAGCAAAACAAATCAATGCATTAGGCTCAGCAATATTAATATCACCCAGCATTGCATAAGAGGCAGTAACACCGCCGGTTGTTGGGTCGGTCATTAAAGAAATGTATGGTAGTTGGGCTTTTGATAGTTGTGTTAGCTTGGCTGAAGTCTTTGCCATCTGCATCAGTGAAAAAGCACTTTCCATCATCCTTGCGCCTCCTGACTTAGAGATCACCATGAATGGTATTTTGCGCTCAATACAATAATCAATAGCCCTGCTTATCTTTTCGCCTACCACTGAACCCATTGACCCGCCAATGAAATTGAAATTCATACAGGCCACAACAAAATCCTTACCATTCATTAATCCATGGCCAACAGAAATGGCATCACTAAGGCCGGTACTTTTCTGCGCTTCTTTAAGCCTTTCGCCATAAGGCTTCATGTCTACGAAATTCAGGAAGTCTTTTGGGACAATATTTTCAAAAAGCAGATTGTACTCGTTGTTATCAAAAAGTATTTCGAAGTACTCTTTTGCGTTGATGCGGTTGTGATAATTGCATTTGTGGCAAATGAACAAATTTGCATGAAGTTCTTTTACCGTAACAGTTGCTTTGCAATTAGGGCATTTGTGCCAGAGGCCATCAGGTGTTTCTTTCTTCTCTTCAGTAGTGGTTAGAATCCCCTTCTTATTCCTCCGAAACCATGTTGACGACATAAAATCATTTATTTAAAAGGACTGCAAATATACACTTATGGTGCTTAAAAAGGGAATATGGCATTAATAATAATAGAACTAAAAGCATTCGACTGTTGAGAAAATCCTTGTTTGTAATGTATTTTTTATTTGTTTTCAAAGTATTCAGTCTGTAGCTGTGCAGTTGTTTTTGTACTGCCATCGTGGCTCCAACCCGGAGGTTTGAATAAGTAGTTCCATTTATCCTTCAACGTTGCTTTTTTACTCAGGTCTTGACCAATGTTTTTCCATTCATGAGTAACAATATTGACCAGATGATGTGCATTGCCGATCGGTGCCCGGATTCCGTAGTGTGGTTTTTCTTCCGGCATCTCTGCGGTAAAGGTGTTAAACAGTCGATCCCAGATGATGAACACCATGCCCATATTCCGGTCGAGATAGGGTATGTTGCATGCATGGTGTACCCGGTGATGCGAAGGTGTAACGAAAATGTACTCGATCCATCGGGGTAGTTTGTGGATAGCCTGTGTGTGTACCAGCGTACCATAGATCTGCGTTACTGCAAACATAAAGACAACATCTAACGGCTTGAAACCAAATAATACCAGCGGAATAAAATACAGGTACTTATAAACCGGCATAAATACCGACGAGCGGAAACCGGTTGAGAGGTTATACTCTGTAGAGGAATGGTGCGTAACGTGCACTGCCCAAAACAGCCTGCAATGATGATCAACGTAATGCTCCAGCCAGAAACATAGATCTTCGCCGAGGAGCAATATCGCCCAATATGCAAAAGCGTTCCATTGAATGTTCAGATGAAGTTGGTAGAAGAAATTGAGCAGATTCAGTCCGATGATTATACGTAATACAATATCCAATCCTGTATTCAGTAAATTGAGGTAGATATTGATCAGAGTTTCTTTGAGCGAATAGTATCTTAATCCGACAAAATTGCTAATCAATATCTCCAGCGGTATGATGACCGCATAAATGGGAATTGAAAACAGCAACAATATCTGATTATGCAGCCTATCCATATCAGAAAAGTATTTGAAAGCTTAAATCGGGAAACAGTATTTCCATCATTGACTATTTCAAAACTGGTAATTGTCTCCTATACTTTTGGACAACAATTACCAGTAATGCAATTTATTGCATACACTTGCAAAACTCCTTCCTTTGGGAAAAGACCAACAAGTGCATTTATTTGTAACGATCGTAATTTGGGGTATGAACTTGAATAACGAACCAACTTAGATGGTCATTATTTCTTTTTCCTTATCCTTGCAATGTTGGTCTACGAGTACAATGTTTTTATCGGTAACACCTTGTATACGTGCTTCGCCGTCTTTGGCTATATCTTCGCTCAGGCCGTCTTTCTGTAGTTTTTTAACCTGCTCAATGTTATCTCTTCTGATGCTGCGGATAGCCACTTTAGCGGTTTCACCTTCACCATAAACACGCTTCACCAATTCTTTGCGGCGCTCCTCTGTGAGTGGTGGCAGAAACAGTCTGATATAAGTACCATCGTTTTGCGGAGTAAGGCCAATGTTGGCAGCCATGATCGCTTTTTCAATGGGGGCAAGCATGTTTTTTTCCCAGGGTTGGATACTGAGTGTGCGGGCATCTGCAACCAGCACGTTGGCTACCTGTTGCAGCGCAGTAGGGTTGCCATAATAATCTACATAAATCCCGTCAACGATCTGAGGTGTGGCCTTACCGGCCCTTACTTTACTGATTTCAACTTCGAGGTGGCCGATAGCTTTTCTCATCTGGTCGGCTGATCTTTCTATAATTTCGTCCAATAAATCGCTCATACTTTTTAGTGTATTTGGGGTGTTAATTACTTAATATTCTTACAGTCAATTGAGCAATGCACAATTATATGCTTTGCTCGTCAGGCAAAAACTAATCCTGTTTTCAGATGTCTCTTTGTGGGTCGAACGCTTCCAGTTCTTTAGCCACCGCTGAGAGGAAACCAGCACCAACTGAACCATCTACTATACGATGATCGTAGCTGAGTGAGAGGTACATCATGTGGCGCACAGCTATTACATCGCCATCGGCAGTTTCTAAAACCATAGGGCGTTTTTTGATCACACCCAGGGCCATAATGGCTACCTGTGGCTGGTTAATAATTGGCGTACCCATAAGGCTGCCAAAAGTACCTACGTTGGTAACGGTGAATGTGCCGCCCTGTGTATCATCAGCTTTCAGTTTACTGCTTCTGGCTGCATTGGCAAGTGCATTCACGTCTTTAGTAAGACCAATGAGATTCTTGGTGTCTGCATTCTTAATAACCGGCACGATAAGATTGCCGGAGGGCAGGGCAGTGGCCATGCCCATGTTTACGTACTTCTTGATGATTATTTTATCGCCTTCAATACTACAGTTGATAAGCGGATACTTGCGGATACAATTTACTATTGCTTCGAAGAAGATAGGCGTGTAAGTGAGCTTCTCGCCGTACTTCTTTTCAAATACCCCTTTCACTCTATCGCGCCATCTTACGATGTTAGTTACGTCGGCTTCGGTGAAACTCGTAACGTGCGGCGAGGTAGACTTGCTGCGTACCATATGGTCTGCTATAAGCTTGCGCATACGGTCCATTTCCATAATCTCCACATTACCGGCAGGTGTGGCCGTAACGGCTGCCTGAGGCTGTGGAGCAGGGGCTGATGCAGGTGTTGCTACCGGTGCTGCAGCGACAGGTGTTGGTGCGGGAGCAGCAGCAGGGGCACTGCCTCTGTTGGCTACATAATCCAAAATGTCTTTCTTAGTTACACGACCTTCATTGCCGGAGCCGGGAATGTTTTCCAGCTCCGACATACTGATGCCTTCTTTGCCGGCAATATTCAGTACCAACGGCGAATAGAACCTGTTGCCTTGATTTTGAACAGGTGCCGCAACAGGTTGCGGAGTAGGCGCTGCCACTACTGGGGCTGGAGCGGGTGGCGCTGCGACAGGAGCAGCCGCAGGAGCCGGTGTAGCTCCCAAAGTTGCAGCACCGCCTGAATCTATACGCGCAATAACCGAACCAACAGGCACTACATCGTTCTCTTTATAAAGCAACTCAGTAATAGTGCCAGCAGCGGTAGAGGGAACCTCACTGTCCACCTTATCTGTAGCTATATCCAACAGTGTCTCGTCCATTTTCACATGGTCGCCCGGCTTCTTGTGCCACTTGAGCACCGTAGCTTCCATAATACTTTCTCCCATTTTCGGCATTACGAGATCAACAATCGCCATATATGTTTTTATTATCGTTTAAATTAAAGAGTTGCAAAAATAATCAAAATAGTCGTAAGTCATGAGTCGTGAGTCATAAGTAGGTAGATAGTATTTAGTAGATAGTATATAGCATTGGGTTGATCAGGATTTTCGGGATTTAGGTAAAAAATCCCCATGTGGGGTAAATATTGTTGTGTTTTCTCTAAAGCATTGATTTTCAATTAAAATTGATCAAAATGTGGATAAGAAATACCTGATCAGGATTCGCAAAATTTAAGGATTTTCACAATCGAGTTTAGCAAAATTCCCCAGGTGGGTAAAATATTGATGTGTTTTGTCTAAAGCATTGATTGTCAATAAAAATTGTTCGTAATGTGGATAAGAATACCCCATTTATGCCCCAATTTCACCACAGGTCAGGATTTGCAAAATTTATGTCTCGTCCTGAAATGGGTGGATTTTTGGTTAAAAAATCCTGCTATTCGATCAACATCTAACTTCATACAACTTCCGTTTTTCTTCCGGTTGCTTCCGACATCAGAAAGGCAGCAAACTA
>CAIKOJ010000097.1 GCA_903829015.1 uncultured Bacteroidota bacterium
CATATAAGCCCGAATATGCACTGAACTGAATTTTCTGTTGCTGAATTAGCATCCTTCAAAATACAAAAAAGGGAGCAGAAAACTAAATTTTCCACTCCCTTTCTTTCTGTCGTACAAAAAGGACTTTTTCAGTGCCCTCCTAATTCGGGGCAGTTTATGTTTATGCTTTGTAAAGGATGTCGTGGTAGTGTTACACCCCTGCGCCTACGTAGGGCATTTCCTGGGGGTAGAGTTTTTTGTCGAGTTTTTCGCGAACGGCATCGAAGGCTGCGAGGGTTTCGTCTATGTCCTGATCGGTGTGGGCTGCGGTAGGGATGATGCGCAGTTCTATCTGTCCTTTTGGTATTACGGGGTAAACGATCACTGAGCAGAAGATGTTGTAGTTCTCGCGCATGTCGTAGGTGAGCTGCACGGCATCAAACAGTCCACCTTTCATGAACACGGGTGTAACAGGTGTATTGGTAGTGCCCAGATCAAATCCTCTTTCGCGGAAACCGTTCTGCAGTCTGCGTACATTGTGCCACAGTTTTTCCCTTAGTTCGGGCTTGGTGCGGAGTAATTCCAGGCGTTTCAGATTACCTTCTACAAATGCCATTGGTAATGACTTGGCGTAGATCTGTGAGCGCATATTGTACCTGAGGAAAGTAAGAATCTTTTTATCGGCAGCGAGGAAGCCTCCTATGCTTGCCATAGATTTTGCAAACGTAGAGAAGTAGATATCGATATCGTCGATACAGTTCTGCTCGTCGCCAATGCCGGCACCGGTCTTGCCCATAGTACCGAAACCATGTGCATCATCTACGAAAATACGGAAGTCGTATTTTTCGCGGAGGGTAGCCAGTTCCCTTATCTTGCCCTGGTTGCCGCTCATACCAAATACACCTTCTGTGATAACCATAATGCCACCACCTGTTTTCTTTACGAGTTCGGTAGCGCGTGCAAGCTGTTTATCGCAATCGGCAATATCGTTGTGCTTGTACACATATCTGTGACTTGGAATAAGGCGAAGACCATCGATGATACATGCATGCGACTCGGCGTCGTACACAACCACATCGTGCCGGCCGCACAAAGCATCAATTGCAGATACCATACCCTGGTACCCGTAGTTGAACAACATTGCATCTTCCTTACCAACGAACTCTGCCAGCTGGCGTTCGAGTTTATCATGACTGTCGGAGTTACCGCTCATCATACGCGCTCCCATTGGTGATGCGAGACCGTATTTAGCAACTGCGTCGTTGTCGGCTTTGCGAACCTCGGGGTGGTTTGCGAGACCCAGGTAGTTGTTGAGGCTCCAAATGATCTTTTCCTTACCGCGGAATTTCATGCGGTTGCCGATTTCTCCTTCCAGCTTTGGAAAAGCGAAGTACCCGGGTGATTTTTCTGCGTAATCTCCTATCGGCCCTAATCTGTTCTCGAATTTTGCGAATATGTCCATATGATAAAATGTATGCTATGTTTTAAAACAAAAAATTCTATGGCAAAAATAATAAAAATATCACTGAGGTTTGCCTGAACATTTTGCACATTTGCACAATGTAACTTCTGCAAAAAGTAAAATAGGGTCTGTAATGAAGCATCTAAGGGCATTTATTATTTTGTTAATAATGGGCGCGGCGTATAGTGTGAGCGCGAAAGACGGGGTAGAGCGGCCAAAATTAGTGGTAGGGCTGGTGATAGACCAGATGCGCTGGGATTATCTGTACCGGTATTATGATCTGTATGGCAGCACAGGTTTCAAGCGACTGTTGAAGGATGGATTTAGCTGCGAAAATACTATGATCAATTATGTGCCAACGTTCACTGCGCCGGGTCATACGTGCATTTATTCGGGGTCGGTACCATCGATACATGGTATAGCGGGGAATAATTGGATAGATAATACTACCGGAAAGGGTGTGTACTGTACTGACGACAATACGGTGCATATGGTAGGCACCACCGACCCGGCTGCGCCACCTATGAGCCCCAGGAATCTGCTGACATCCACCATTACCGACGAACTAAGGCTTGCCACCAATATGGGGTCGAAGGTATATGGCGTGGCGATCAAAGACAGGAGCTCTATACTGCCGGCTGGACATATGGCCAATGCAGCATACTGGATAGACGACAGCACCGGTAGTTTCAACAGCAGCTCTTATTACTCAAATCCTAACCCTACATGGTTGCAGGCATTTAACAACAGGCATATAGCCGACAGCCTTATAAAGCTAAACTGGGAACTTTTGCTGCCTGCTACAAGCTACAGCCAGAGCCTGGAAGATGCGAGCCGCTATGAGCGATCTTTTAAAGGGGAGAAGGCGCCGATATTTCCACACAAGATAGAGTCGCTGACGGGTAAGAGCAGGTATAATGCCTTCAAAGCTACGCCTGCGGGGAATACGATCACTTTTGATCTTGCCAGGGCGTGCATAGAAGGTGAGCAACTGGGAGCAGGGAAGAATGCGGATTTTTTGTGTATCAGCTTATCGAGTACCGACTATGCAGGGCATCAGTTCGGTCCGAATTCGGTTGAGATAGAAGATATGTATCTGAGGCTGGACAGGGAGATAGGTGACTATCTGAGCTACCTGGATAACACAGTAGGCAAGGGCAAGTATCTGTTATTCCTTACCGCAGACCATGGTGCAGCGCACAATCCTCAGTTTCTTATTGATGAGGAGTTGCCGGCGGGTGTTATGAATAATGGCATTACCGCGGAACTTAAACAGTATTTAAAGGCGAAGACAGGAAGAGATTCGATCGTAAAGGGATTTGAGAATTATCAGTATTACATTGATGAACAGTTCATTTCGAAAGCGGGACTTGACCGTGAGCAAATCAAGAAGTACATGGTGGAGTTTCTGAAAGGGAAGAAGGAAATAGCTTATGTGGCTGATTTGGAGCGATTATATGAAGCACAGCTACCTGAGCCGCTGAAGACAATGGTGGTCAACGGATACAACCGGAACAGAAGCGGTGTGGTACAGGTGGTGCTGAATCCGGCATGGTACGAAAATAGTGGCCCGATAACCGGAACAACGCACGGTACATGGAATCCGTATGACTCGCATATTCCACTTCTTTGGTTTGGCTGGCATGTGCCGAAGGGGGCATCGAACAAGGTGTGCCATATGACTGATATTGCGGCTACGCTGGCTGCTATGCTGCATGTGCAGCAACCTAATGGATGTATTGGTGAGCCGATAGAGGAGATATTTGGGAAGTAAACGCCGACCCGCCGCGGCGGGAGGTGTTGAGAAAATCAGTGTGAGTGTGGGTTTGAGTGTGGAGTGTAAACCCCGACCCACCGCGTCGGGAGGTATTGTGACATTAGCGAGTAAACCCCGGCCCTAAAGGGAAGTGTTATGACATTTACGAGCTATTACTCTTTGGACGTGTTGGTAAGCAAATGTCTTCAAGTTACTTTATCAGTTTAGGGATGACAACGGAAAATGAGGCGCCTATGCCGGAGGTGCCGGAGGCGGCAATGG
>CAIKOJ010000098.1 GCA_903829015.1 uncultured Bacteroidota bacterium
AATTATGTCTGACAGTTTCGTAACAGTGGGAAGTAAGTTTCCCCAATTCGATAAGAAATCTGTGGTTTCTATCGAAAAAGGAAAAGAATTCAAAAATATCAGCAACAAGGATATTGAAGGAAAATGGGCTGTAATGTTCTGGTGGCCTAAGGATTTTACTTTTGTATGTCCTACAGAGATCGCTGAATTCAACAAAAACTACACCAACTTCACAGATCGTGAAACTGTATTACTTGGCGCATCAACAGACAGTGAATATGTGCACCATGCATGGCGCATGGATCATAAAGATCTTCGCGACCTCCGTTTCCCAATGATTGCTGATACCTCTAAGAGTCTGGCTGATGAACTGGGCATACTTTCTGCTGAAGAGAAAGTAGCTTATCGTGCTACATACATTATCGATCCGGATGGTATCGTTCGCTGGGTATGTGTCAATGACCTGAGTGTTGGCAGGAACGTAAGCGAAGTACTCCGTGTTCTGGATGCGCTTCAGACCGACGAGCTTTGCCCATGTAACTGGACCCGTGGTGAAGAAACACTTGTGGCCGCAGTAGGATAGTATTACTTTTTTAAAAGCAGTCTGCCGTTACAGGCAGGCTGCTTTTATTTCTTTATAGAATCCAATCTTTTTCTGAAAATGGAAATTAACGAAAGTGTAGCAGGCTTGCTTGAGGTTGCAGGCGTAGACCCTTCATATACTAGTCAAAGCCTTAATGCTCTGGCAACGGTAAACAGCAAGTACCTGAGAGATTTAAAGCTCAATGTATCCACTACTATCGGAAGTCTGCATCTTACCAAAAAGGAAGCATATCTTCTGGCACTCTCTGTGGCCGTAAATGAAAAGCATACTGCACTGATAACTGCATTCGAAACTCATTGCCGTTCAAATGGTGCAACCGATGAAGAAATAGCGGAAACCCATGCCTGTGTATCACTCATGAGTGCCAATAACATTTTCTACCGGTTCAAGCATTTTATGCCCGGCACGGAATACTACCAGAAACATCCTGCAGGTCTGCGCATGAGTATTATGATGAACCCGGCAATGGGCAAAGGACTGTTTGAATTGATGAGCCTTGCCTTGTCTGCAGTAAACGGTTGCGAACAGTGCGTTAAATCGCATGAGCATTCGGTGAAACAACATGGTGCCGATGAACCACGTATCTACGATGCTATACGTCTTGCGTCAGTGATCAAAAGTCTTTGTATCGTTTTCTGATACCCGCCCGCAACATTAAAATTATTATGCTTTTTCTCCGGGTGGTAATATGAGTGTGAAGGTACTGCCTTTGCCAGGCGCACTTTCTACTTTGATCTTGCCGCCATGCGCATCTACTATCGCTTTTACATAGCTAAGTCCCAATCCAAAGCCCTTAACGTTATGTAGGTTACCTGTATGGGCACGGTAAAACTTCTCAAATATTCTCGACTGGGTTTCCTTGTCCATCCCTATACCGTTGTCTTTGATCTTTATCGACAGCATTCCGTTGCCTGTATTCAGCGTAATTACTTCAATGTGCGGAGCATCTTTCGAATACTTCATAGCATTATCCAGCAGGTTGAAGATGATGTTGGAAAAATGCACCTCATCTGCTTCTATCGTAGGGCTAGTGGCATTTAGTTTCAGAGTCAGCGTACCGTTCTTTTCCTGTATTTGCAGTGCCAGGTTATCAGCCACCTTGTTAATGATCTGGTGTGTGTCCAGCGTCTGAATATTTAGCTTGATCTCTTCTTTCTCCAGCCGCGCCGCCTGCAGTATCTTTTCTACCTGCTTGTTCATGCGCTTGTTCTCCTCTTTGATCATGCTGCTGTATATCTTTATCTTATCAGTGTCATGAATCACCTTCTCATTGGTAAGGGCATCTATAGCGAGAGAAATCGTGGCAAGAGGTGTCTTAAGCTCATGCGTCATGTTATTGATAAAGTCAGACTTTATCTCTGATAGTTTTTTCTGGTTGAACAGTGTTCTCACTGTTACAAAGAATGCCAGCACAATAATGGTAGTGAACACAATTGATGCAATGATCATCCAGAGCATCTCCCTGATGATCGCATTCTTATCTTCAAAAATGGCTAGGTATAATGTTTCATGGGAGCGAAGAGCATCATCCGGAGATAGCTCTATCTGCTTGTCTGAATGCAGATCCGCAATTTGAAAACCATCCGACTGAAGGATATTGAAATGGTAAATGTTCTGAACACAAAATTCAAACGGCAATCTAATGTTATTCTGCGCTAATGCCTTTTCTATGATCGTCTCAATATCATCTTTTGTAAAGGCTCCATCTACCCTGAAATTATTCTGTAGGAAAAACTGTCTTGACTCTTCATTCGGAAAGATCAGTTTCGAATCATAAGTAAACTTGCTGTAAAGTGCTTCCTTAGTCTGCTTCAGTGAATTGTCTACCTCGCGCTGAAATTCCTCATGCTTCAGTTTAAGCGCATTGTTGATCCACGACATCTGGATAAACAGAATGCCTACTACCGACAACGTAATAAGGACAACAATAAGCGGGAAAATTTTCTTCATCTCAGTTCAAAGGTAAAGAGGTGAAATATACAACAGCTTTTGCAATATACGGTTTAACGCTGATTTAACTATCATTCTTCTGTACGAAGAGAGAGATCTGTCACTCATTTTTCAGAGGTTTATGATATACCTTTGCTGCCATGCAAAACAGGTTACCCCGGGAAGATAATTACCTGCACAAAGGAATGCGCAAACAGCTGGTACAGTTACTCCGGGAAAAGGGAATTAAGGATGAAAGGGTGCTCGGTGCCATAGAGGCTATTCCCAGGCATTTCTTTCTGGATAAGGCATTCGAAAGGCAGGCTTACGAAGACCGGGCTTTTCCCATCGCTGCCGGACAAACCATATCCCAGCCCTATACCGTTGCCTGGCAGACCAACCTGTTGGACCTGAAAAAATACGACAAGGTGTTGGAAATCGGCACAGGCAGTGCTTATCAAGCCTGTGTTTTAGGAGAGCTGGGTATTTTCCTTTTTACCATTGAGCGCCAGAAAGAATTGTATGATCTGCAGGGCAAATTTGAATTGCTGAAAAAGTATCCCAACATAAAAAGGTTTTATGGAGATGGCTTTGAAGGTCTGCCTTCCTATGGTCCGTTCGATAAAATACTCATTACCTGTGGCGCTCCATTTATACCCCCAAAACTATTGATGCAACTAAAGCCCGGAGGCATCATGGTCGTTCCGGTAGGTGATGATGGCAAACAAAAAATGCTCAGAGTTACTAAGGATGCCAACGGCACCATTACAGAAGAAGAAATGGGCGACTCCTTGTTTGTGCCCATGCTTCAGGGGCGCAGCACTACAGGCTAAAAATAAAAAAGGGATACCTAAGTACCCCCGTTTAGAAAAAATTGAGTTATCGATTAATCTCGTGCATCGCCCTTGATGTACACAGTATACCTTTTTTCACCACGTGGGTTGTTCACCGCGTTCGACTGTATGTAAACTTCTTTATTAAAGATGCCATGTTGTTCCTCGGTTTTCAGACCCAGTTGAATTTTTCCTTTCTGGCCTGGCAATACAGGCGTTTTAGGCCAGTCTACATTTGTGCAGCCACATGATGGTGTCACATTCATGATGATCAATGGCTGGTCACCGGTATTAGTAAACTCAAAAGAATACATAGCAACAGGTCCACGCTTCAACACACCAAAGTCGTGTGTTTCTCCTGTTTCAAATTTGAATTTTGCTCCTGGTGTATTCTGAGCAATAGCCTGTGTGGCGTTAATTGTTGTTGCCCCAACGCCTAATGCAAGGCCAAAAACTACAAGCAATATCTTTTTCATACAGTGCAATTTAGATACAAAAATGCTAAAGAAAAGTAAAGGTTATGATTACAAAAATTGATTCGGTTTGGAAAGTAGTTCCGCTATTAATCTTCAGGCACGGGTATCGGCGGTGCCGGTGGAACTACAAGTTTTTTGGTTTGTTCGGGTTTGGGTAAAATTATGCCGGTTAAGTGCAGCTTCACCTTGCTCTGCAGCGCATTCGAAGTAAGAAAGATATCCTTATCGATAGGGCCAACACGTCCGTACGTAGTATAGGTAACATGTATCACTCCCTTTCGTTTTGGCTGTATCGGTTCTGTTGGCCATTTGGCAACGGTACATCCACATGAGCCATGTGCTTCTGAAATAAGAATAGGACTTTTGCCGACATTCTTAAATTCGAAATCACATTCAGCCAACGGGCCCTCCATTATCTCGCCAAAGTCATGTGTTTCTTCTTCAAACCTGAACTTGCCCGGCTCGTGTGTCTTTTTGCCCTGATTGTCTCCAGCCTCAGATTTGCCCTGCACCGTTTTACTATCCTGAGCTCTAAGAGCAAGCGCGCCTATAGTTAGGTAGAATACAGTGATGCAAATTTTCTTCATCGTTTAAAATCAAAACTGATTAGTTCGTTTTCAACATCGAAGAGTTCTCAGGCACAGATCCTGACGGCGCTTTTTCTACATTGCCTTTGATCGTAAGCACCTTGGTGCCTGCGTTTGAAACCACAGAAATTGTTTTGGTAAACGGATTAGGTTTGCCCTTTGTATGGTAAGCTACACTAATAGTTCCGGTTGCCCCTGGTGGTACAGGCTCCTTAGAGAATGAAGGCACCGTACAACCGCACGACGGTTGTGCTTTTTCTATAATGATCGGCTCTTTGCCGGTATTCTTAAACGTAAATTCACATGTGGCATCCGGTCCTTCTGGCACAGTACCAAAATCGTGAGATAGGTCAACAAAAGCCATATTGTCAGCAGCTAATGATCCTGATGGCGTTGTAGTGTAGTTGCTGGCTGGTGGTGGGGTATTGGTAATAGTCTTCTTATTATCGTTGCCCGCATCGCCCTTCTTGTTTTTCTTTCCTTGAGCCATCGCAACTCCTGCACACAATACAATTAGTCCTAATGATAGAATGATCTTTTTCATTTTTATGATATTTTATAGTTTACTCAAGTATAGTAACAAATTTAGCACCAAAATCGCTAAAAAATTATTTTTTATTGTTAAAACCTTCCAAAAGCCATACAATCGTAGTTTTGCAGTGGTGATGCACAAATTCCTGATTATTCAAACCGCTTTTACCGGAGATGTAGTTCTGGCAACTGCGCTTATAGAAAAGCTGCATAACCACTTCCCGGATGCTCAGATCGATTTTCTGCTGCGAAAGGGTAATGAGGGATTGCTTAAAGAGCACCCATACATTACCAACCTGCTCATCTGGGATAAGAAAAACGGCAAGAACAAGAATCTGCTGAAACTGGCACTTCGGGTTCGCAGCGAAAAGTACACCCACGTTATCAATCCGCACCGTTTTGCAACCTCTGGCATAATTACTCTGCTCTCAGGGGCTGGTTACAAAGCCGGGTTTGATAAGAATCCGCTTTCCTTCTGTTACACAAAAAAAGTACACCACCAACTATCAGAGCCATACAGTCAGGATCCTGTTCATGAAACAGACCGGAACAACTTACTGATCAGCGAATTTACAGACGGCAATAAATCGTTTCCTAAATTATACCCCGCTCCCGCCGACTATCAGCTTGTGAAGCAATATCAGGTAACACCTTACATATGCATCGCTCCATCATCAGTTTGGTTTACCAAGCAATTCCCGGCATCCAAATGGGTTAGCCTGATCAATGAACTGCCTGCAGAATACAAGATCTACCTAATAGGTGCACCAACAGATAAAGAACTCGGTGATGGTATACTTAATGTTACCACCAATAAAAATGTCGACAACCTCTGCGGCAAACTCAATTTCCTACAGTCCGCTGCCTTGATGCAGCAGGCAGCTATGAACTATACAAACGATTCAGCACCGCTGCATTTCGCAACAGCTATGAATGCGCCTGTTACTGCCGTATTTTGCTCCACTGTACCCGCATTCGGTTTCGGGCCACTCCGCGATAATGCGCTGGTTGTAGAGGTAAACGAAAGGCTTGCATGCAGACCATGCGGGCTACACGGGCACAGGCAATGCCCCGAAAAACATTTCAGGTGTGCAATGGACATCACAAATCAACAACTGCTATGGTGGACTTCGAAAACGACATAAAGAATTGCGTTGCGGTTTTGCAAAACGGTGGCTCGATTCTCTATCCCACAGAAACTGTATGGGGTCTCGGCTGCGATGCTTTGAGTGAGCAGGCAGTGGAACAGATTTTTAGTTTAAAAAACCGCCCAAAGGAAAAATCTATGATCATCCTTCTGGCCGAAGCCCGCGATATTCTGCAGTATGTTGCAGCACCGCCACCAGATATCATTGCAATAGTAGAGTCTTTCGACCGCCCCACTACAGTCATCTACGATGGTGCCCTCGGCTTCCCCGACAATGTTGTTAACAAAGATGGCAGCATAGCCATAAGGGTCACCACCGATCCGTTTTGCAAGGCACTGATCAAGAGATACCGTAAGCCGATCATTTCTACTTCCGCCAATTTAAGCGGACAACCCACCCCTGCATTATATACCATGATAGAACAACCCATCATTAACGGGGTAGACTACGTGGTAAAGCACCGACAGGGCGATACCACACTTAATCCTCCATCCAGAATAGTTCGGGTAAGCGATGATGGGGATATTGAAGTGATCAGGGGTTGATTGCAAGTGTAGTTGAGCGCAATCGCCACTTTACGAGATTGCGTTGTCCGCTAACAAGACACACGGAATAATCAAAGATTTTTCAGTAAGATAGTAGGGTGTAGTCCTTGTGAATAACCTCGCGTTAGTACCTACATGATTTTCCTTTTCGCCCATGCCCTGAAATTTTCCCACTGCATATGCGAGCCGGTAGGTTCGGTAAGCGGGCCGGTCCATGGCGTACCCCGGCGAATGTAGTACTTGTTGTACGTCGACTGGTTAATGCCCCATTTCATCAGGAACTGTTTACGGCCGTTGTTCTTCTTTATACGCAGTGTAGATTTAGACTGGAAGTGATACACCCTGCTTTTGCCAACACCCTTAAATATGCGGCAACCTGCAGCCCACATCTTCATAGAGAAGTCGTCATCGCTGCTCACGCCGGGGCTGAGCTCGATGCTGTAACCGCCGGTTATCAGCCAATACTTGCGGTGCACAATAGTGGGCGGCCAGGTCGATCCTGTCCAGTCTGCTTTTTCCATGGCCCCGCACTCGCTCAGCAATTGTTGTTCTTTAAAAGTTTCTATCGTTGTACCGTAGTCGCGCACTATCACACATGGATTATTGTGGTCGGTCGGTTCAATCATTGTCGATGACAGCATGAAGCAATCAGTACCCAGCTTTTTGATCTCATCCATGATCGCAGTATCCCATCCCGGGCACACATACATGTCGTCGTTCATGTACACAACATAATCTGTAGTGGCAAGTCCCCCGGCTTCATTCACTGCTACGCAAATGCCTACGTTGTCAGGCGACCAGCTATGGTCTATGCCCTCATTCTTCGCCCATTGCAAAGTTCCGTCACTGCCGTCGTTTACGTGCAGTATTATCTGGTGATTGAATGCCGAGTTTTTGCGGATACTTTCAACACAAAGCTTTGCAAAAGCCAGGTTATTCCATGTGGGTATGATGATTGAGAACACGCGTTGGTTGATAAATTTAAAATTGGTTTTTAGATAGTCAGTATTCAGTACGGCGTTTGTATTTACACCTATTTTCTATTTACACCTGATCTCCTATCAGTTTGTAAAACTACAAAATAGCTTCACTTAGCCCAATATGAATCGTATCTTTATGAAAATTTAGTTATGTTGCTGCATATCCATCCTGATAATCCTCAGGCAAGAAATATACAAACAGTTGTGGATTGCCTTAAAAAGGGAGGTGTCATAATTTACCCAACAGACACTATTTATGGCATTGGGTGCGATATTAACAATGCTGATGCAGTTACCCGAATTGCAAGGATCAAAAATATAGATGTAAAGAAAGCGCAGTTCTCCTTCATCTGTTCAGATCTCAGCCACCTCAGCGACTATGCAAAAAGTGTGGATACCCCCATTTTCAGGTTATTGAAGGCTGCTTTGCCTGGACAGTATACTTTTATCTTACCGGCAAGCAAGCAGGTGCCTAAGATGATGAAAACGAAGAAAGATACTGTTGGTATTCGTATTCCTGATAACAAAATATGCCACGAGATTGTGAAGGCACTAGGCCATCCCATTATGAGCGCTTCCTTGCCTATGGACGAAGACGTACCGTACCTTACGGATCCCGAGGTAATGCACGATGTTTTCGGCAATCTGGTGGATATTGTTATCGATGGTGGTATTGGCAACACGCTTGCCTCTACAATTGTTGACTGTACCAGTGGTGCACCTGAGTTAATACGTGAGGGAGCCGGAAAGGTTATATGGTAATACTTGGTTTCCGGGTATTTCATAAAATTCAGATAGATTTTATTGCATTTGTGGATTGGTGGTTTAGGGTTTATTTTCGCACCCTAAAACGACTTAAATGAAGCATGCATATATTTTCCCGGGTCAGGGTGCGCAGTTTGTAGGGATGGGTAAAAACCTTTATGAGCAGAACGAAACAGCAAGAGCACTTTTCGAAAAAGCCAATGAAATTCTTGGATTCCGGATCACAGATATTATGTTCAATGGCACGGCCGATGAACTTAAGCAGACTAATGTAACACAGCCAGCCATTTTTTTGCATTCAGTAATACTGTTCGAAACCACGCCCGACCTGAAACCTGATATGGTTGCAGGGCATTCTTTGGGCGAATTCTCAGCTTTGATAGCCAATAAGGTTCTGTCTTTTGAAGACGGACTGAGGCTGGTGGCAAAACGTGCTGCCGCAATGCAACGCGCCTGTGAGATCAATCCATCAACCATGGCTGCTGTACTGGGGTTGGATGATGCAAGGGTAGAGGAAATTTGCAGGGAGTTTACTACCGAGGTGGTAGTAGCAGCTAACTATAACTGCCCCGGACAATTAGTGATCAGCGGCAGCAACGAAGGTGTAACCCAAGCTTGCGAAAAGCTGAAAGCTGCCGGTGCGAAACGTGCGTTGTTGTTGCAGGTAGGTGGCGCATTTCACTCTCCGCTCATGGAGCCGGCAAGGCAGGAACTGCAGGAAGCTATCGCAGCTACTCATTTCAATACGCCTACATGCCCCGTTTACCAGAACGTCGATGCAATGCCATATTCCGATCCCCAGCTCATCAAACAAAATCTCATCAATCAGCTAACCTCACCTGTCCGCTGGACTCAGACTGTTTTGAAAATGGTAGAAGATGGAGCCACTCAGTTTACTGAAGTAGGTCCGGGTAATGTCCTGCAGGGCTTGGTAAAGAAGATCAGCAAAGACGCACAGGCTGACGGGATTAGTTGATTGGTTGATTGGTTGAATAGTTGATTAGTTGATTGGTTGATTGGTTGAATAGTTGGATAGTAGGATAGTTGTTGCAGTTTGTTTTTTTGATGTTTTCTTGATTTAATGCTGACTCATGAGTGAATCAAATGCTCATCAAAGGTTTACTGACTTAAACGTTTGGAAACAAGCTAGGTTGCTGAAACTGGAGATTTATGAATTGATAAAGCAGTTTCCGAATGAGGAAAAGTACGATTTGGTAAGCCAACTCAGGCGATCTGCCAGATCTGTCTGCAGTAATATTGCTGAAGGGCATGGCCGGTTCACCTATAAAGATCAACTTCATTTTTGCATTCAGTCTCGTGGTTCATTGTCAGAAGTACTGAATCACCTGATCGATGCACATGACTGCAATTACGTTGACGAAACGAAGCTTAAAAATTTTGAGGAAAAGATAGTATCTGTTGGGAAACTGCTAAACGGATACATCACATTTCTCCGCAATGCCGCCAACCAAAAATAATGTCAGGCGCAAAAAACAGCCCACTGGGATTCCCTCCCCAACCCATCAACTACTCAACCAATCAACAAAGTACTCACCTTAAATCCACCGTTTCAACCCCTGGATGTTCCTTGGGATTCCAGGCAAAATAAGTATCCGGGATATCTGTATTTGGTTTGTAATTGCTGATTGCAATTTTGTATTTATTACCGTTCTTCTCCCAGTAGTTGCCACCAATGATCGTGGATGATGATTTTTCCACCATCAGCTCGATCTTTACCAGTTGCTTGCTTTTGTCGTTGGGTATCAGTTCTATAAGGTCACAGTTTTTGCCTGCTTCTTTTATGTCGCCTTTGTACGAATATTTATATTCCTTGTCGTAAAAGTTGGTAAATAGTTTGGCCGGAGACATAGACTGCTCCTGAGGGTTGTAGTTGGTTATCTGCACCTCTTTGGCTTCTTTATTGTACGTCCATACGGTTTTGGCATCACAGATTATTTCCTGCCCTGCTATCAGCACATGGTATTTCTGACCTTTCAGAGATACCGATCCTTTTTTAGAATCATTTACTTTGCCTCCTTTGCCCCCGGTAAGTGTCAGTGCAAAATTGGCTTTCAAAGATTTAAGCGCATTAATCTTCTTGCTTACACCCTCCAGTATTGTTTTTGCTTTAGTATCGTTCTGTGCAAAAACAGGCTGAACCATACTACACAAAGCGACCGCACTAACTGCTAATAATTTTCTCATGTTTTGTAACTTGAATTTAGCCCATTGGGCGATTTTGGGAGGGCAAAGTTAATTCAAAGAATGTAAAAACTCGTCCAATTCAGAGTCCGATTTAAAATATACTTCACGTGGTTTACTACCGTTAGCTGGTCCTACCACACCTGCTGCTTCCAGTTGATCCATGATGCGACCTGCACGATTATAGCCCAGGTTCAGGCGGCGCTGCAGGTTCGACGTAGAGCCCGACTGCATCTGCACTACAAGGCGTGCGCAGTCATCAAATAGTTTATCACGGTTCTTAAGATCCACTGCTTTGCCGCCGCCATCTTCGTCGTCCATTTCAGGTTCCGGAAGCGGGTGGGCACTTGGATAGCCGCGCTGGTCACCAATAAAATTAACAATTTCTTCAACCTCAGGTGTGTCAACAAAGGCGCACTGCAGGCGGAGTAATTCACTGCCATGAGAAACAAGCATATCGCCGCGACCAATGAGCTGCTCCGCACCTCCTATGTCCAGAATGGTACGAGAGTCCACCTTCGCCGATACCTTAAATGCTATGCGCGCTGGGAAGTTTGCTTTAATAGTACCTGTAATTACATTCACCGACGGGCGCTGGGTAGCTATGATCAGGTGAATACCCACAGCTCTTGCAAGCTGTGCAAGCCTGGCAATCGGCATTTCCACTTCTTTCCCTGCAGTCATGATCAGATCCGCAAACTCATCTATTACCAGCACGATGAACGGAAGGTATTTATGCTCAGCCGGATTTTTGATCTTCCTGTTAACTATTTTTTCATTGTACTCTTTAATATTTCTTGCTCCCGCTTCTTTCAGCAATTCGTAGCGGTTGTCCATTTCATCGCATAGTGCTTTTAGGGTGTAGATGGCTTTCTTGGTATCTGTGATGATAGGTTCGGTTTCGTTGGGCAATTTTGCAAGGAAGTGCTTCTCGATTTTCTTGTAAATAGATAACTCAACCTTCTTAGGGTCTATCATCACAAATTTTAATTGCGACGGATGTTTCTTGTATAGCAATGACACCAGTATCGCATTAATTCCCACCGACTTACCCTGCCCAGTGGCACCAGCCATCAAAAGGTGAGGCATGGTAGCCAGATCCACAATGTAGTTTTCGTTGTCTATCTTCTTACCTAGCGCAATTGGCAGGCTCATTTTGTTATTCACAAACTTATCGCTCGATAGCAACGCGCGCATAGGCACTATCTGCTTGTTGGCATTAGGTACTTCAATTCCTATCGTGCCTTTGCCTGGTATCGGTGCAATGATACGTATGCCTAGTGCAGCAAGGTTTAGTGCTATATCGTCTTCCAGATTCCTGATCTTTGAAATACGCACACCTTCCGCCGGCACAATCTCATACAATGTTACTGTAGGCCCCACTGTTGCGGTGATTGTCTTGATCTCTATCCCAAAACTTTTCAGCGTAGTGATGATCTGGTCTTTATTTCTTTCCAGTTCTTCTTTATTCAGCGAAATGGCTTCCTGTACACGGTCTTCGAGCAGGTCAAGGGTCGGGTACTTGTAGCTCCGCAAACTTTCTTCAGGTGCAAAAGGTTCATTGTCTGCAATAGAAATATGATCGCCGTGTTTGATCATCGGCTCTTCTACTTGCTTTACAACGTAAGAAAATTCAAGATCGTCTGTCTCTGATTTTTTACGCTGTTCATTTAACTCTTGTTCTTTTTCTTCAAGAAATTTATTGTATGCTGCTTCGTCTTCCGATAATTCTTCCTCAGCTTCTTCTTCCTGTATTTCCGGCTCTGGCTCTTCCTGTTGTTTCTCGGCTATGGTCATATTCCATTGCTTGTGCGCATCCGGTATACTGCCTGCTTTTGATGGTATCGGTACGCCGCCATAGTTAATATGCTCAGCGGTCATTTCGCTGTCCGAAACTTCCGGTTCTGTTGCAGTTTCTTCAGTGTATGTTTCAGTTTCTGTACTTCCTGCATTACTATTTATTGCTACCGGCTCAGGAGTAAGTGCATCTGATATTTTATGTGCGTGCGAACGCATTTTGCGAAGTAGTGGTTTCAGGTCAAGTGCAAAAATGACAAACACAAAAAACAATATTGTAGAGAGCAGTAACATGGCCGTACCCATGTATCCAAGCAAGCCATTCATGTATTCAATACTTGTCTTTCCCAATGCACCACCTATAGGGAATGTGGAGTCGGGCATAAGAAAAGTAAGGGTAGGCGCCACTAGCAAAAGAACAATACACAACCAACGTAAGTACCTCAATACCGGAGCCGCTTTTTGGTCATATATCATGTGGGTGCCCAGCGCAGCGATAGCAATACCGATTACTAGTGAGGCGATACCCGCACCTTTAAATACCAGTTGGTGAGAAAGTGCCGCACCTAGCCTGCCGCCCCAGTTGGCAACCGGACTATGATCATGTAGTAAAAACTGCCACATCGATTGGCCGGCGATCAGGTTGCTTTGGTCTGTACTCCAGGTAAAACAGTAGCTTATTATGGAAAAACAAATAAATACGCCCGTAAGCATGAAGAAAATTCCAAATCCTAGCTGAATCTGGCGTTGTCTGTCAGCATGCAGAGGCACTGATTCCTCAGGCGTTGGTGTATTCGACTTGGTATTTTTGGATGATTTGGCCATTTTGGCTATAACGAAGTAAAAATACAATATTATTAAACCTAAATAGCTAAACCTGCAGCGAACTGAAATATATTTTAGAATAGAGTCAAATACAATATGAGAAACTATATAGGTCTATTTTAATTTCTGGAGCTAGCAAACGTTTTTCCTTTTTCTACTGTCTTTTAATCGATACGTTAGTCTTGGTTCCAAATCGGTTACCTGCGCGGAAATTAGTTTACAAGGTAGCATGTGATTACTGTTTTTTGAGTTTTAATTAGCATTTATAATAGTTACAAACTTAGACAATATATTTTAAAAATAACACAATTAAGGCGTTTCAAACGGTCGGTTTTAATGCGAGGTAGATTGAGTTTTTTTGTTTTTTTATGCTGGTCTGAATAATTTTAATGTTATCTGCGTAAATGACGAATTTAAAATTTTGAGGAAAAGCATTGCTATTTTGAATTATTTCAGTATTTTCAACCGTTGGGGGAAGTGTTTTTTAACCTTTTACGCCGTATTTTGGTGTAGACGAAGTAGATACAATCCCGTTCTGGAATGCTTTGGCCAGTGATGTAGCTTATGTATTAAAAGCTGCCTGCGCAGGAAAAATATTCCGAAAACGTGGAAACACAACATTAATAAAGTAATTTTACAACGATAAACGATAATTAATTAATAAAATGATCAGGAGAAATCTCATTGCTCGTTTAAGTGTAGCGGCAGCGCTTTTGTTGGCAGCACCTATAGCTTATTCCCAGGACATTCATTTTAGTCAATTCGACATGCAGCCGTTGGTTATCAATCCTGCATTCACAGGTATGTTTGCAGGTAAAGTGCGTGCAGGAGCCATTTACAGGAATCAATGGGCTAGCGTAACTGTACCTTATGTAACGTACGGTGGTTATGTCGATTTGCCTTTGTTAATTGAGCGCAATGGAGATTATTTGTCAACAGGTTTACAGTTGTACAAAGATCAGGCTGGTGATGGAAATTTGTCCAATTTCACAGGTTTGGTTTCAGTTGCTTACCATAAGTATTTTGGTGGTTATGGTAGTGCTGGTGAAACTGGAAGTGATCTGGCATTTGGTATCCAGGGTGGCTATGCTCAAAAGAGTATAGACCTTTCAAAGTTGTATTTTGGTGATGAATATAGCAATGGTCAGTTTACTCCGGGTCTTTCTCAGGAGTATCATTTGGGCATCGGAAATTCGATCAATTATTACCTGATCAACGCAGGTATTTGCTTCTCGCATGGTAGCCCTACTTTTGGTTATACCATTGGTGCTGCGGCTAATAACATTAATCAGCCTAATGATGCCATTGAAAAGAAGAAGAACAGCAAAACCGGTCTCGATATGCGTTATACCGGTGAGATTGGTGTTAACTGGATCACTGGTCCACGCCTGAGTCTGCGTCCTGCATTACTTTATCAAAGTCAGGCTACGGCAAGTGAAATTATCGTTGGTAACGAATTCCATTATGAGGTGGGCGAGAATACTGGTTACAGCAATTTTTCTACTGCCGTATTTTTGGGTGCTTGGTACCGCACCGGAGATGCTACTATGATAAGTGCTGGTGTTGAATTTAAAGGAATCCGTATTGGCATTGCATATGATTATAATATATCCTCTCTGAACACTTCTAGCAATGGTAATGGAGGTATGGAAATAGCTATTAAATATATAGCGCCTTACCCACTTAAATTCGCTAAAAACAGGACTATTCCTTGCTCTAGATTCTAAGAAAAAAACAGATAATCAGGTGAAGGGCTAAAGATTTTTTTAAAAGCCCTTCTTTTTTTTAAAACCAAGTTATACTTTTATATCCATTAACAACGCTCACGCACATGAGAAAAAATTGGCTGTTTATTATTTTTGTGACATTACTTGTTGCTGCTCAATATGATTCTGTTGCGCAGACTCAAAATACCAGAAAGTATAGAAACAAGGCAAATGATCCAGTAGGAAAGTTATCTGATATCAGAAAACTGAAGTGGGCCGATGATCTGTTCAGGCAGGGTAGTTATTTTAACGCCATCGATTATTATCAGCAGCTAAAAGCTAATGATGAAAGAAATCCTATGTTAACTTATCAGCTCGCATATTGCTATAGGGCAACGCGTGACTATGTGCCTTCTGCGCATTACTATATGGAAGCATATGATCTGGGTAAGAAAATATATCCGCTGTCAGCGTATTATGCAGGCCAAATGCTTAAACAGCAAGGCGAGTATCAGCTGGCTATTGTGTGGTTCAATAAATTCCTGGAAGACAACAAAAAGATTTCTGCAGCAGGTGGAAACAAAGATGCAAATATTGATCCGGTTATCCTTAATAATGTAGACAGGACTCAGGCTCCTAAAACAATGAAGGATCTGAAGAAGAAAGCTAAAGTTGAGGTGGAAGGATGTCTTATGGCTATACAGTCAATTAAAAATCCTGAGGCCGTAACCATGTTAAATGCAGGTCCAAATGTAAACACTATTTATACTGAACTTTCTCCGTTGCCACTTGGCGACTCTGCTCTGTTGTTTGCTACTATGGGTCGCAATGCCGTGATCGAAGCTAATATTTATGACAAGCTTCATTATAAAGAGCATTTCCTGTATTCACACAAACAACCTGGTCCGGTTGTCGATTCTTTCCAATGGCCTTTACCTTTCTACGACGGAAATTTCAACGATCCTAATGAGCATACAGCGAACGGTTGTTTTGCACCTGGTGGAGATAGGTTCTATTTCTCAAAATGTAGTGAAGGAGATACAATGATTTTCACCTGCAGGATTTTTGTTTCTAAATTTGCAGCAGAACATTGGGGACCTGCAGAATTGGTTCCTGGTAACGTGAACGAAGAAGGATCATCAAACACAATGCCATGGATCGCTAAGGTGGGTAAGAAAGAAGTATTATTCTTCTCGTCTAACCGTAAGCTTCAAGGTAGGGGTGGATATGATATCTGGTACTCAGTTGTTGATCCTCGTAACGGTTCTTACCGTCGTCCTCAAAACTGTGGTAAGAAAATCAATACTACAGGCGATGAGATTACTCCATACTACGACTCTCGCGTAAACAAACTTTACTTCGCAACAAATGGTTTGAAGTCTTTCGGTGGTTTTGATATTTATTCTGCTGATGGTGGTCCTTCACGTTATACTGCTGTAAACAATCTGGGTTATCCAATCAACACATCGGCCGATGAGTTGTACTATGTAAAAGATCCGGTTGGTAAACCAGATGCTTATGTGGTTTCTAACCGTATCGGTTCTTTTGCTTTGAAAAATCCTACCTGCTGTAACGATATCTGGAGGATTCAGAATGAACCTAAACTGACAATTATTGGTAAAGTACTGAGCAAGAAAACTCAGGACCTTATGCCACAGACAGTTGTTAAGATGACTGATCAGAAAGGAGAAATGAATACCTATAATTCAGAAGATGGTAATTTCATTTTCCATATTGCTCGTACACACTCTTATATCCTCACTGGCGATAAGCCAGGTTATACATCAACACGTGCATCTGTTAGCACAATGGAAATCAAGCGCTCTGATCCAGATGATACTGTAATTGTAACTATCTATCTGGACAGCATCAAGAACAGCTTCAGCGTTCATAATATTTACTATGATTACGATAAAGCAACTCTTCGTCCGGAATCAGTAGCTTCATTGGATTCAGTTGTACATTTCCTCGCTGATAACCCATCGATCACTGTAGAAATTTATTCTTATACCGATTCAAAAGGTAAAGACGAATACAACCTCGCACTTTCTCAGCGTCGTGCACAGTCGGTGCTTGACTATCTGGAAAAAGGTGGTATAGACAGGAACAGGCTTACAGCAAAAGGATTTGGTGCTAAAAATGCTGCTGCGCCTAATGCAGTTGAAGGAAAGGATAATCCTGAAGGACGCCAGCTTAACCGTCGTACAGAATTCAGGATCATCACTGACGTACCAACAAGGCGTGTATTGTATAACAGTGCATTGAAGGGTACAATGGATGAACAACAGAAAAATCTGAGCGTAAATCCTGAAGAAGATGATGAGCCTGCTTCTCCTGGTAAAAAACCAGCTAAAGCAGACAATAACGACGATTAATTTTTTCGATTATAGATTTCTCACAGAAATAAAGGTTGCACATTTGTGTAACCTTTATTGATTTAAACACATACAATTATGCCGGAAATCTTAGTAATAATAATCATCGGAGCAATTGCTGGATGGCTTGCCGGAATGATAGTAAATTCAGACAGCAGCAGCCTGCTGCTGGATATTGTTATTGGAATTGTTGGAGGGTATATTGGGCAGAGGCTGTTCCATAATATGCTCAATATTACAGGCAATCACTGGATCAACCTGATCATTACCGCAACAGCCGGCGGCGCAATTCTCGCGCTGGTAATTAAACTCATTAGAAGGGGAACCAGGTAGTACGGTTTCTCAACAAATATATGGTACATACCAAAGTAGTTTTCGCAGTAAACAGTGCGGAGCAGAGTGATATGCTGCTGGCCCAGTTGTTGACCCTTGGGTTCGATGGATTTGAGGAATCCGACGGGCGGTTATTGGCTTACATAGACAGTGTTCAATTCGACGAATCAGCAATCAATTCGCTGGCAGCTGAATTGGGGATCAGTTTTGAGACCGAAGCTGTTCCATCTCAAAACTGGAACGAAGTTTGGGAATCTAACTTCTCACCGGTAGTTGTAGAAGGATTCTGTACCATCAGAGCCGATTTCCACGACATTAAGGTCGATACTCCCTACGAAATAGTCATTACGCCCAAAATGTCTTTTGGTACAGGGCACCATGCTACTACGCAATTGGTGATGTTGATGATGAAGGACGTGCAGATGAAAGGGCTTTCGGTGCTGGACTTTGGTGCAGGTACCGGTGTATTGGCTATTATGGCCGAAAAATTAGGTGCCGGTCCGATAATGGCTATAGATAACGACGACTGGTGCGTTGAGAATGCAACTGAAAACATTGCTAGAAACAAATGCACCCAGATAATTGTTAAAAAAGGATCCCTGGAGATAGCGGATAATTACGATATGATATTAGCTAATATCAACAGGCACATTTTGCTGCAGTACATGCCCATGCTGGCTACTAAGTTAGTGCAAGGCGGACTGATCATTATGAGTGGTTTGCTTGTTGAGGACAGGGAAATTATCACCTCTTCAGCCGAAAATAATGGGTTTAAAAGCGCCAGATACATGGAGCAAAATGGCTGGATTGCCCTTGAATTTATTAAGTTGTGATTAATATTTAAATGTTAAAATTCCGGTCTAACGGATTCATAATTGTGAGTATTGGCATTAGGATATTTGAAAGGGAACGATTATTTTTGTTTTCCCCCATAATCAGCAAGCAGTAATGACACTAGCAATTCTTCTAATTATAGCATATCTGATCGGCTCTATTCCAACTGCCGTTTGGGTAAGTAAGTGGGTTTTTGGTATAGACATCAGGGAGCATGGAAGTGGTAATTCAGGTGCTACAAATGCGTTCAGAATATTAGGTTCAAAAGCCGGCGCTGCAGTAATGACTATTGACATGTTCAAAGGGTTTATCGCGGTTAAATTAGCCCTATTCTCTTCCCTGGTACCTCAAAGCGAACCTTTTGTGAATCTTCAGATTTTCTTAGGGCTTATGGCTGTGCTTGGTCATATCTTCCCTATATGGGCAGATTTCCGTGGCGGTAAGGGAATTGCCTCGCTTTTCGGTATGATACTTTCAATACAGTGGAGTGTGGCTGTGAGCCTGGTGTTGGTGTTTCTACTAATGCTCATTATTACACGCTACGTATCGTTAAGTTCTATCGCGGCTAGTATCGCATTCCCTTTGCTCATCTTGTCTATTTTCAGCGCTCATGCACAGGAACTGAGTTATCGGCTTTTTGCTATTGCGACAGCCTTTCTTGTAGTGCTTACGCATCACAAGAATATCAGCCGCCTGATAAGTGGTAATGAAAGTAAGGTGCCGCTGTTCCGCAGGCGCCGAACAAACGACGGTCATTAGCGCTTCCGAAAGGCATTCATCACCTGCATTGTTTATTCCCTTTACACAACATAAAGTGAGCTTCCGGTTTCGTTGGATGCCCTCTGTTTTACTTTCCGTTCTTTAGTGTATTTTTGATCGATTCCTTCTTGCGTATTTAACTGATAGCGTATCAACATACCCGTATATAAAAGACTGCTGAGTTACCTGTATCCTGTACCCTTAAGGCGCGGAGTCGGTGAGTACAACGAGCTGCTGGAAGTAAGCCTGTATTTTAACCAGTTTCAGCTCGCTGATAAGGATGCTTTATACTCCGACGGCGACAGGTATTTACCTGCGGTCCTGGCTTTAAAAGGGTTGAAGCAGCACCTTCCCAATATTAAGCAGGTACTTACTTTAGGATCCGGGCTGGCAAGCATTGTTCACGTCTTTGAAAGTAAAGGATACACGCCAAAATTCACCCTTGTAGAAAAAGACAAAGTAGTGCTGAACTGGGCAACTGAACTTATGCCTGCCGGGATGGCCGCTAGGGTTGTACCCATCTGCGCCGATGCCTCAGTATTCATGGAAAGGAACACCGATAAATTTGACCTTATTTTTTGCGATATTTTTATTGGCAGGGTAGTGCCCGACTTCGTAATAACCGAGCAATTCTTTAGTCAGTGCAAAAACTCACTCAGCCCCGGTGGGCACATTGCCTTCAACTACCTGATAAATAATCCCGGCGAATGGGAAAAGGCGCAGCAGGTTTTTGCCTCCGTCTTTCCGGATCATATAGTACATAAGTCCGGAATGAACCGGGTGATTATTGGTTCGGCAAAAAGCTAAGATCAGATGTGTAGCTTGGCGCTTTGTATGCGCAGTACCTTTCTGTTCTTTTTCTGAACGCGCATTTTCTCTGGCACCAGCAACAGTATCTCATCCATTAGCGTTTGCAGGATGCTCATGCGTACAAAGTGGCCGTTGGTTACCAGGCTTACTTCGCGCACAGGTTCCGGATCTTCGAAGTATCTGATACGCTCTATCTGATCTTCAGTGAATTCCAGTGTAGCCAGCTCGGGCAGTACTGTCATACCGCCGTTCTTTTCTACCATGCGGCGCAGCGTTTCTACGTTGCTCGACTCGTAGCGGTAAGGGCGCTCTCCCTGCATTTTCTGTACCTGCTCGCTGCAAAGATTAATGATCTGATTGCGCATACAATGCCCCTCATTGAGCAACCAGATACGGTCTAGTGCTATATCATCTGGGGTGATGGTGCGTTTTTTCAAAGCTGGTTCGCCATCGGAAAAATAGCCTACAAATGTTTCGTAAAACAGTGGGTACTCTTTTATGTCTTTCTCTTCAAGCGGCGTACTCAGTAATGCAGCATCGATCTCGTTGTTGCGCAGTGCCAGTATAATCTGGTTGGTTTCCATCTCAGATGCATGCAACTTGATGGAAGGATATTTTTTAGAATAGTTCTCCAGCAGACCCGGTAAAATATTTGGTGCAACAGTTGGTATTGCCGCAAACCTAAACACCCCTGAGATTGCCTTTTGCTGTGTTTGTATGATCTCGTGGATACGCTCACACTCTGCAAGGGCAATGCGTCCCTGCGCAACTATTAGTTCACCCATATCTGTGATAGCAATTGGATGCTTGTTACGGTCGAAGATCCTAACGCCAAGCTCATCCTCCAGTTTCTGGATCTGCATGCTCAATGTAGGCTGCGTAACAAAACATTTTTCTGCGGCAGCTACGAAACTTTTGTAGGTGGCCACTGCTACTACGTACTCAATCTGGGTGATCGTCATGGAGGGAAATTTTGACAAATATACATTTATAAATGATATAGTCAAAATCTATAGCGAGCTTTTAACATTAAAATATTATCCGTCAAAACACACATATTTCAATATGTGTTTTGCCCGGTAGCTTTATAGATACCTGAAAATCAATGGTATTTTCAAAAAGCTTCTAATCTTCTTAAAGACCTGGTGGCGGTGGCGGCGGCTCATGCTCGCCCCCGGGTGGCGGACCAGGTCGGTCGCCGGGAGGGCGGTTGTGGCCGCCGTTCATTTTCTTGATCACATCAGATAATATATTATCAAGATCTTTTTTCTGGCTATCGGTGCAAAGCGCTCTGAGTTTGCCAAAGTGGGTATAAGTAACCATTTCGATCTCTTTCTGTTTGCCCGCAATAAGGGTGGCAACAGAATCAGTAAAATGAGTATCGGTTCTTTCTACATTCGAAAAAAGCATACCACGCAAACCGGCGGCACTCTGGCGAAGATCGCTCATAGACTGTTGGTGCTCTTTAATGAGCTGGTCGTATTTTGAGATCTGATCGTTATTGAGGTTGAGGTGCTCAATAACGAAATTTCTCGGTCCATGGCCACCCGGAGGAGGAGGTGGTGGTGGACAGGCTCTATTCGGGTTGTGCCAGATCGTAAACATCAGCCCTATATTGCAGATCACTAACAGCACCACCGTTACCAATAAAATATAGAATGTTCTGTTGCTGTTCATGATTAGTAATTGTAAGTTGTTGAAGCCTCTATCGATTCAGCTATTGGGTTTTCGTTGCCAATGGAAGCTACCGCCTGTTGCTTTGTCGATGAATAGTAATACACGGAAGCAAGATTTAATGCCAGCAATATTACAGCCGCCGCTACCCATTTTATAACAGGGATTTCGTGACCGCCAGATGTACCTACTTTTGTGGCCCGCTGCATAATACGACCGAAATGACCATCCAGCGGTTGTGCCCGGGAGATACCCTGAGTGCTGGTGAGGACATTTGAGATCCAATCTTCTTTTGGTGTGTTATTTTCCATAACGCTTATTTAGATGTTGTTTAATTATTTTTCCTTCGGTCGTAAACATCCGATAACTTTTTTCTGAGATTAATTTTTGCCCTTTGCAGTAGCGACTCAACTGCCTTGAGCGATATATTCATTATCTCTGCTATGTCTTTTTGCGGCAATTCCTCAATATGTGCCAGTACAAAAACTGTTTTCTGATTGTCGGGCAGCGTCTCAATCGCGGCAAACAAAAAGCGGGCGTTTTCGCGCTGCTCCAGTTTAATACCGGGATGGTCGAAGCTGGGCGCGCCGGATACCGGCTCACCCGTATCGGCACTGAAGAGCGAGCTGAAAATGCCTCTCTTTTTCCGCGACCGTGCTCTCAGATGGTCCAGGCATTTATTTACCGTGATACGGTATATCCATGTGGAAACAGACGACTGCGCATTAAAGGTGAGTATAGACTTGAATACAGTTACAAATACTTCCTGCGCAATATCCTCGGCCATGCCATGGTCCTGCACCATGCTTATAGCGGTATTGAACACTTTTTCCTGATAGTCTTCTACCAGTTTTTTAAATGCCCCTTGGTCGCCCGACCTAAGCTGAGAAATGAATGCCTCGTTGATTACGGATTCTTTGATTGCTAAATTAGGGAAATACCAAATTGCAGTACATAGTAACTTTAAATAGGGCAATTAACTTTACGAAACATACTCACTCAGTTCCAGCCAGCGTAGTTCTTTTGTTTCGAGCTCGCTGGTGATGAAAACAATACGATTACTGAGCTGTTGTATCTCGTCGTAATTCAGATTGGGATTCATCATTTTCTCTGTGATCACGGTTTTCTCTGCTTCCAGAGCGGCTATGTCTTTTTCCAGTTGGTCGTACTCCCGCTTGTCTTTGAAAGAGAATTTCTTTTTCTCAGGTGCCGGTTTCGGAGTTTCAGCTTTTGGCTTTTCGGCTTCGGGCTTTTCTGAATTTTTTTTCGGTTCTTTTTCTTTGGCTCTTTCCTCTATACGGTAGTTGCTGTAGTTGCCCGGGAAATCGCGTACTACACCATCGCCCTCAAACACAAACAGATGGTCTACCAGCCTGTCCATAAAATAACGGTCGTGAGATACGATGAGCAGGCAACCCGGAAAATCGGTAAGGAAATTCTCTAACACCGAAAGGGTGGGGAGGTCGAGATCGTTGGTAGGTTCATCGAGTATCAGGAAGTTGGGATTGGTGAATAGTATGGACAACAACTGCAGCCTTTTCTTCTCACCACCACTGAGTTTGGATAGGTAGGTATACTGCTGTTCCGGCGGAAACAGGAATAATGTAAGGAACTGGGAGGCGCTCAAAGTACTGCCATCGGCGAGCGGGAAATTCTCTGCAATATTCTTTACAAATTCTATGATCCGCATATCCTCCTTGATCACCAGCCCATGCTGCGAGAAGTTGCCAAATACTACTGTATCGCCAATGTTTATTTTGCCGCTGTCTTGTGCCTCAAGGCCCTGCAGCATCTGCAGGAAGGTGCTCTTGCCTGCACCATTCTTACCTATAATACCCAGGCGCTCCCCTTTTTTGAAAGTATAGTCGAAGCCCTTTAGTATCACTTTATCGCCATAGCTTTTGTATACCTTTTTCAGCTCGGCCACCTTGCCGCCCATTCGGCTCATTTTCATTTGCAGTTCTACCTGCAGGTCCACTACCTTTTGTTTGGCTTTGCCTTCAATTTCATAAAAGTTATCCTGCCGGCTTCTCGACTTTGTGGTGCGGGCTCTGGGCTGTTTGCGCATCCATTCCAGTTCTTTACGGTACTGGTTGCGCGCCTTGTCTATATTGGCGATTGTGTTTTCAATACGTGCGGCTTTTTTCTCCAGATACTCGCGGTAGTCGCCTCTGTAGGTAAACAGATTTTCTTCATCGAGCTCCCATATTTCATCACACACATCTTCCAGAAAGTACCTATCGTGGGTAACCATGAGCAGTGTTACTTTTTCGTGGTTCAGGTAGTTTTCCAGCCACTCTACCATAGTTACATCGAGGTGGTTGGTAGGCTCATCCATGATCAGCAGTACGTGCTTATGCTCAAAGCCAATATCGATAAGCACCTGCGCAAGCGCCACACGTTTACGCTGGCCGCCCGATAGTGTTTTTACCTTCTGATCGAGGTTGTCAATATTGAGCTTGTTGAGTATCTGGTGCACTTTGGCTTCAAAATCCCATGCACCCAGTTCGTCTATTCTTGCCAGCGCGGCAGACAGCTCGTTATGGTCTTTAGACCCTTCCGCAAGTATTTTTTCGTAGTTGCGCATGGCCTCGGCCACGGGGTGCTTGTAATGAAATATATTATCCAGTACCGATAATTCTTCGGCAAACTGCGGCTCCTGCTCAAACAGCGCTACAGTTACATCTTTATGTATCCATATGGTGCCTTCGTCTACGGTGTCTTTGCCGGCCAGTATTTTCAGCAGGGTACTTTTGCCACTGCCGTTGCGGGCAATAAGGGCTATTTTATCGCCCTCGCTGATGTGGAAGGTGATATCTGTGAACAGGGGCTTGATACCATATGACTTGCTGATCTTGTCGGCTGAAACGTAATGCATAAGAGGCGGCAAAGGTAGGTTGATAAGTTGAATGGTGGTTAGTAGATAGTCGTTAGTAGATAGTAGATGGTCGGGAGGCGTTAGTAGATAGTCGTTAGTAGATAGTAGATGGTCGGGAGTAGTTGGTATTTAGTAGCCCTCCTTCGCTACAGCCGCCGTTGAAACTATGGCTGTTAATAAAAAAAGCTACGGCGGGTAAAATAGTAGATAGTAGATGGTCGGGAGGGGATTGGGAATTTCCCATTTTTAGCGATAAGTTGTAAAAGTGCGTAACTGATTGGTAATCAGGTTAATTGCCTGGAAAAATTTCTCAAAAACTACCCAAGTGGGAAGATCAGGACCTGCCTGCCGGCAGGCAGGTTTAGGGATTTTAGGATTTTCAGAATGCTCTACTTTATATTATAAAATATTTTACCGCAAGATTTTTAAAAGGTTCACAAAGGATAGATTGTTATAAAATCAACCGGAAGCAAACTTCCGTTTCACTTCCGGTTTCTTCCGGTGGCGGAAATGCCGAAAATGACGTAACTTATTGATAATCAATTGTATTTTGTAGTAATTGCGGGTTCGGTTGAAAAACCTGGATACCGGAAGCCGCAAACCCCAAACCCCCGCCTGCGGTGAAGCTTCGGCGCAGGCCTAAAGGGGCTTCCCCATATTAAGTAATCCGAAAAAATGAATTACCGATAGAGTCGCGTAAATATCGGATATGGACAGGAAATGGCAAAATCAAAAATCTATGATAGGACGTATGCTGCCAGTGATGGGACGGAGGGGGCCTATGATGGGAAAAAGTTTGAGGTGATATGCAATATTCTAAATTTGAATTTTTTGTTTATTTTTAGGTTGAGCGTGGTGCATTCGCCAGTCGGAGACTGGTAACAACGAAACCGTAGGCGGAGACTACGGTTAACGGGGATTTTTTATAGAAAATAGTTAGATTGTCGAAATAATCTATTTTCGCATTAAATTTTATTTATGAACCGAAAAATAACACTATTATTAGCTTTTTTGATTTGCATAATTTCTGCTGACTCTTTTGCGCAAAAATGTAGATTTGAAAAAGATGAAATAGATGGCTTTACAAAAGAGCGTTTTAGGTTGGCACCGCGTTTACCAATAAGCAAATCACCACCCTGGTGGGTGCAAATGGAACAAAAAAAAGACAAGTTCTTTTTCAATATTCAGATTTTTGTGCTGGGTGAGGTGCGTGTTCGCATGGAGCAGGGCAACAAGATTCTTGCAAAATTGGAAGATGGATCCATTATTGAACTTGTTGCGGACAAGGAGGTCACCCCAAAATTTGATTTGTATGCAAATAGTGTCTCCACAGAGTGGGCTATTCACATATCTATTTCAGAAGATGATATGAAAAAATTCAGCTTGTCTCCAATACAACTTATGCGAACAACTATAGGAGGAACTGAATACAACATGCCTGATGCAGGCCCCAGGTACACTGCAAAAATTACAGAAATGGCAGCATGTATGCTAAAAAAAGATTAAAGGAATTGGATATAGTATGTGGTTCCGCAGAGCCATTTGTAGATGGAAAGATAGCCAATTCCGCCGCCGTTGGTGTTCCTCACCATCAGCATCGCGCAGGGCTATAAATAACACGGCTTCACAAAATCCCACACATGGATTGTGGCTGTAAAGAATATTAGATCGTATTTGCTTGATGAAGCCAATGCCGGAGCCGTTCAATCAAAGATAGCTATCAGCTTTTATTAGTTCATTTCGGCTTTTTCGCCGGCCTGCTTTTCCCGGCGCGAGCTTGTTGGTGAAGAACACCAACAAGGGCGAAAAAAGGAGTTTTATCAGAAGTTCCGGATATAGTTCCCGAACAACGTGGCCAATTTATTATAAGAGTTATTTACTTTTGGTAATTTCAGTTAAAATATTTTTAAATAATGAACTTCAAAATAAAAATTACCTCTTCTGACTATATACGATTAATGTTCTTGCTTCGATATAGAAAACCATATTCGATTTTTGTAACAATTCTTGGTTTTGTTATGCTCGCATTATCAATTCGTTCTTTTTCAGGTGAAGATAACTATGTACAGCAACCGGTTATCCTTATGGTGTTTTGTTTAATGATTATAATAGGTGTTCCTATTTCTTTATATTTAACATCAAAGAGAAACTTCAATTCCAACTATCGGTTGCAGGAGGAGATTGAATGCGAATTATCTAATGATAATATGAAAATGAGAGGTGAAACATTTAATACTGAGAGTGATTTGAACCAAACCTATAAAATTGAAGAATTGAAGAATTGGTTCTTATTATTTCAAAACAGGACTATTTTTAATCTAATACCTAAAAAAGGCATGACCGTTGAAGAAATTAATACTGCTAGAAATATTTTCCGCAACGTCAAAAACAATCGTACGATATTAAAATTGAAATGAAATTTCATTGTCTCCACCCAGTGTCCTTTTTCAGGCACTCGGGGGCATAAGAGCACTGAAGTTGAAATGTTTTCTTCACCTGTTACTATCTAGCTACGTCCCGGCATCGGTCGCTACAGTACTTTACCTGATCCCAAACCTTTTCCCATTTTTTTCGCCAAACAAATGGTCGCTGGCATACTACACATATTTTGGTAGGCAGGTCGCTTTTTTTTACTGTTTTGTTATTATGCTTCATCTTCGTTTGTGCGTTACCCCGTCTCCACAGAGTGTTCTATTTCAGGCACTCAGCGGCATTAAAGGATGTATAAAGAATTACTTGAACTCCATTGAGTGATACTAGCTAGTGCCAAAGAAAAGCCAAGGTTTGTTGGAGGGCCCGTGTAAGATAAATTAAGTCGCGCTGTAAGCATACCTCTTTTCTCCCCAAAATAGTTATTTTTAACCCTATATTTTTTCTCCAACCAATAAGCAGATGAATAGATTTATACCCACTTTTTTAGCAATATTGTTTTGTTCTTTTTGCTCAATGGCACAGGTCGATACTTCTATTGGTCTTACTGCCCCTAAGAGCGCAACCGGTAATTATAAAGAACTCGCCCACTTTCTCTGCGACGGTCTCACCGGCGAAAAACAAAAAGCCAATGCCATTTACAACTGGATCACACACAATATCAGTTACGATGTAAAGTCGCTCGTAAAAAAAACGCTAAAAAGCTACACTGAAGATGAAAAAATAAAAAGGGCGCTGAAAAGCAGGGTGGCATTTTGCGAGGGCTATGCAATGCTCTTTACCGCCATGTGCCGCGAAGCAGGTCTTAAAGCAGTAAATATTGATGGCTATGCGAAAGACTGGATATTCGACGATGGCGATAGTCTGTACATACCCCGCCATATGTGGAGCGCCGTTAGGATAGACGGCAAATGGTGGCCGGTAGAGCCAACATGGGGCGCAGGTGGATTGGTGCAGTCGCCCAGCATGATCCGCAAAATAATGAATAAGGTGCTGAGGCAAAAGATCATGTATGCCAACAAGCTGAAATTTAAATTTCAGTACAAGCCTGAGTATTTCATGCAGGATCCCGAAAAGTTCATTCTGAAACACCTCCCTACCGACCCCCTGTGGCAACTCGCTGATACTACTATGCCGCTTGCAGTATTCGAAGCCGGGGATAGTGCCATCAGGCAATTTATAGATCTATATACCAAGCCGGTACAAACTAGTACCAAACTAGATGAGATCAGCATGCTGAATGAACCCATGCGTGTGTTTGAGTCGGCTGACAGGGCTTACAAATTCAATCCGAGATACCCTGTAGTGCTTGCATTAAAACAAGCCTACCGCGCCGAATCGCAGGTGATAAAGGCTTTCACCGATAGTACGGTGCAGAATGGCCTGCTCTTGATTAATGATGCTTCTGAAGGTCTGCGTAAATCAGAAATTTATGTCAAAGAACAGAAAAAATCCTTTCCATCGGAGTACAGCCGACTGAAAAAGAAGAACACTACAAAGAATCAGGAAGCTAAGAAATGCATTACGCAGATAAAAACGGACAACAAAAGGCTGGTTTCAGAATCGAAGAAGTACAGCAAATCGGCTACCAACAAAGGCAACAAGCTCAAACCTAAATATGCGGCTGTTAAGAAAAAAGCCCAGGCTATAGACCCTAACAAACTCAACAAACAGAAACCATCTAAAATTCAGAAAAAACCGGGCTCACCCGAACTCAGAGAATTGAAAGACTCCATTGCGGCACGTAATATGCGGATAAATTATCTGAAATCTTCGATCGCCGATAAAATGGATACAGTAAAGACGCTGCAGGACCAAAATGGTGCGCGCCTCGATTCACTGGGCAAATACCTGGTTACTGCCGATTCGATCTTAGTTCAGGAAGCGATTGCCCGTATTAATATGCACGACGACTACGATAACGAAGTAATCATGCTCACAAGGCTATTTAAAGAACTTAAGTACCACCAGGGCGACAGTATGCAGAAGAATTATCTGGTAGCCTACGACACCATTCTGGCAAAGCACGAGTGCCTGCAAAAGCTACAGAATGCAGAGATGGACTTGTATAAAAAGAACCTGCGCAGCATGGAGCAATACGCTAAATGGAACAACAACGATACAGCCATAGTTGGCGAGTATGCAACCACTGTAAATGATTACCGTGCCTGCTTAAATAGCTATATCGCAAGCCTATCGGGTTACAATGATTTTGTAAAAGGAAATAAGAAATTATTTACCGGTCTTGGTAAGCTCAGCACCAGACAGTTAAAAATATCGGGCTATATGGACAAAGTAGAAACCCGGCGTAAAAAACTGGAAACAAAAACCATAGAGGAAAACAAGGCTTTTGATATGAAGGAGAATGAAAAACAACTGGCACAAATAAAGACCCTGCTCGACAAACTGCAGAAAATATCCGACAAAGTCTCAGCCAATTGATGGGAAGTATATGATTATCTGAAATTTGCCCTGAGTATAACCCCTCCTTTTTACATTTCACTGACAATTCAGCGGCTACGGTCAGATGTAATCTATGGGTGTTGAACTAGTTTTGCAGCTCATAATTGACATATTAAAATGACTGCCATTTCTACTCAATCCATAGCTACTGCATTATTATTGTCTGTATCACTTTTGTCCAGGGCACAGGATAAAACCCCACTGGCCTATCCGGATGAAAAGCATTTTAAAAACATGCGCCAGCTTACCAACGGCGGAGACAATGCAGAGGCGTATTTTGGATTTGACAATGAGCATGTAACTTTTCAGCGCACCAACCCCAAAGAGGGTGTGGACTGCGATCAGATATTTTATGGTACAATTCCAAAATCAGCAACAGGTAAATTTGATTACAAGAAGGTAAGCACAGGTAAGGGTAGAACTACATGTGCCTACCTGATGCCCGACAAAAAGCATTTTTTGTACGCATCGACCCACAAGGCCGCAGATACCTGTCCGCCCACACCAGACAGAAGCAAGATCAAGAAATATGTATGGCCTATTTACGACAGCTATGATATTTATGTAGCTGACTTTAACGGCAAGATCACCAAGCAACTGACCAATACTCCGGGCTATGATGCCGAGGGTACTGTATCGCCAAAGGGAGATAAGATCATCTTCACTAGTATGCGCAATGGTGATATAGACCTGTACACCATGAACCTGGACGGCACCAATGTAAAGCAGATCACCAACACGCTGGGTTATGATGGTGGTGCGTGTTTCTCGCCCGATGGTAAGAAAATAGTATGGCGTGCAAGCAGACCGCAAACAGAAGCCGATGCAAAGGAGTATAAAGAATTGCTGGCACAGGGGCTGGTAATGCCTACCAAAATGGAATTGTTTATAGCCAATGCAGATGGTACAGATGCGCATCAGGTAACACACCTGGGTAAGGCTAACTGGGCACCAGCTTTTACACCAGATAGTAAGAGGCTGATCTTCGCATCGAACCACGAATACGAAAGAGGTTTTCCGTTTAATCTATACCTGGTGAATTTTGACGGTACCGGACTGGAGCGCATTTCTCATGACGGCAGTTTCGATGCCTTCCCAATGTTCTCGCCAGATGGTAAGAAGCTGATCTTCAGTTCTAACCGCAACAACAACGGCGGGCATGATACCAATGTATTTATTTGTGATTGGGTGGAGTAGGATCGCTATAGTTTCCAACTGTCCTGAACATAGAACCAGAGTGAAACCAAAGCGACGTTAATAAAGCTGGTAAGGAAAATCTTTGCAACAAGATTTGCTCTGTGAGTTTTGGAAAATTGTATTTTCCAAATAATAAACGTGAACATTATTGATGCCAGGTATGGAAAGCCTAATCCTTGTTTGTCTCGTACCTCACCATAATAGAAGGTTGATCCATAATACAATTCAAACCAAGCTAAGAAGCCAATTGTAAAGGCAGAAAAAAGGCAAATTACTTTTGCAAATTTCTTCTCTCTAAAGGTCATTAAATAAAAAGAAATTAGGAAAATACTTCTGGCAATAAATCCAATCGCAAATGTAATTAGGATACCAGTGTTTGTATAATAAGCTTTGAAGGGATTTTCATTTGGCAAAGAATAGTTGAGAAAAACGCCTATGCAATAACCCAGCAAACTAAGAAGAGTTAGAGTTGCTATACAGAGTTCAAAATAATTGTTTGCGCGACGATTATGTGCCTCTGAGATATTATGGGTTATATATCTATTCATAAAAGCCCTTTAAGTAAATGTAGTAAAATTCGTCTTGAGTAAATAGTGCACTTATAAACATTACCAAAGAAATTCTTTTTCCAATTCCCTGCTACATCATACATTCGCAGCCTTAAGATGGAAACTATAGATTATGCAGGCGGCGTTGCCGCTAAACTGAATTTAAGACAGAAGGATGTATTGGTGGTGCTGGAACTGCTGGCCGAAGGAGCTACAATTCCGTTCATAGCACGATACCGGAAAGACAAGACAGGTGCGCTGGATGAGGTGCAGATACAGCAGATACAGGACGAGGCGAATTTTCAGAAGGAGTTTGCGGAGCGCAAAGCTTTTATTGAAAAGACTATTGCGGAGCAGGGCAAGATGACCGAAGAACTGCAGGCGAAAATAAACGCAGCAACAACCATTGCCGGACTGGAAGATCTGTATCTACCTTACAAACCTAAACGTAAAACAAAGGCACAAACTGCCAGAGAAAACGGACTGGAGCCGCTCGCAATTCTGCTGTTGGAGCAACGCAATATTGATATAAGTAAGGAAGCGTCTGCCTTTGTAAATGAGCAGGTGAAATCTGCTGATGATGCACTGCAGGGAGCCAGGGATATAATTGCCGAACAGGTGAATGAACATGCAGAGGTGCGCACACGCATCCGTAATCTGTTTGAAAAGCAGGCGACGGTGCAGAGTAAGGTGCTGGCTGATAAAGAACAGGAAGGCATAAAGTATAAAGACTACTTTGATTTTTCGGAGCCGATATCCAAGATACCATCGCACCGTATGCTGGCTATCATGCGTGGGTTTATGGATGGTATGCTGCGTATGGCGATTTCGCCGGTGGAAGAAGATGCATTGGTGTTGATAGAAGATCAGTTCATCAAGGCAGACAACGAGGCTGCGGCACAGGTGAAAAAGGCGATCAAAGATTCGTGGCGCAGGCTGCTACTGCCGGGGCTGGAAAGTGAATTCAGGGCGGTACTTAAGGCAAAGGCAGATGAAGAAGCGATCAATGTATTTGCGGAGAATCTGAGGCAATTGCTGTTGAGTTCGCCATTGGGCAGTAAGCGGATACTGGCCATAGATCCGGGTTACCGCACAGGCTGCAAGGTGGTATGCCTTGACGAGCAGGGGGCACTTATAAAGACGGGGCTGATATACATACACGAGCCTGGCAGGCTAATAGATGCCGAGCATAAAATACGATCATTAGTAAAGGAGCACAACATACAGGCCATATCTGTAGGTGATGGCACGGCAGGGCGGGAGACGGAGCAGTTCGTGAAAAAACTAAATCTGGGTCTGCCTGTATTTCTGGTAAACGAAGACGGAGCCTCGATTTATTCGGCATCGGAAACTGCAAGGGAGGAATTTCCGAATGAGGATATAACTATACGTGGTGCAGTAAGTATAGGGAGGAGGCTGATGGACCCGCTGGCCGAACTGGTTAAAATAGATCCGAAGAGTATTGGCGTAGGGCAGTATCAGCACGATGTAAATCAGGTGAGGCTTAAGGAGCGCCTTGATCAGACAGTGGTGAGTTGTGTAAATACGGTAGGTGTAAATCTCAACACAGCCAGCAAGCATCTGCTGAGTTATGTGAGTGGTATAGGGCCTTCTATTGCTGAGAATATTATCGCACACAGAAATGAACTGGGCAGGTTCACATCGAGGAGGCAGCTGATGAAAGTGCCACGGCTGGGTAACAAGGCATATGAACAGTGTGCAGGGTTCCTGCGTATCAAGGACGGGGATGATCCGCTGGATGCCAGTGCTGTGCACCCTGAAGCGTATAAGGTAGTTGCTGCAATGGCTACAGATATTGGTGTTGATGTGAAGACACTAATAGGCAATGATGAGTTGATCAAGAAGCTGGAGCCGAAAAAATACATCACACCCGAAACCGGTGAACTGACGCTGAAGGATATAATCAACGAGTTGAAGAAACCCGGACTTGACCCACGTAGTGAAGTACAGACTTTTGAGTTTGCCGCCATCTATGGAATTGAGGATGTGAAAGTAGGGATGGTGGTACCGGGCTCAGTAACCAACATTACGAGGTTTGGCGCATTCATTGATATCGGTGTAAAGCAGGATGGGTTGGTACACGTGTCGGAGATAGCGCATAAATATATTACCGACCCGAATGAGGTGCTTAAACTGAATCAGAAAGTAACGGTTGTGGTTACAGAGGTAGATATAGCGCGCAAACGCATAGCATTGTCAATAAAGCAGGCACAGGATCCGCCTGCAGGCAAAGACAAGCAGCAGCCAAGGACGGCTAAACCACAAAAGGATTTTAACAAGCCCAAAGAGAAGGAACCCAAAGAGCTAAGTATGAACGATGCGCTGAGTTTGCTGAAGAACAGGTTTGGGAAGTAGGGGGATTGGGAATTGGGAATTGGGAATTGAGAATTTGGGATTTGGGAATTTGGAGTTGGGGATTTGGGAGTTGGGGATTGGGAATTTGGAATTGGTAATTGGGAATTGGGTTTGTGCGGAAATTTGTATTTTGTACGCCGTAGGGATGTGCCTCGCAGACTTACGACTCATAACTTACGACTCTCAACTATGTTACGATCCTTATTATTGGTAGGTGCCGGTGGGGCGGCGGGCAGTATGGTCAGGTATGGAGCAAGCCTGATCATTGGCAGGCTGTTTGCTAGTCCTATCAATTATACGGCTACGTTTTTCATTAATGTTTTGGGTTGTTTGCTTATTGGTTTGCTGTTTGGTTTTTTGAGTAAGCAGCAAATGTCTGATGGTACGTGGCTGATCCTGGCTACAGGGTTTTGTGGTGGGTTCACTACGTTTTCCACGTTCGCACTGGAGAATGTGAACCTGATGCAAAAAGGACAAACGGTGACCGCAATCATATATACCGGTGCGAGTGTGGTGGTGGGGTTATTGCTTTGCCGTGTTGGGATTTGGTTGGCAGGGTAGTAATACACGCATATCAGATATTGGAAAATAATGCACTCCGGCATTGGGAAATAATGTGATTGATATATTAAATCTCAATACCAATCGCCTCATTTCACGTATAACTTTGGTAATTTTGCGGCCATAAGAAAAATATATTTTCATGATAGATATTGTGGTGCCTACGGTTGGTGAGTCGATCAGTGAAGTGAGTTTGGTGAAATGGCTGAAAAAGGAAGGCGATTATGTGAACAGAGACGAGGTTTTGTGTGAACTGGAGTCGGAGAAGGCGACGTTTGAACTGAATGCAGAGCAGGCGGGTGTGCTGAATATTGTGGCTCAGGAAGGAACCACACTCAATATTGGTGACCTTGTGTGTAAGATAGACGAAACTGCTGCAAAGCCTGCGGGGACTCCTGAAAAAGAAGTGTCTGCCGCAAAAGCAGCAACTGCGCAACCGGAACCTAAAAAGGAAACAACTAAAGACGCTCCCAAAAGTGAACTGAAGGCTACCCCTGTTGCCGCAGCAATAATGACCGACAAGCAAGTGAAGCATACCGAAGTAAAGGGTTCGGGACCTAAAGGAAGAATATTGAAGCATGATGTGCTGGAGGCATTAGCTCATCCGGGCCGTAAGGGTGGTGATGAAGCTTTTAGCCGTGAAGTGAAAAAAGAAAAGATGAGCAATCTGCGCAAAACAGTTTCGCACAGGCTGGTAGAGGCTAAGAACAGCACTGCGATGCTCACTACGTTTAATGAAGTGGATATGTCGCGTATCATGGAGATACGCAAACAGTATAAAGATACTTTTAAGGAGTCGCACGGTGTGAACCTGGGCTTTATGTCTTTCTTTGTTAAGGCATGTTGTATGGCGTTAACGGAGTATCCTGCAGTTAATGCGTATGTAGATGGTGAGTCGCTGATCTTCCACGATTACTGCGATATTTCGATTGCGGTTTCTGCACCCAAGGGGCTTGTAGTACCCATTATCCGTAATGCAGAGAGCCTGTCTATGGCCGATGTGGAGAAGAAGGTTGTGGAACTGGCAACCAAGGCGCGGGAAAACAAACTGACCCCGGACGAAATGACCGGCGGCACTTTTACCATTACCAATGGAGGTGTGTTTGGCTCTCTGATGTCTACGCCTATTCTCAATATCCCACAGTCGGCAATACTGGGTATGCACAAGATCCAGGACAGGCCAATGGCCATCAACGGGAAAGTGGAAATACGCCCCATGATGTATGTGGCACTCAGCTACGACCACCGTGTAATAGACGGACGTGAGTCGGTTGGATTTCTGGTACGTGTAAAAGAACTGCTGGAAAACCCTGAATTATTACTGATAGGAAAGGATCCGGTGAAGGCGTTGTTGGAGCTGTAGGTAAGGGGCTCAGGCTACTTTAACCATTTCTTTAGGCGTTTCTTTGCTTCTTCTTTTGAAGCAACAAGCCCCGCGTCTGACTGTGCTATACCTAATCGTACTTTTTCAAGAAATACAATTTTCTCAATCGCTGTTTCCGCATTAAATTTTTCGGGTAGCAGTTTAATTGATTGCATCACCTCTTTCTTTGTCAGCATAAACGACTGATTGTTTATTCAAGTTTAAGGAAAATATCTGAAAAACAGCTAACTTCAATAGACTGAATTATTCGCGAAACATCACGAAGACCCGTTGAAGGCGTTGTTGGAAATTTAGATAGTGGGGGTTAGGTCTGACGGTATAATTTGTGACCCTATTCTTTCACCTTCAACACTTTCAGCGCATTTTGTGCTGCTACCTGGCCGGCTTCTTTTTTGTTGAAGCCGGTGCCTTCTGCAACGAGGTTACCATCTATCATGATGCCTACTGTGAACATTTTTCTGGTGCCGTCCATTTTTTCGTCGAGGGTATCGAAGGTGAGTACTGAACTCTGGCGCTGTGCCCAACTGAGCAGCTGGTTTTTGTAGTTGGTATCTGTGCTCTCCATAGTATCCAGATCTATGTAGGCACGTATGATCTGGTTGAGGATGAACTTACGGGTCTTAATAAATCCCTGGTCTAGGTAAACCGCGCCTATCAAGGCTTCCAGCGCATTGCCAAAGATATGGCTGCGGCTCAGGCCACGGTCGTTTTGGTTGTACTGCACCATTTTATTGAGGCCCATGCGCAAAGCCACATTGTTCATCGTCTCCCTGCGCACTATGCGTGAGCGCAGCTCAGTCAGGTAACCTTCGGGCTGGTAGGGATATTTCTTGAACAGATATTCTGCTATGATCGCGCCCAGTATGGCATCGCCCAAAAACTCCAGACGCTCATTGCTGTTGTTGGCATCTTCAGGTTTTGACCTGTGCATGAATGCTAGCTGGTAATAGACCATATTACCGGGAGTGAATCCCAATAAGTGTTCTAGCTGCAGTAGTAACTGCCTGTCGGACGAATTTTTGTTTAAGATGCGATTGATCAGGCGCCGCAAAACTAGTCGGATGGCTTTTTAAATATAACGGATGCATTATGCCCGCCAAAACCAAATGTGTTACTCAAAGCCGCATTCACCACTCTTTTCTGAGCAGTACCGAAAGTGAAGTTGAGTCGGGGATCAAATGAAGGATCGTCCGTAAAGTGATTTATGGTTGGTGGGATAATATCATGTACCGTAGCCATTATACCTGCGATCGCTTCTATAGCACCAGCGGCACCGAGCAGGTGGCCAGTCATAGATTTGGTAGAACTGATGTTTACATTGTAAGCATGTTCTCCAAATACGCGCTGTATCGCTGTGACTTCGCTGATGTCGCCAAGAGGAGTGGATGTACCGTGTACATTGATGTAGTCAATGTCTTCCGGTTTCAGGCCAGCATCAGCAAGGGCATTTTTCATTACATTAAACGCACCCAGTCCCTCTGGATGGGGTGCTGTGAGGTGGTAAGCATCGGCACTCAGTCCGCCGCCGGCCACTTCTGCAATGATATTTGCTCCTCTGCGCTTGGCATGTTCGTATTCTTCCAGAACTATAGCACCTGCACCTTCTCCCAGTACAAATCCGTCGCGATTTAAATCGAACGGACGGCTGGCAGTTTGCGGGTCATCGTTTCTTTCAGAAAGAGCTTTCATTGCGTTGAAACCACCAATACCTGCTTCTGTAACAACTGCTTCTGAGCCACCGCACACAAATGCATCGGCCTTACCGAGGCGGATGTAGTTTAATGCGTCGATGATGGCATTGGTAGAAGAAGCACAAGCACTTACACAGGAAAAGTTTGGTCCTCTGAATCCGTATTTCATAGAGATATGACCACCGGCTATATCTAATATGAGTTTAGGAATGAAGAAAGGATTAAACCTGGGGGTTCCATCTCCGGAGTTATAATTCTTCATCTCTTCGATGAAAGTGATCATCCCTCCGATGCCCGATCCCCAAATAACGCCAACCCTGTCGTGGTCTATTCCTTCGTCAGTAAGCCTTGCAGACTTAACCGCTTCGTCAGCAGCCACTAGAGCTATCTGAGAAAAGCGGTCAAGTTTGCGGGCTTCTTTTCTATCGAAATAGTTTTCAGGATTGAAGTCCTTCAGTTCGCAAGCAAATTTTGTTTTGAACTTTGTAACATCAAACTGTTTAACAAAATCAGCACCTGAAACGCCATTAATCAAGCCTTCCCAGTATTCGGGAACAGTTTTGCCCAATGGCGTTACGGCACCAAGGCCCGTAACGACAACACGTTTTAACGTAATGTTCATTTAACGATTTTCAGTTACAGATTTTGAGTAAATTACTTTACATGTTCTTCCAGATAGGAAATAGCCTGGCCAACCGTAGTGATGGTTTCAGCCTGCTCATCAGGAATAGAGATGTTGAATTCTTTTTCGAATTCCATGATTAATTCAACTGTGTCCAACGAGTCGGCGCCAAGGTCATTTGTAAAGCTGGCTTCCGGAGTAACCTCTGATTCGTCAACACCTAATTTGTCCACGATAATTTTCTTAACTCGATTTGCAATTTCAGACATAGAATGATCCGTTTAAATTTTATGGTGCAAAAATATACTTTTTGGGAGAATGGTAAAGGATTATTTTACCGAAACGGCTTTTTTTTGCTAACACTCGCAAAAACTGAGCTTTATCGTTAACTATTTTATTGGATATATGCCCCTTTTTCACCCAAAATGCAGAAAGATCGGCGTCGAAGCAAAATGATCATCATTTATAAGCTGCTTACTGAGAAAGATGATCACTTATTAACGCCAAAGTTATGGGCATTATAAATGTTTATTATTTAAGGCTTTTTCCGTTTAAATTTATTGTATTTCTTTTTGCCCGCTGGCTTGGTGGCGCCCTCTTCGGGCGATGGTGCCTTACCAAATTGCTCGGGTACTGCCTGCCTGGTCACCTGCCTACCTATCAGCTGCTCTATTTTGTCGAACTTGTACAGTTCTTTGGGTACAACAAACGTATAGGCAGTTCCTTTGCTGGCGGCGCGGGCTGTTCGGCCTATTCTGTGGATATAGTCTTCGCCATCGTGCGGTACATCGAAATTGATAACGAGGTCTATATCCTCTATATCTATCCCCCGGCTTAGGATATCTGTAGCCACCAGGATCTTCAGTTTCTTACTTCTGAAATCCAGCAGTACCTGCTCTCTTTGTTCCTGTTCCAGATCGCTTTGTATCTGTCCCACAGGGAATTTGGCTCTCTTTAACTCCTCGCATAACTGTTTCACACTTTGTTTACTGGAGCAGAAAACCAGCACACTGCCGAATTCTTTCTGCTGCAGCACCCATTTTACCAATGGTATTTTCTGAGCATCGTATACCAGGAACATTTCCTGCACGATCTGCTCAGGTGGTTTTGATATGGCAATATTTATTTCGGCGGGGTTATGTAAAATAGTATTGGCTAGTTTGCGTATACCCGGCGGCATGGTAGCCGAAAACAACAGGTTCTGCCGCTGCTTGGGCATATAGGAAATGATCTTGATGATGTCTTCATAAAATCCCATATCCAGCATGCGATCGGCCTCATCAAGTATCAAATACCTGAGTGCGTCCATCTTCACATAGCCCATGTTCAGGTGAGATATCATACGACCAGGTGTGCAGATAACGATATCTACGCCTGAGGTGAGTGCTTTCTTTTCGGCAGCGAACGAGGCGCCACCTGTGCCGCCATACACTTCTATAAAGCTCACATCGGTGTAATAGGAGATGCCTTCCAGCGTTTGCGATATCTGCACAGCCAGTTCGCGCGTAGGCACAATGATCATCGCATTAATGTTGTGCGAGTCGTGGTGCTCAGAGAGCAGACGGTGGATCACCGGCAAAAGAAAAGCCGCTGTTTTACCGGTGCCGGTCTGCGCTGCAGCTATAATGTCTCTACCGGCTATTATGTGGGGTATTACCTGTTCTTGTACAGGTGTAGCGGTGCGGTATCCCATGGCATCAATGCCATCCATCAAATCGTCATCAAACCCAAAATCTATAAAATCCAAACCAGTCTGTTTTACTTATGTATTTGAGTAAAGATAAGATAAAGTAACGAATACATGGTTTTGCCCGGAATAATACATACTCTGGCGTACGGCAACAGATAGGTTGGCTGCAGCCTTTGAAACTTATTGTATCTCCCGTACGGTTATGGCAACCGGTTGGTCATTTTTATATGTAGTTCGTTTCAGCCAGTTGCCGTTTTTGTCGGTATTGTCGTAATCAAACGTAGTGGCGAACTTCAGGCTTTTGTGCGAATCGTATTCTTTGCTGGTTATCTCGTTGCCATACTCATCAAATTTGGAATTGCATTTCAGAAAAAGAGCTCCAAACGAATTGTAGCTGTCTTTTACTATACGGTTGCCCTTGCCATCGTACTTCGACAATACCTTCATAAACAAAGTGCCGTTGAAGTCATAATTGTACTCTTCAATTATGTTGCCCTTTTCGTCGTAGCGGCAGGTGGTCTTTACATTCAGTGTGCCATCGGCCTTGTACCTCAGTTCTTCCACCAGTTTATCGCTGTCGTTGTAAGAGAATGTGGTGCGTGAAAGTATGGCACCAGTTGGCGAATAGGTGACAAACTCTTTCATATTCCCTTTTTCGTTGAACTTAGAAACTGCTTTGAGTTTCATGCTGTCGCCTGCAGCATTGTATTCGGTTTCTGTGACCGTAGTTATGTTGCCTTTTAGTTTCTGGCGTTTCAGGTCGTTTTTGAAATGGTTATGAGTGCCGGTTGTTTGCGCGAAAAGGCAGATAGTGCCGGCTAAAAGTAAAAGTGACGTAAGCGATATTTTCATTTTGCTTTCAGTATTTAATAATAAGCTATTATTCTTTTTTCCACTCGTACAAGTTGATCATTGTAAAAAAAAGATTTTTTGTTCCAGTTACCCAGCTTGTCATAATCTTCATAATGAGCGCTTGACACAAATTCAATATTTCCAACAGGCCCGTATGTTGTCGTTTCCTCTTTCTTGAGCAGCGAAATACCATCTTTATCATGCCCATCATAAAAAAATATTGTCTTATTATAAATGCCACCTTCAGGCTTAAAAGCGATCACCTCCACCAAATCTGAATGCTCATTATACTTGTATTTTTCTGGAAAATTGCCCGGCAAACACTCCTCAATTTTGTTACCTCTCAGGTCATATTTCCATGTTGAGAGCGAAGTACCTTTAAATGGGGTCATACTCCTTTCCTCCTGTACCTTTCTACCCTCCTCATATTTATAATGTGTACACAGCGAAAGCACATAGGATTCTCCATTATAACAATCATAATGCTGCTCTTCTATTACATTCCCCGCTGTATCGTGGCTGTAAATTTCACATTTCTGATAGCGCCACCGGGGTCCACCCAATAATACAGGTTCTTTTCCATTACAAGCCGGGAACAGGCCAATAAAAGAACGGGTATTCACCTCCGCAAGTCTGCCTTTACTGTCGTAGTGATACGTTGTTCACATAGGCCCACCCCTTATTCCTCCAGTATTATTCCTCCACTCTTCCACTTTCCTGTTTTTACTATCATATATATAAAACGTACAGCCTTCATCACGAGGCGGATGACAGCCACCTTGTCCATGGCCTATATAAAACTCTTTCATGAGGTTGCCAGCACTGTCATATTCCCATTCATGCTCAATGTTGCCATTACCGTAAAAAACAGGTTTGCCCCGTTCATCAAATAAAAATCTGTGTTCACTACGACTAACATCTTTAGTTAAAAGATCGTAATGAACAAAGTCCTCATCAATATACCTCACTTTCCCTTTTAAACTAACCCCAAATACATTTGTGCTCTCCTGTGCCGTACACAAAAAAGGAAAGAAAAAAACCAATAATAGAGGGAATATTTTCAAGCTGGCTTAATTATTTGTACCCAAATTTACACCAGGATATGTAAATAAAATCTTAAACCAACTCGCTGAGCGCTTTCTCCAGCAGGGCAAGCATCTCCGGTATCTCGGATTTTACGCAGGTACCCACACTCAGCCTGTACCAGGGCGAATGGAATCCGGCACCAAACGCATAAAACGGTACAATAGCCAGCTTAGCTTTATCCAGAATGTACTCCGTGACCTCTACCTGATTTTTAAGCGTTACTCCACCCGCAGTTTTCTTACCTACCAGATCCAGTTTAATGGTCAGATACATAGCAGCCTGCGGTACTATTGACTCAACGGGGAGCCCCTTCTTGTTGAGGATCACCAAGCCTTTGTAAATATCCTCCAGACGGACTTTCAGCTCGCTTTTGAAATTGAGCAAATGCTTTGAAACAGCTTCTTTCTGCACCAGGAAATTAGCAGTTGCTTTTTGCTCTGCCATGGGTGCCCATGCCCCAATGTGGCTGAGCAGTGCTCTCATTTTTCCCATCACATTTGCAGGCCCCATTGACCAGCCTACCCGCACTCCGGTTGCGGCAAAGGATTTGGAGATACCGTCTATGAAAATAGTATAGTCCTTCATTGCCGGGCGCAGTGCCACAGGGTTGTAATGTACGGTGTCGTTATATGTAAGTAACGCATACATCTGGTCAAACATCAGGTATAATTTCTTCGTTGTTCCGGTGCGCTTTTTATTTTCTTCCAGTATCAGGTTACATATGCCTTCCAGCGTTTCTTTCGACATGGTGGTGCCGGTTGGATTCTGCGGTGTGCAGATACAAACCAGTGCCGCGCCAGCTATGTGTGGCTGAATATCTGCAACTGTAGGCATGAAATTATTTTCGGGGTGGGCATCAATGGTACAGTGAACGCCATGGTTCATTGCCGTATAGTGGTTGTTGTTCCACGAAGGCACTGCATAGATCACCCTATCATCTTTGTCAACAATAGCCTTAAACGTAGCATATATCAATGGGCGCCCGCCTGATGCTACCTGAATTTCGTTGGGCAGGTAATGTACTTTAGCATGGTCCTGTATGAAATCAGAAATGGCAGTCCTTAATTCCGGCAGGCCATCGGCAGGTGGGTAATTTGTATAATGCGCTTTATAACACTGTATTATTTCCTCTTCCAGTTCTGTGGGTATCGGGAAAATTCCGGGATCAAAATCGCCTATTGTGAAGTTATAAATTTTTTCTCCCTCGCGTACTCTCTTGCTGATCTCATTACCTAGTTTTACGATTTCCGATCCTATCAAAGATTCTGCAAGCTGGCTCAACGTACTCATAACATCCTTATTTTGACAGAGAAAGATAAGAATTTATTTGCAAAATGATGCCTAGAGCTTTGATGTTCAAGTGAATGCATGTGGTGTGGCTTTTCCTTAAAGCCGATCCCAGACCATTTGTGGTCATAGCCTAAAGCTCCTTTAAAAGAGTTATGGTTAAGCGCCGAATTGTCTAATTGTTCAATTGTCGCATCTTAGCCATTTTTTCATTGCCGGATACGTGAATTCGTCTGCTTCTATGCCAATTTTGGGCTCTTTAGTGAGTCCCATCCACTGTAGCAGCGGTACGCCCAGATAGTGTCCTTCGCTGAAATTTTCAATTAGGTTTGCCGAGCCGTCTTTGTATCCTTCTTCGTGGAAAAGCACTTCGGCAGGCAGCTGTAAGTGCTTCAACGCTGCCCACGACCATGCGATTGCGCCCATTTCTGCACCACCAGGGTCCATACTGCCGCTTATGTTATCTGGCCCTGCCACTTTTCTTTCATCAGGTATTATGACAGCAAGGTGACCGGCCTCATGTATCAGATCGCCCGGATGTTTTACTAGGTCATAATTGTAAGTTATGCAACCATTTTCTATGTGCATGCCCGGCAGAAAGGTGTCTTCAGGTATTTCGCCTTCCACGCATACCAGCCCAATATCATTAATGAAAGTGGTAATTTTGCTAATAAGTTCTTTTTTGTTCGGATATTCCATAATTGACTTTCTGTTGAATGCGGGCAATATGCCGCCTTGATAGAAACTGTATTTTGTAAAAATAATAAAGTCGGATAATATCCGATAGATTGGTTATTAACGGTTGTTTCTTAATATTCTGTTTGGGGCTATACATACAAACAACATTCGTTTTTTAACCTTCCATTCACTTTCCCATAAATAAGACTATTTGAAAAATAGGTATCTTCCGTTTTTATTATCAGGATGGTGGCTATGAGATCAAGGTTTTTATTGCTTTTTATTTTTGCTTCGTTTATTGTTCAAACCAGTGGCTTTGCTAATAAGCTGTTCATTCCGATGGATGCAGATGGTCAGCGCAACCATCTGAAAGCCTATGGTGTTGCCTATGCTGCACTTAAGCTGAATATCACTGTAGATTGGCTGCTGAATTACAAGGGAGGCAGTTTTTGCATGGAATATACTGAGACTATGGTGCGCCTTTGCAAACTTAGGGGCGTAAGCTATGAGGTTATAGGCGATGGTCAGTATGGCGGGATACTCAATGAAATTGCCAATCCGGATTTTAACGGTGATATTATAAAACTGGAAAAGGCTCCGAGGATTGCGGTATATACACCACCTAACAAGGAGCCATGGGATGATGCGGTGACAATGGTGCTTACCTACGCAGAGATTCCGTTTGATAAAATTTATGATGATGAATTGCTGGCCGATGCACTTGCCAAGTACGACTGGTTGCACCTGCACCACGAAGACTTTACCGGCCAGTATGGTAAGTTTTGGGGCCAATACAGGCTGGCTGCGTGGTACCAGAATGACCAGAAGTCGGCAGAGGCGATGGCTGCAAAGCACGGTTTCAAAAAGGTATCTCAGTTAAAACTTGCTATTGCAAAAAAGATCAAGGATTTTGTTGCAGGCGGTGGTTATATGTTCGCCATGTGCTCTGCTACAGACAGTTATGATATTGCGCTTTCGGCAGAAGGTGTTGATATCTGTGATGTGCCATTTGATGGGGATGCGATGGATCCGAATGCGCAGTCTAAATTAGAATACGCCAACACATTTGCTTTTAAAGACTTCAGGTTAGTGACAAACCCTGTTGAGTACGAATACTCCAATATCGATAACACAAACTTCCGCAGAGTGGATATGCGAGTGGATTATTTCACACTTTTTACTTTTTCGGCCAAGTTTGATCCGGTGCCATCTATGCTCACGCAAAACCACACCACTACCATTAAAGGATTTATGGGGCAGACCACTTCGTTCCGTAAAGAAGTTCTTAAGTCGGGCGTACTGGTAATGGGCGATTTTAAACTGGCCAATGAGGCGCGCTATATTCATGGGGAGTATGGTAAAGGCACATGGACATTCTATGGTGGCCACGATCCGGAAGACTATCAGCACATGATCTATGATCCGCCAACTGACCTGGACCTGCATCCCAGTTCTCCGGGTTACCGGCTGATACTCAACAATGTACTTTTTCCGGCGGCTAAGAAAAAGCCAAGGAAAACCTGATCGTGAGGGCATTATTTTCCTGAAAAATCTGCTAATTTTACCTTTATGTCTTCAGAGAACAAAAAGCCATTCGCGCTCACTGCAATGTTTACAATGAAATGCCCTAGCTGCAGGAAGAGTAATGTGTTTGTTAACAAAAGTATGTTCCCGCTTGAAAAACTGGTTGTTTTGAAAGATGAATGCGAGGTGTGTGGTGAGCGACTGAAATCAGAAAAAAATAATGGAGGCGGAATTAATTATGCACTCACCATGATCTTGTTTTTTCTTAACCTCTTGTGGTATTGGCCAGTATTCGGATTGTCGTACAAAGATGAGCCAGGGGTATTGGGGGGCGCTAACAGTATTTTCTATTACCTGGTTATCAGCACAGCAATTGTGTTGCTGGCACAACCTTATCTGATGCGGCTTTCGCGCATGATGTACCTGTATCTATATATAGGTTTTGGCCACTCAAAAAGAGTAGACACGACGCCCAATTCTTCCTCCGATACAATCTGATATTTTTAATCTTCACGTTTTTTTAACAGCCTGATGCAATACTGCAGCGGCTTTCGGCGTTTAATCTATGCAGTGGATGGTGTTTACCGTTAAAACAATTCCACTCACCGATTTTTAATTTTTGTCTAACAGTTGGCACGATATTTTTGTACCAATAAAAAATGAGACGCTATGGAAAACAACACAAATCAGCACAACAACGTTTTTAGTTTCACATTTGCAGGAGCATTACTCTTCGTTGCAGCATTTGCTTTTACAATGGCCTACTTTTCAAAACTAGTGATGTTTGAATTTTCGTACATGGCTATTGCTGCTGCATTAATGGCATCTTCCGTTTCTTTGATTTACAGAGCGGTGAAAAATGACCGTTACCGGCTTGAGCATGTGTAACAGTGTTGGGTGCTTTGGTTCTGCTAAAACGGCAGGATTGATGCCGCAATAACAGCAAAATACCGCTATATTTGAGGAGTCAGTATGAGCGGTAAACAACTCGAAACTTCAGTGATCATTATAGGAGCCGGCCCGGCGGGTGCAGGCTCCTCTTTTTTTCTATCCAAATACGGAATTCCCCACGTAATCATTGATAAAGAAACCTTTCCGCGTGATAAAGTTTGTGGCGATGCCTGCAGCGGAAAGACAGCGTTGGTGATCAACAGGGCGAACCAGGAATGGCTTAGTGAAATACTCAATGATGCACAAACGTTTATGCCATCGTGGGGTATTACTTTTATAGCGCCCAACGGCAAGCCACTGGATATTCCGTTTACTACCAACCGCACAGCTACCACCAAGGCGCCAGGATTTACGGTGTCGCGGATGGTGTTTGATAATTTTTTATTCAGTAAGATCGCCTCTCCATATGCATCTGTTTATCAGGGAGCAACTGTTACAGATATTGATAAAAAAGGTGACAAGGTGGTAGTGCATATGCTGCATAACAATGTAGAATATTCCATCAATGCGCCTATTATTATCGGAGCAGATGGTGACAAAAGCATGGTCAGGAAAAAGTTCCTGAGCGAACATACCACAGCAAAAACATCGGCGATTGGTTTGCGGGCCTATTACGAGGGTGTTACGGGCATGCACCACGAGAATTTTATTGAACTCCATTTTCTAAAGGAAGTATTGCCGGGATATCTTTGGATATTCCCTCTGCCCAACGGGCAGGTAAATGTTGGAGTGGGGGTGCTTTCGGAGCGTATACGCGAAAAGAAAATAAATCTGCGTCAGCAGATGTTGGATGCTATCACAAATAACCCGCAGATCGCGCCGCGGTTTGCGAATGCCCGGTTGGTGGGTAGTATTCAGGGTTGGGGTTTGCCATTGGCTATGCACAGGCAGCCCATGTCGGGCGAAAACTTTGTATTGGTGGGTGATGCTGCCAGTTTGGTTGATCCGTTTAGCGGTGAGGGAATAGGAAATGCTTTGTACAGCGGTATGCTGGCTGCCGCAGCCATTAAGGATGCGGTTGAAAAAGGTGATTACTCGGGCTCTTTTTTTAGCAGTGCATATGACGATGTACTGTATAAACGACTGGGTGATGAGTTCAGGATCAGTACCATACTGCAAAAGCTGTGTAACTATCCCCGTTTATTCAATCTGGTGGTGAACAAGGCCTACAAAAGTGAGTCGTTGCGCAATACTATCAGCAGTATGTTTACTGATATGGACCTGAGGGCGCAGTTGAGCAAGCCTTCGTTTTATCTTAAAATACTGTTGAACAAGTAACATCGGGATTCACAGAATGATCCTTAGGTCAAAAGCAATTGAATTATTTTTAAGAAACGCACTAACTTGACTTCTGAATCAATTCGTAAATAATAGACGAGTTAAATTCTGGTTACTTAGTTACCTTTGTGTCAATGACAAAACTATGACAAAATACAGCAATGTACGAGCAATGCGAGCCCTGGTAACGGCAAGCCTGCAAGCCATTTTTAAAACACCCTCTGCGATATTTTTTGCATTTGCGTTCCCGCTTGTGTTTATACTGGTATTTGGTACTATGGGTAATGGCTCAGGTTTCAGCATCAGGGTAGCCAATGCGCCGGGATGCGATACCACGAGCAGCCTCTATGCGATACTGCACCGTGAGCCTGCGCTAAAATGGGTAGCAAAAGATACCACAGAGATCAAAAGAATGCTGAAAGACGGTGATATTGTTGCTACAATTGATATTCACAAACAGCCTGACGGAGTCAAACCTGAGTATAATATTTTGATAAATGCTGCCTCTTCAGAACGAGATAAGGCAGGGCAACTGAAAAATATTCTAACTGAGATCATTACCCGGCAAGACCCAGAAGTAAGAAAACGTGTTGCAGAACTGGTAGAGGTGAACATACATGAATCTAAGGTGCGGGAATACAAGACCATTGATTTTATATTGCCTGGTCAGTTGAGTTTTTCTTTGCTGGCCTCGGCTGTTTTTGGAACTGCTTTTGTTTTCTACAACCTCAGGCAGACATTGGTATTGAAGCGTTTCTTCGCTACTCCGGTGCGCAAGGAGATAATTGTAATAAGTGAAGCAGTGGCTCGCATGGTGTTTCAGTTGATGAGTGTGATTGTGATAATAGGTGTAGGTTATTTTGCATTCGGTTTTACACTGAACAATGGGTTTGCCACGTTCATGGATATGTTTTTAGTGAGTGCGCTTTCTATTATGATATTTATGGGCTTCGGATTTATTATCAGCGGTGTAACCAAGAGTGATGCGTCCATTCCGGTATTCTCGAACCTGATAGTGATGCCGCAGATGCTGTTGGCGGGTACCTTCTTTTCTATAGACGTATTCCCTAAATGGATACAGCCTTTTTGCCGTGCGCTGCCGCTGTCTTACTTAAACGATGCTTTTCGTAAGATATCGTTTGACGGAGCAGGGTTATGGGAGGTGAAGACCGATATATTTGCGCTGCTGGTATGGGGTGTGGTTGTATACGCCATAGCAGTGAAAACTTTTAAATGGGAATAACACCCGACGCTTCCATAAACGTGGATTTTACTTTTTAATTTTACTTTTTAACTTAGCATATGTCTCAGCTTGTGATATATACCGATGGTGCTGCAAGAGGCAATCCGGGGCCGGGTGGCTATGGTGCTGTGCTGCATTGGGGCAACACGATCAAAGAGATATCGGGCGGATTTAAACATACTACCAATAACCGTATGGAGCTTGTGGCGGCCATTGAGGCTCTTAAGCTTTTGAAGCGCGACGGGCTTGACATAACTATCTACAGCGACTCGGCTTATGTAGTAAACTCCGTTGAAAAAAGGTGGGTGTTCAACTGGGCGAGAACAGGCTACAAAGGCAAGAAAAATGCCGATCTGTGGGCACTGTACCTGCAGCTACACAAGAAGCACAAAATCAAGTTTGTATGGGTAAAGGGTCATGCCGATAATCAATGGAATAACCGCTGTGACATACTCGCTACCTCTGCCGCCGATGGTCGCGATCTGAAAGAAGATACAGGGTTCGAGGGCTGAATTAAAGCTGAGCCTTATTTCTTCTCGGGTGTCTCCGTTTTTTCGGGAGGAGTCTCGGTTTTCTCAGCAGGCGGTGTTTCGGGCTTGTCTTTGTTTTCCGGTTGTTCCGGTGCCGGTTTTTCGTCTTTTGCCTTACGTTTTGCCTCTCTCTTTTCTTCTTTTTCCTTACGCCGTTTTTCTTTCTTCGACATTTCAGGCGCCTTTGGTTCTTCAGGCTTTACCTCTGGTTCTTTCTTTTCGGCGGGAGCATCCGGTTGTTTAACCTCAGGCTGTGGCTGATCGGGAGCCTTTATTTCGGGCTCTTTTGTTTCAGGTGCTTTGGGTTCATCGGGATTAACCAATGGAGCCATTGCATTGGAATCTACAGGTGTTTCAGTCTTTGGTCCTTCCAGTGCCTTCTTTTCCTTTTCTTTCTTTTCGGCTTTTTTCTTCTTCCGCAATTCGCGCTTGCTCAGGTGCTCTGGGGCGGGCTTGCCGGCATTGGTATCAACTACGATCAGTGTACTGTCTCCGCTTACGAAATTACCGGCGCTGTCGAGCGTTATAAACACATTGTTATTAATACTGTCTTCTGATAAAATATTGAACGGATGGTCTTTTCTGTATTGTTTTTCAACAATATCCATGAACTCGGGCACCTCGCCTATGCCGTTAGTAACCAGTGAATCTTCTCCAGATCCCGTCTTGATCTTCTTCTTCCTGATCTTGCGGCCTATCTCGTCTTTGTGCTGATAGAACGGAAGCATAGTAACAATCTTACGTTCTTTATAAAACAGTGTGTTGTACTTAGTAGTAGGCAATGCCACACCAATACTACCTACAACCGAATAGATATTCAGGTTTTGATCGGCGGTGCCGTTATATATTTTCAGGCCACTGAAAGCGGCGTAGTTGTATTTGCCGGCGATCTCTACAAATCCATAACGGTACAAAGTAGTTCTGATGGCCATTTCGCCGCCGAGCGTCCAGCCGCTCCATTTAAACTGCGGATTATCAACAGGGTTTACAGGAATACTGCTGGTGAAATGCGGCAACGCGGGCCCAACACCTGCTTTGCCCAGAATGTCTACGCGAACGCTTTTGGCATTGTTCTTAAAGATCTGGTAGCGCTTAACAAAGCTCATCATGAACAGATTGGCTCCACTAAAATGGTAGTAAGAGCCAGTTGCGGATGACATGAGCAATGTGCTGTTGACACCGATAGTATTGTTGTAAGTGCCTTTTATCTTCACCAACTGGTTGTCGGCTATGGCGTAGTTAAAAGGATCGAAGCTCACTTCAAGGGCAATTGTCTGGCGGTCATCGAAAAAGTAGCCTAGTCTGTAGTTGAGTTGTGTTGCAGAAATGGCAGTGTTGGTTTTGTTATTCCCCTTCACACCGGTCATGGAGTAGCTGTTACCTATCTCGCCCTGCTCTATACGGATGCTGCTTTTGCTGTACCACGACTTATTGTATCCGGCGCTTAAATAAAACGAACCCCATTGTGCTGATGAGGTGAACGGAAGTATTTCACATAGCAAAAAAAACGAAAGTAAAAAAGCAATAAAGTTGTTCTTTAACCCCATTTTTTGATATTAGTTGCCAAAAATAATGTTTTATCAAGTATGAATTACAAAAGCGGGTAAACAGAATAGCTATATCTATCAACATTAACAGATAAATAATACCCGCAAAAAACGGGTATCATTAAATATCATGTTGTTAATAAGCTGTAAAGATATATTTTTTCATCCTATTTTCCTACAGTGTACATAAGTACGGCATATAATTAATTATGCCTTTACTCTACTTACCACAATCTGGTAACAGGAATACAAAAACCGTGCTAACCTCTGAACTACTCGTAGCGCAGCGCTACGATAGGATCGAGCTTGGAAGCTTTTATGGCGGGGTAGATACCGGAGATAACACCTACTATGCCGCAAACGCTCACCCCCATAATGATCCAGACCCACGGAACAACAAAGCCCGTTTTGAAGAACAGGCCTACAATATTGCCCACCAGCATGCCCATGATAACACCAACGCCGCCACCCATAAGGCTGATCATTACCGACTCGGTAAGGAACTGCCGTTTGATGGTAGAGGAGCGCGCACCCAAAGCCTTGCTCACGCCAATCTCTCTGGTGCGCTCGGCTACAGATACCAGCATAATATTCATAAGCCCAATAACCGACCCCAGCAGGGTAATGATACCAATTATAACAGCTGCCCAGCGGATATAGCGGGTAACATCGAGCAGAACGCTGATGACTTCGTTGTTTTGGGTAATGGTAAAGTTGTTCTCAGAACCCAGGGGTACTTTTCTTATGGTTCTAAACAGCCCCTCTGATTCTTCGACGGCTATGTCTTTCATCTTTACATCGTGTACCAGTACGGTAAGCAAGTAGCCGTTGTTGCCACCATAAACCGCCCGAGCCAGATCTATTGGCATCAGCACCACATTGTCGGCATTCATCATCATACTGCCGCCTTTGGATTCCATGATGCCGATAACGCGGCACTTGGTGTTGCCCACAGATATTACCTCGTTGATGCCCTGGCTTTGCTTTTTCTTAAACAGCTTTTGTGCAACCGCCGACCCCAGAATACAAACAGGGGAGCCTGACTGCATCTCGGAAGCTGAGAAATTGCGCCCGTAGGTGAGTTTGGTATCAGATACGGTGAGGTAGGTTTCTTCTACGCCTGAGACACGGATATTGGGGTTGGTTTTTTCTGACCGGAACTGCACCGTGGATACCGAATTGCCGGTAAACGAAATACCAATTGTGGCAGGATAGGTAAACCGCTCCTTGAACGCCTTCGCTTCATCGAAAGTGATATCCTTACCCTCGGAAACACTTAGATGAACGCCCTTGCCTGCTTTTTTTCTTTTAATAATATCGCTGGTGACCTGGAATGAGTTGGCACCCAGACTGCTGAAATTAGAGCTGACCCCAGCTTTCATTACCTCTATAGAAGTAAGAATGCCTACCAGTGCAGTTATACCCAATGCAATGATAACAATGGTAAGCACCGACCGCAGGCGGTTGGTACGTATGGCCCTAAATGCCAGGGTAAGATTAAAAAACAATTGCATCATTGCGATTCAAAGGTAGTGGAAAAGCGAACGTAGTAAAAGCAATTTTTGTGATTCAACTCACCCCAACATCATCTTTTTCATTTTCCAGAGGAGGGAGTCGTTTTTGTAGAGCACGATGTAGAGATTTCTTTGTCCGCCGAAGTTGCGGAAGAAGCGCTCTACGCCTTCATCCATACTGCCTTCGAGGTCGAAGGTGTGGTGTCCCATTTTTTTGGCCTCTTTCATGGCATGCCATAAAAGTAACGACATTGATTTATAGCCGCTGGCTTCGGGGTTTTGTCCGCCCATAAAGTAGTAACTGCAATGGTCGTCGAAAACCTGCCAAATTATAGCTTCAGTGGTTTTGCCGTTTTTGGCTACCCAAAGGCGCGCAGCATTATTTGCAGTACAAGCCTGCATGATGCGTTCCAGATCGGCAAGGGTATAGGGTATTTCATTACCTTTTTTTGAAAGGGTCTGTTTATGAAACGCAAACAGTTCAGGTAATGCAGCGGTTGATTCAGTGATGGTAATCTCGCCAGCAGTCTGCTTGAGATTGCGGCGCATGGTGTCCTTCATGTCGGACAGTAGAACTGATTCGTCCTTATTCAGTGCCAGCGTGAAGGTTTGCTGCACCTGAGGACGGAGGCCATATTTTTTGAACAGTCCTACCTGCTTTATACCTGGCTCAACTGCCAGGTGCCACACTTTGAATGTAGGCAGTTGTTTCATGAGGTCGGCAATGGTATCGTGCTCATGACTGTCGAGTTTGCTTTCTTTCAGGTCGTCGGGGTAAAAAACATGAGGGCCCAGGTAGGGAGTAAGCAGGGGAGTGCGCAGCATATTCACACCCATTTTATGCTCTACAGGGTATGGCCATATACCTGTAACCAGATCGCCCTTAGTGGCTACAGCAGCATCCCACTCGGTACAAACGGCATCGAGCCACCAGGGCTGCATGAACAGCGGTATGCCCTTGTGCTTTTTACAGATGTCGATATACCGGTTCTTTTTAGTCATAAGTCGCAATTAGTACATAGTAATTAGTACATAGTAATTAGTCGTAAGTATATCCTGAGTCGTTTTTTTTGTTCTTTTGTTTTCCTTGTTACTTAAACTGCAGCACCTTTGCGGGTTGTATACTGCGAATATACAAAGCGGGCAGCCACATGCAAAATACGCACAACCCCAGCGTAACACAATCTATTGCCGCTACCTGCCACCATTCGATTCTTATAGGTGCATACTTCATGTAATAAATATCCTCAGGTAACTTTATGAAACCGAAATGCACTTGCAGCCAACACAAGCCCAAACCAATGAAGTTGCCGAACAGGATACCGGCTGTGCCGATCAATGCAGCGATACCGAGGAAAATATTGCGGGTACTCTGGAAAGGCATACCCAGTGCTTTGAGCAGGCCTATCATTCTGGCCCGGTCGACCATGAGTATAACCAGCACAGCGCCCATGTTAATGATCGCCACTATTGCCATAATAGTTAGCAGAATGGTACTGTTCATACCCTGCAATTCCAGCCAGTCGAAAATGGATGCATAGTTGTCGCGGGTAGTATATGCTTCTAGTGGTGCTTTGATGAGGTTGTAGTGAATGAAGTCTGCCACAGAGTCGGCATAATGCTCGCTGGTGAGGTCGAGCTGGAAACCGTTGATGCTATCTGCCGGCCAGTTGTTGATGCGCTGTAGCAATCTGATGTCGCAGATGCCAAAGTATTTATCTACCTCTTCCATGCCGCTATGGTACAGTCCGGATACTTTTACCCGGCGGATCCGTGGCACACCGGCCTCAATGAAATTGAGTTGTACGGTATCGCCTATATTTATGTTCAGGCGGTCGGCGGTGGTTTGTGAGAGCAGAATTTGTTTGGAGTAGGAGGTGTCGGCGTAATCAATACTGGCACCGGTAGTTGTGATGCCACTGAGGAAGTGATAATCTTTCTGAACACCCTTGAGCCTTAAACCCTCCATGCCGCCATGCGCCTGCACAATAACCGGCCGGTCTGCAAAAGGGTAAACGGCGCTTACGTGGGGGATCTGCTTCATTGAATCAACCAAATGACGGTTGTAGTAAATAGGTTCATTAAAGGAGAGGGAGTTCGACCGGGTTTCATCGAAAGGGATCACATGTACATGACCCATAAAACCGTATAGTTTTTCGGTAACAGAGTATTTGAAGCCGGTAACCACTGCAATAGCCACGATCATAACCGCTACGCTGAGTGCGGTGGCTATGATGGCCAGTCTGATGATAAACGAAGAGAAAGTACCCTTTTGTTTGATCAGGTATCGGCGTGCTATGAAAAAAGGCAGATTCAAATTAAAATACCGAGGACTTTATGCTCAGCGTAAAAGTAAATCTTTTACCGATGGGCATACCCAAAAAGTAATTGCGACTTTTTGTTAAGGCCGAATTGAAACCGAAATGAAGAAAAGGTGTTTTGAACCTATGGCCATTATTTTTTGACCACTGGAACCAAAACAGGTTTTGGCTGAGCCAGAAATATTCTGCGAAATGCTAAAATAGAAAGTATGATGATCATTTGGAATGGTTAAAGGGTATAAGAATTATTGGGCAAAAGCTTTTGATTTGATGGTATTGTTGAGAGCTATGGAGTAAGTTCCTTTGTTAACAACGTTGTTAAGAACAATAGCATCTCTGGAAACATATGAAGGCAGATAAGCCCGTACGATAATACCATCTACGATCTCATAATTGCTTAAAGTGCGCCTGATAGCTTCTTTGGGAGACTTAACCAGCATTTGTGCCTGTTTTTGTCTGCACTCTGATTTTCTTGTTACTAATTTCATGCCACAACGTTTTTTCAAAAGTAGCGTTAACTTCTGAATAACAAAAGCAATTTTGGAACATTAACAAATGTAATAATAATCCGAATTGTTAATCAGCTAAGAATTCAAATGGGAGCCGGAAATGAAATGTTACGTTTATTTATTACGTTCGATGTAATCACAGCCATCTGTTGCTGCGATTTTAATTTTTTGTTATGTACTGTATTATCTCTACTTTTGAATATATGAAACAAATAGCTACTCTCGTTTTATTCTTAGCGGCATTTAGTACAGTTAATGCCCAGATAACAATTACCGCTGCGGATATGCCAGTTAATGGTGACACTCTTAGGTACAGCTTTGCGAGTCCGGTTGGTTCAACCATCAATTTAAGTGATACGGGTACGGGAGTAACCTGGAGTTATAGTTTTACGCCTATCAGGCAGGGGGTGGATACCTACCGCAATGCACTGTCGGTTAATTTTGCCTATGCTTTGATAGGTCTTACAGCGTACGGATACAAGGTAGCAGACAGTTTCCCATTGCCACTGCCCGGAATTTCGATACAGCAGGTGTATACTTTTTTTGAAAAGAAAACATCTCCCAGCAGGTATCAGGCACAGGCATTTGCTGCACAGATTTCAGGTATACCGACACCTATCAATTACACTACTCCTGATGTATGGTACTTTTTTCCGCTTAATTATTTAAACATAGACAGCTCTAATTACAAACTGAATATTGCGCTGCCTACGATAGGCGGCATCAAGCAGGTGGGGTACCGGAAAAGCAGGGTGGACGCGTGGGGAACGATCACTACTCCGTTTTATACCACGCCCACAAATTGTATCAGGGTAAGGTCTGAGATACATGAGATTGATTCTATTCAGTTCGGTACATTCCCTGCGATCGGTTTCCCAAGAAATTCTGTAGAATATAAATGGCTTGTGAATGGAGACCATTATCCGGCGCTTTGGGTTACCACCAATATGATGCCCGGTGGTACTGAGACCATCAGCAACATCAGATACAGAGACAATAAGATGCCGGATACTACGGTGGTTGATAACCATGTGGGTGAGGTAAAGAATAATATTGCGGTGATCAACGCATATCCTAATCCATCAGTAGGTGGTATTTACGAGCTGGACATTCCACAGGAATGGCAGAATTACACGATCGAAGTGTATGATATGCTATCTAAGGAGGCGGCTGTATTTAAGAATCAAAAGAAAATTGATATCAGCTACCTGCCATCTGGCCGGTATATGGGTCGAATCACATCTGAAGAAGGGGTTGGTTATGTGCAGTTGGTGAAGTAACGCTCAAAAGGGGCTTTAACTGAGAGTTCCTGATTTTGTTTTTTTTAGAGTTTTTGAAATAAAATAATGCCTGAGTATGTATTTATTTTTCAATGCAATTGCATTCGAATAATATATTTATATATAACTAGGATTTAAGTATTTAATTCTATACTTTTAAGCAAGAATATTTTTTTATAGTAGGTAAGATCTAAACGGTATTGAAATGAAATGTAAATTTTTACTTTTTTGTTTTGTCATGTTAATGACGGGGATGTTCCAAAACGGATATGCCCAGGTGGAATTGATCTCGACTATTTCGGGTGGTGCCAGTGGATTTGCAGGTGACGGGAGTCCAGCGAGTGCTGGTCGTTTTAACCAGAATTATATGATCACTACTGATGCTGCGGGTAATCTGTATATCGCTGATAACGGTAACGCACGTATCAGAAAGATCACAGCATCTACCGGTATCATCACAACAATAGCAGGAAGTGCAACAACAGGATCAGGAGGTGATGGTGGGCCAGCAACAGCAGCACTGTTGGGTGGTGTTGGTGGACCGAATCCCGGTGTAGTAGGTGTTGCAGTGGATGCGGCGGGCAACGTTTATATATCAGACGGTACCAATCACCGAATCAGAAAAGTAGATGCCAGTACGGGTATTATCACAACTATTGCCGGGACTACAGCGGGATATTCAGGAGACGGATCGAGTGCTATGACCGCTCAGTTGAACGGACCAAGGGGCATTTGCGTAGACGCCGCAGGTAATATTTACATTGCTGATGGCGGCAATCAGAGGATCCGGAAAGTTAACGGATTGACGGGTATGATCACTACAGTGGCGGGTAATGGAACTGGGGGATATGTAGGCGATAACGTGGTTGCAACAAACACAAGGATCAACAACCCAAGAAGTGTGGCTATAGATGCTGCGGGTTACTTGTATATAGCGGATATGACCAACAGCCGTATACGCAGAGTTGATCTGGCTACTGATACAATAATTACTGTTGTAGGTACTGGTACTGCTGGTTTTTCAGGAGACGGAGGTGCAGCGGCAACAGCACAGGTTAATCTGCCTACGGATATGAAGTTTGATGTAGCAGGCAATATGCTTATTGCAGACGTGAGTAATAACCGTGTGAGAATGGTTACCCCTGGCGGAATTATTTCTACAGTGGCCGGTGGCGGCGGTTTTGCAGGTTTTGCCGGAGATGGTTCTCCAGCTACCTCGGCGAGTGTAAGAATGTCGTCGCCGACTTCGATTGCGCCAACGTCTAACCCTAATTATTTTTATATTTCGGACAGAGGCAATAACAGGATCAGGTATGTGAAGCCAAACAGTATCCCCTATTTTACAGGTGGTACAACAATGCCTTTTGTTGTTTGTCAGAATTCAATTGGTGACACTATCAATACCTTGTTGCAGGTTAGGGACACTGACCTTGCTCAGACACTTACATGGAGTGTAGTTACACCTGCCAATCATGGTGCATTGGTAGGTAGCGCACTTGCAACGTCGAATGGTGGTGCGGTTACGCCTACAGGGTTGTATTATACACCTACAACGGGATACAGTGGACTTGATACGTTTGTAATCCAGATTTCTGATGCATACAATACTTCTACAGCTACCGTTTATGTAACAGTGAATCCATTACCAGTGGTTGCTGCAATCGGAGGATCGAACACAGTATGTTTAGGAGGCACTACCACACTTACGGATGCAACCGGTGGTGGAACGTGGAGCGCCACCAATGCTAATGCATCTGTTGCATCTGGAGTTGTGACAGGATTAATTCTTGGTGTGGATACAATTAATTATGCATTGACTAATGCTTGTGGTACAACAACAGTATCGAAAGTGGTGACGGTGATCACTACTCCCGCCATACCTGCGGCAATAACCGGACCGACTTCGGTTTGTGCAGGCAGCGGAATCATATTGAACGATGCTACGACAGGAGGTGTATGGACCAGCAGTGCAACAGGTATTGCAACAGTTGGTTCGCTGACCGGTGGTGTGACAGGTGTAACGGCAGGTACTGCAAATATATCTTATACTGTTACAAATGCCTGTGGCAGTGCATTTGTATTTAGCACAGTTACTGTAAATGTTGCTCCCGGAGCCATCAGTGGTTCGGCAATATCTTGCGTTGGTGCTTCCAATTCATTGACCAGTTCACCAGGAGGTGGCACATGGACGAGCAGCAACACTGCCGCAGCAACTATAGGTTCTTTAACAGGTTCTGTGACCGGAGTAGGTGTTGGTAACTCCACAATATCTTATACGCTAGGTAACGGTTGTTTTTCAACACTGCCGGTAACTGTAAATGCGCCTCCCGCATCAATCACAGGTTCCCTGAACGTTTGTGTTGGCGGAACTACTACTTTAACTGATGGCGGTGGTGGAACATGGACTTCGGGTACTCCGGGTGTAGCAACTATCGGGTCTTCTACTGGTGTTGTAACGGCAATAGCTCCCGGCACATCGGTCATCACTTATGCTGTTGGCGGCTGCTCAGTAACAGCAACTGTAACAGTAGCGGCCAATCCGGCGGCAATAACTCCGGCTACGCCAGTAAATATTTGTGTAGGCGCTACAGCATCTTTAGGTGATGTAACACCTGCCGGTGTTTGGTCGAGCGGCGCTACTGGTATAGCTACGGTGGGTACCTCGGGTACTGTTACCGGTGTATCGGCAGGCTCTGCAACAATTTCATATACTGTTTCCGGTTGTTCTTCAATTAAGACGGTAACTGTGTTGCCAACTCCAACTGCGCTTTCTCCGGTATCGGCACGCATTTGTGTAGGTCTTACAGCAACATTCACTGAATCTGTGGCGGGTGGTATATGGTCTAGCAGTGCATCAGGTACGGCAAGTGTAGTAGGTGGTGTTGTTACTGGCGTTGCAGCAGGTACTGCTACTATTTCATATGCGATCGGTACGTGCTCGGTTACAGCACCGGTTACAGTTGTTGCGAATCCTGCTGCTATAACTCCGGCTGGTGGACTTAATATTTGTGTGGGCTCAACAGGAAGCCTGGCTGATGCTACTCCGGGTGGAGTATGGAGCAGTGGCGCTACTGGCATAGCAACAGTTGGTACCTCTGGTACAGTAACAGGTGTGGGTTCTGGTGTAGCTGCAATATCATACACAGTTGGCGGATGTTCTTCGCTTTCGTCCGTAACAGTAAACGTTGTTCCGGCAGCAATCTCGCCGACAACGGCAACGGTTTGTCCGGGAAGTACAGTTACTCTGACTGATGCTACTCCGGGTGGAACCTGGACCAGCACAGCACCATCAGTTGCTACTGTAGTGGGCGGTGTGGTGACAGGTGTAACAGCAGGTACAACAACAATTTCTTATGCTTTAGGTATCTGTGCAGTTTCGGCAACGGTAACAGTAAACCCTGCACCAAATGCAGGAACGATCTCCGGACCGAATACAGTTTGTACAGGTTTGACGATCTCATTGACAGATGCTACTTCAGGCGGTGTTTGGAGCAGCAGCAATCCGGGTGTGGCTACAGTAGGCACTACGGGCATTGTAACCGGCGTTAGTTTTGGGTCTGTGACTATTTCTTATTCAGTAACCAACAGTTGTGGAACAGCAGTTGCAACGTATGGTGTTACGGTTAGTGCGGCGGCAAGTGCCGGTGTTATTTCAGGATTAAGCTCATTGTGCGCAGGCACATTTACAATAATGACCGAAACTGTGACAGGTGGTGTATGGAGCGTTACAAATACAAATGCAAGTGTTACCGGAACTGGTGTTGTTACCGGTATTACTCCGGGTATTGATACTGTAAAATATACCGTTACCAATGCATGCGGATCTGTTTCGGCAGTACATCCTATCAACATTGGACCTTTCCTTACAGCTGGTACTATAACCGGGGCTTCAACGGTATGTCAGGGTTCAACAATAACATTGGCTGACGCGACTCCGGGGGGCGTTTGGAGTTCGAGTTCTACAGGTGTGGCCACTATAAGTTCGGGTGGCGTGGTGACAGGTGTGAGCGGCGGAACGACAACAATATCTTATACAGTAACCAGCAGCTGTGGCAGTATATCGGCTACAAAAATCGTGAATGTTACCCCAACTCCAATTGCAGGTTCTATTTCCGGCTCAACAACGATTTGTGAAGGAATGACCGGGTTATATACGGATGCAGCTCCGGGCGGTACATGGAGTGTAACGAACGGTAATGCTACAATCTCCGGCGGTGGATCGCTGACAGCTATTACAGCCGGCGTTGATACTGTTGTATACACGGTTACCAACTCTTGTGGTACGGCTACAGCTATGTTAGAAGTTACAATAGGAGCGGCAATTACAGCGGGATCTATTTCGGGCTCTACAACAGTTTGCGAAGGTGCTTCGATTACATTGACAGACGGAACACCAGGTGGTGTGTGGAGCGCAAGTAATACCAATGCTACAGTTGTGGGTGGTATTGTAACCGGGGTGTCTGCGGGCATCGTGGATATCTCTTATACTGTAACCAGTGCGTGCGGTTCAGCTTCAGCAGTTGTAACTATATTGGTTGATCCATTGCCGGATCCGGGTACGATTGCCGGACCATCTGTAGTATGTGTGGGTACTTCGATCACGCTTACAGATGCAGCATTGGGTGGTGTATGGAGCGCCAGCAATGCTAATGCTACGGTAGTTGGTGGTGTGGTTACCGGTATTAGTTCTGGAACTGACGATATCTCTTATACAGTAACGAACGGATGTGGTACTGCATCGGCAGTTAGTACAATATTAATATCTGTAACTCCTTTTGCAGGAACGATCTCTGGTCCATCGAATGTTTGTCCGGGTGCATCAATTACATTGACAGATGCGGCACCAGGCGGAACATGGAGTGCCAGCAATACAAATGCTACAGTAGCCGGAGGAATTGTAACCGGTGTTACAGCAGGTACTGTTGATATATCTTATACCGTGACTACAGGTTGTGGTACGGCATCTACATCAGTAACAATTGTTGTCGATCCATTGCCTGACGCAGGTACAATAACCGGCCCAACCAACGTTTGTATAGGTGCTACAATAACACTTACAGATGCAGCACCAGGTGGTGTTTGGAGTGCAAGCAATACGAATGCAACCGTTTCGGGTGGTGTGGTTACAGGTGTTACTGCAGGCACCGACGATATCAGTTATACAGTAACCAACGTTTGTGGTACTGCAAGTGCAATTAGCACCATCAGCATAGATCCTTTGCCAGATGCAGGCGCAATTACTGGTATTCCTTTTGTTTGTGTGGGTACAACAACCATATTGGCAGATGCTGCACCGGGTGGTGTATGGAGTGCGAGCAATGCAAATGCCACTGTATCTGGTGGTGTTGTTACAGGCGTTAGTGCAGGAACTGTTGACATTTCTTATTCAGTAACCAATAGTTGCGGAACTGCAGTGGCGTCAGCTACTATTACAGTAAATGATCCGCCTACAGTGGGTGCTATAAGCGGACCGACAACTGTTTGCAAGACCAGCACCATAACGCTTACCAATGGAACAGCAGGTGGCGTATGGAGTGCTACTAACAGCCGCGCTACAGTAACTTCAGCCGGTTTGGTAACTGGTGTTGCTACCGGTATTGATACGATAAAGTACACAGTATCGAATGCGTGCGGAAGTGTTTCTGCGATGAAGGCAATAACAGTTATACAGACACCAAGCCCTGGTACAATTACAGGCGCTTCTACGGTATGTGAAGGTGCAACAATTATATTGACTGATCCGGTGACCGGTGGTGCATGGAGCAGCAGCAGTACTTCAACAGCAACAGTTTCGGGTGGAGTTGTAACAGGTGTTGCTACCGGATCGGCAACTATATACTACACTGTTTCTAACGTGTGCGGTACCAGATCGGCCACTCATGCTGTTACCGTGCTTTCGGCTTCTGATTGCAGTGCTGCAGTAAAAACTACGGCTGCTGTGCAGGATGAGCTGAAAGTATATCCTAATCCTAATAAAGGCGTATTCAGTATGAATCTGATAGCTGAAAATGAAGAGCAGGTAAATGTTGTGATCACCAATATTATTGGTAAGAAAGTAAAAGAATTCAACACTGCTACCAACAGAGCGAATGAAATACAAATGAATGTAGCTCCTGGTATCTATCTGCTGACTGCAACTACAGTGAATGGCAGGTATGTGACCAAGGTTACCATTGAATAGTAGTTGAGCTTATTAAGTTAAAAAACGGGGCTGTTCTTACTGAACAGCCCCGTTTTCATTTCGGGTAAAAGGTATGTGGAAAAACAGCTTATGCGGTTGGGCACTGTTTTTGCAGGTTGGGAATTTACCTGACTTACCAACAATTTTTGGTCAAAAACGGGCTCTAATCCTTTACAGCAAAGGGTTTGGCCGGTTCCGAAAATTGTGGATATCTTCTTTTTGAAAATAGAAATCGTGTGTTTTTTTCAGCTAATTTTGGTAAAAGATTTATGGCTAAAACAGCAAGTAATATGGCAGACGATAAATTAAAAGTTTTGAAACTGGCGCTCGACAAGATCGAGAAAGATTACGGAAAGGGTTCTGTAATGATGCTTGGAGACAAGCAAAACGAAAAGATGGATGTGATCAGCACAGGCTCAATAGGGCTTGATGTGGCACTGGGAGTAGGCGGATTGCCATGTGGCAGGATCGTAGAGATATACGGTCCGGAATCATCTGGTAAAACGACGGTAGCTATACATACAATTGCACAGGCACAAAAGAAAGGCGGTATATGTGCTATTATAGATGCGGAACACGCATTTGATGCCAGCTATGCACGCAAGCTAGGTGTAGACGTTGATAACCTTATTATATCGCAGCCCGACTACGGTGAGCAGGGGCTTGAGATCGCTGATCGCCTGATATCATCTGGTGCGGTGGATGTGGTGGTTATTGACTCTGTTGCTGCACTTGTGCCGAAGGGAGAACTGGACGGTGAAATGGGTGAAAGCAAAATGGGTCTGCAGGCGCGCCTAATGAGCCAGGCACTCAGAAAGCTTACGGCTACTATATCAAGAACAGGCTGCTGCTGTATATTCATTAATCAGCTCAGGGAGAAAATTGGTGTGATGTTTGGCAATCCGGAGACTACTACGGGTGGTAATGCGCTTAAGTTTTATGCTTCAGTGCGTTTGGATATACGTCGTATCAGTCAGATAAAAGATGGAGATGTAGCCAGCGGTAACCGTACAAGGGTGAAAGTGGTGAAAAACAAAGTGGCACCGCCATTCAGGCAGGTGGAATTTGATATCATCTTTGGAGAAGGTATCAGCAAAATGGGAGAGATCATTGATATGGGTGTAGAACTGGGTATTCTGCAGAAGAGCGGATCCTGGTTCAGCTACAACGATAGTAAAATAGGTCAGGGCAGGGATTCTGTAAAACAGTTCCTTACCGACAACCCGGAGATGAGCGATGAGATCGAGAAAAAGATCAGGGAATCGCTGCTGGTGGTTGCATAAGAGAGAGTTTGTTTAGTTGGTTTAGTACACAAGTGCCATGCGTGAAGTATGGCACTTTTTTTGTGCTATTGGAATGATGATTATTCTTCATTTTTATTTGGAACGGACGAAAATCAAAACCGAGTAAATTCAAATAACTACGCACTTTACTCATTTGTAAAGAGGAGCAGCCGGTACTTGTTTCCAAAAACTACGGCATGATAGTCAATTGAAACGAATTTGACTTAATGGCTACTGATTCCATACTGTAGATACAAACTTTGACGCTATTATTTTGGGATCATTTGTAATTAAAGGATACCCATGCACTCTGCCGGAGGCGGCAATAATGCGGTCATGTAATTCAGGAATATCAGTTATTTCAAAGGTGCTATTTATCACTTCAATATCGATAGCATGAACGGGAATGTTGTGCTTTTTCAAATAAGCCAAGGTATCTGGCAATGTAAGGTCAATTTTTTTTCTTTTCAGATAAGTAGCCTATTTCTGCAAGTACCATTGCAGGAACATAAAGTTTTACTTCATTTTTTTCTGCTTTGGCAAATAACGTTTTGACATTTTGCGGCATCGTTCGTTTTTCCAACCAAAGAATTACTGCCATTGTATCTGCGATAAACCCATCCATAATATTACTCGTGGGGATAAGCGATTTTGTAATCAATGAATTCTTCTTCAAGATGGGTGATTTCTGAAGTATCAAGCTCAGTCAACCCGCTTTGAACGGAAGTAAGAGTTCCAGCTTTTTTTAACTTCAGAAATTGAATAAAATCCAGCACTTCCTGTAGTATATCTACTGGAAGCCCTTTTGAACTTTGGATGATCTGATTTTCAATTTGCGATGCCGTCATATACGTCTGAATTACTAATACAAATATAAGAAAAATAGTTCTCTACTGCTTCCTTCGGAAAAGATGTGCGACTGGAAGCCCATTAGTCAGGTGTGTATGGTTCAGCTGGCTGATTCCAGTTTTCTGAGTACAGAAAGAAGGTGGATGCCTATGTAGAAATGGTGGATTTATGCTTATTTTTGGCTTTTCTGATACTTACCACTCAATAGTATGATGTCACCCGAACAGTTCTTTGAACTGATGATTAAAGAATTGGAAGTGCATACCGAAATGCAGCCCTATTATAAGTTTTTGGGTAATCAGTCGTCCTGGCATTTCAGGCGGAATTACTTTTTGCAAAGGCTCAGATATATTAAAAAGCAACTGGTAGATTCGCCTGATGCGGATAAATACAGAAAAGATCTGTCGATATGGGACTGCGGCTGCGGCTATGGTACTACCTGCCTGTTTCTGGCTATGAATGGCATCAAGACCTTCGGGACAACGCTAGAGTTTTATTTTGAGACCATCAATAAACGTAAAGAGTACTGGAGCAAGTACGGAGATACGTCTTTATTCACGTTTACGTACGAAAATCTATTTGATAATAAACCAGCGGCTAACAGTTATGACTGGATCATAGTGCAGGACACGCTGCACCATCTGGAGCCGATAAACGATGCGCTAAAAATATTTAATGAGAGCCTACGCAAGGGAGGCAGGATTTTATCGATTGAAGAGAATGGTAACAACATTATCCAGAGGATAAAACTGTATAAATACAGGGGCAATAAGCGCATCATCACCTTCTACGATGAGAAACTGAAAAAGGACATACTGATAGGTAACGAGAACATACGTAGCCTGGCTAGCTGGGATACGCTGTTTAAAAATAACGGGTTCAGTATACCAGATAATACGGTACAGTACGTACGCTATTACCTGCCCTATCAGTACAAAAATGCCGACCCTGAAAAATTGCTGCAGCAGGAAGAGCAAATACAATCGACCAAAGGCTTCCGCCGCGAATACCTATTCTTCGGATTGAATTTTATAGCCCAAAAGAATTAAGCGTCACCATTATTCTTTTACTACTCTATTTCTGACTTGATTTCGAGCAGGGTCGTCTTTTTTGTCCAAATATCTGAGATACTTATTGAACCCAATTCTTTCACGCCAGTGGCAAAACGCTGGCTGCAAAATCTGCATTATGTTTATGCACTACTGCCGTTTGCGGACAATAACAGGATTGATAAGGTTGATAAGAATAAACGCCGGAAAGCATTCGGAGAAGATAACAGTAGGGTTCGGGAAGAGTGGTTTGTTTTCATAGCGGTTCGATTTCTAGGGGCCGTGTGTTAACTATATACTTTAAGAATAACTGCAATTGTTAAATTTTATTGTGCAAATACTGTGCCAGATTTTAACAATTTGAAAATTAATGCAGAGCATGAGCTAAGGAAAACACTGATGGCTGTGTTTGGGACAATTAAATACAAAATGAAAGCGCCCCGGTTTCGGGGGCGCTTTCTAACCATATTATCAGCTTGTATTTCAGAGAGCGTACTCACCCAATACTTTCTGTTTTTTGCCTATCACTCCACAACAATTTTCTGAGTTGTTTTTGACCCTGCGCCGTTATCCCAAACAGCGAAATACATGCCGCGTGGGATGGCACTCACGTCGAATGAGGTAACAACTGCTGTAACTTGTTTTATCAGAAGTAGCCGGCCTGAAAGGTCACAAATCGTAAGTTTGCCGCTTGCGGACGGAGTAGCAATGTTAATAGTTCTATTTGCCGGGTTAGGATAAATTTTTACTGTAGCAGTATTTTCATTTTCGTCCTGAATTTCCAGATGTGGGTTGAAAGCACAGAAAGGGTAAGCGTATTTAGCAATAAACAGAGCTTCTAAAGTACTGTCAACTAATCGCAAAGTATCATTACCAAACACTGATTTATCAACCATATAATCTCCGCCCAAATATAGGTTTCCCTTGTTATCTACTACAATTGCCTTCTGGTCATCTCCACCGGCATGGGCAACCACACTATCAATTAAATTGCCCGATGTATCATATTTAAAGAGCATAGTATAATCCGGACCGTGGGTATCTTGCACACATACCCAAACGTTTCCACACACGTCAGGCGCGATCGAGTGGCCTATTGGATAATGGTAGTCATTAATAGATTTTGCCCACCTTAGAGCACCGTTATTGCCATATTTTGCTACGAACATTACGAATGAATAAGCCGACATATAAGGTAAAGAATCTGTACCTACAATACAATGGTGATAATATCCACCAGTCACATACGCATTACCCCAGACATCCACATCCATCCAATAAATTCCTTCTCCATTACAATCCGACGATATATTATTTCCCCATTTCGGATTGCCACTTGAATCGAATTTAGCGGTGTACGAATAGGTAAACGTGCCTCCTGAAGGATTACCAAATGAAGCTGCTCCAATATTGAAATGCGGCGAAGTATATAGACCAGAAACATAAACATCCCCGGAAGGTGTGCATGCAATGTTTGCCACGGTCTCTGAGGAATCTCCGCCGAAGCTTTTTGCCCATATCGGGTTACCACTTGTATCCAGCTTTGCGATAAATACATCAGTGTTAAGGCTGCCATAACTATGATTTACGAGTGTTGTTGAGCCAATAGTAAGGGACGGGTCGGTGAATGCACCGCTGACATAAATGCAATTATGAAAAGCATCAAAAGCACCAGTAGTGCAAGGTGAATTTTTTAGCCATACCGGTGTTCCGGAAGAGTTCAACTTCGCAATAAAGCCTTGACGTACACCAAAAGTGCTTATAGAAAGGCTGCCAATAGTTAAGGAGCCGTTGTAAACTCCAAATAAATAGATGTCATTTGAAGGGCTTGTTACAATTTTTGTAATGGCAGCATAATTTACAAGTATCGCCCACCTGTAGTTGCCATTTGAATCGACACTCACCAGAAAATCACTGAGACCTTGTAGAGAATCATGACCAAAATATGCTTTTAAAGAATCGTTCGGTAAAGGTACTGATACGAATGCTGAAGGACTCATTACTCCCCATTCGTAAACATTACCATGGCTATCCACTGCAATAGTCCATGACTCTATTACGCCCTTTGGGCATTTACTGCCTACGGCCCATTTCCAAGCTTGTGCATTTGTGATGATTGCACAAAATAATATAGCCAACACCAACACAATTTTTTTCATAGAGGTTGCTTTAGAGTCTAATGTTAAAATTTATTAACGTCAAATATCCTGCCAAATATTCAAATTCATCAAAACAAGTTTCTAAATGGTCGAAAAATTTTGTGATTGGTAAGATTGAAATAAAAACGCCCCCGAAACCGAGGGCACTGAAAAAGTAACTTCTTTTCACGGGTGAATTTTTAAGGCGACCAAGTAAAACGATGAATTTTACTTGGTCGCTTTTTTGTGACCATATC
>CAIKOJ010000099.1 GCA_903829015.1 uncultured Bacteroidota bacterium
AGAAGACAAAAAAGATGCTCCGAAATCTGACGCCAAGGCTGCACCAAAAACAAAAAAAGACGGCACTCCTGATATGCGCCACAAAGAAAACAAAGAGAACAAAGGAGAAGCAAAGCCAGAACAAAAATTGAAAAAAGACGGCACTCCTGATATGCGCTACAAAGAAAACAAAGAAGCAGCTGGTAAAAAAGGAGGCGAAGGAAAAGGCGAAAGCAAGAAAAAATAAGAACAGGGATTAGTCCTTTGAGAACGATAACAAAATAGATACGCAGCTTGCCTGGTTTGTTTTGTTATCGTTCTTGTTTCATTATTCAGGTACTTATAAGTCAACTAACAATGCGTACATTTTACAAACTGGTTCCGGCTATAATCGGCATCTTAACTCTTTCATTGGCAATCTCGGCCTGTTCCAGTCATAAGAACCGGTGGTCGAAATATGCTGATAAGTCGTTTTCTATTCGGATGCCCGAAGAGCGGAAGGAGTATGACAAGATACAGGTTACCGCGTTCGGCAAGCAAAATGTACACTACATTGAGTGGCGGCCACAGTCGCTGGAACTGAATAAGTTCAAGCTATTTCAGGTATCTTATACCGATTGCCCACAGCGCTTTACAACCGACGCCAATAGAATAAATGAGGCGCTGGATAGTAGTATCAATGTGCGCAAAAGAGACTTTACAGAGTTGGAAGTATCAACACAGCCTATAGATCTGGCTGGTTATCCGGGTCGTGCGTTTATCCTCAACCTGCCAGCAGACAATGTAATCACCATTGTAAAACAGGTAATTGCCGGCAATAGGCGCTACGACCTTACAGTAGTTGCTAAAAAAGATTATCATACCAATAACGAGATGAACGATTTTTTTAATTCCTTTCAGGTGTTCAGGTAGTTGTAACTTTGTATAGCAATATACAGCTATGGAATACAAAGATTATTACAAGATACTGGGAGTAGACAAAAAAGCTACGCAGGAGGATATTAAGAAAGCTTACCGTAAACTCGCTGTAAAATTCCATCCGGATAAAAACCCCGGAGATAAAAAAGCAGAAGAAAAATTTAAGGAGATCAACGAAGCCAACGATGTACTCTCTGATACAACTAAGAGAACCAAGTACGATTCTCTGGGCGAAAACTGGCAGCAACATCAACAAGGCGGATTCAATCAAAGAAGCAGGCAGAGCCCTGGCGGGGGCGCTTCTTACTCCTACAGTTCATCAGACGAAGGCGGATTCTCAGACTTCTTCGAATCAATATTCGGAGGTGGCGGAGCAGGTTTTGGCGGAGGACGCCGATCCGGTGGTCAGCGTAAAGGCGAAGACTATCAAGCCGAGACAACCATTTCATTAGAAGAGGCTTTTCAGGGTACTACCAGGCAGGTAAATCTGGCAAACCAAAAACTGAACTTAAAACTCAAACAAGGCATAGCAGACGGGCAGATACTGCGCATGAAGGAAAAAGGTGGTCCCGGCTTCAATGGCGGACCAAACGGCGATTTGCTCATTACCGTTCATGTATCGCCGAGCCCCAAATTTACCCGCAAAGGCGATGACCTTTATTTCGACGCACCACTGCCCGCTTTCACCGCGATTCTGGGTGGTAAACTCACTGTACAATTACTCGATAAGTCGCTGAGCATCAACATCCCTGCCGGCACAGATAGTGATAAAACATTCAGGCTCAAAGAGATGGGCCTGCCTGAATACAGCAACCCCAAGCAGCGTGGCGATGCCTATGTAAGAGTGGTGATCACTGTACCTAAGAACCTGAGCGACAAGGACAGGGAATTGTTAAGCCATATGATAGTTACTGGTTAAACGTCCGTTAATAGGTTGTATTGCAGAGTTTTAGTCATTTCTTTTGACTTAATTTGTATTTATTATCCTATTAGTTATGTTTACTCGTACTCATCAATATACATTTCCTATTCCAAAGGAGCATTTGAAGTACCGCTTGGTAGGCAATCATCTCACTATTCATAGCCACGAATTCTCGGTACTAGAAGACGAACAGATATTGAGCATATTGCCCAATGTTGAGGAATTAAACGATTCCAAATTTCCCATTACTCAGCTAGAATTGAAAGAAGAAGGCAACAGAACTGAGATGATCATTACATCTAAGATGCCAACCAATGAGGCTGGCGGACAAATTGTAGCTTTGACTTTCTGCGTTTTCTTCTTTTTTGCATCACTGGTTTCGTTATTCTTCGGGCACGACCCGTTAATTACAATAACGCTGAGTGCTGTTGGTCTGGCGGTGTTTCTGTTTCTATTTATTCGCCTGCAAATGGGCTACTTCGAATATGTGCGCAGGATACAGGGAAACCTTAAGGAAGTGAGCGAACAGATCACAACAGATGTAAGGAGGCAATTATTTAAGCATAAGCGCTAATACAGGAACGCATTACATCTCCCTTTTGTAAGTGGCGATGGTTACCGTACTGCTTTCGAGTTCGCCCAGTAGTTCGTCGGTATCTATCAGGTAGGGATTGTATCCGCTGAAAGATATCTTGTGCACCTTTTTCAACCGCTTGGCTGAAGACGGATAGGTGACAAAACCCCTTACATAATCAGTGTAACCGAACTTAACATCAATTTTTATTGGCTTCATGAGTTCGTTACCGCCGGTCATTATTTGCAGAGGTCCCTCGTGGTTTATTTTGATCACGTATTTCGCATTTCCATGCATCGTCAGGTTCATGGTATCATTTATGATCACGTTGAAATTCACATCATCATTATGACCATTGCAATAAACAGGACGATACAATACTAAGTAGGCACACTTGCCGCCATCATACTTTTTGTTTTTGGCCTCTATTGCCTTCTTTTTGTACTCGTCATAGTTTGCTGCTTTCAGCACCCTGCCCGACAAATTGTATAGCTCCTGCTGTTTGAGGTTGGTGATCTTTTCAAGCATGAATACGTTGCCACCCATACGCACTGCCTGTAGCAGCAGCATATCCAGCTGATACCGGTATTCATCCCAGCGTTTCGAAACACCCCTTTTGTTTTTGATCTCTCCTAAAACAATTGCGTCACTACCTGTTTTGTAATAATTTGGCAATAGCAAAATCTCTTTGTAACTGCCATCAGGGAGCTGTACCGGATACGGTATCTGCGCCACGAGTTGAATGGAAAACAAACAACAAATTACTACTAAACCAATTTTAGGCCGCATGGAACTATGAAATTTAAAACAGCAAAAGAACAATAAACGCAACCATAAAATCGTGCTTCCCTAGTTATTAGCAGAAGATGGCCAATCCCTCGGATCTGCACCCCAGTTCTTGTTGGGGGTATCGCCCATTTCAAAATACAGCACACCACCCCTCATCAGAACATCGTGGGTGATATAGGTTTTGGTGTAGGGCATTCCGTTTAACCGTACACTCTGGATGTACGGATGATTGGGCCCATTGTTGCCGGTTGCTATTTTGAACGACATATTATTAGGCAGCTGTATCGTCACAAGATCAAACATGGGGCTACCAAAAACGTATTCACCACTGGCAGGATTGGCCGGGTAAAGCCCCATCATGCTCCAAACCGCCCAGGCGCTCATTTGTCCGCAATCTTCATTACCCGCATATCCATCTGGCCTGTCGTGATACATGGAATCCATGATGGTGCGAACCAACTTCTGGGTTTTCCATGCCTGACCCAAATAGGTGTACATGTAGGCGATATGATGGCTGGGCTCATTCCCGTGCGCGTACTGCCCTATGAGGCCGCTTACATCAGGTGGGGCACTCTCCCCCTTTACTGATGATGAGATCGTAAACAATGAATCCAGCTTCAGCAGAAATTTGTTGTAGGTACCAAACTGCTCTGCCAGCCCCCTGATATCGTGAGGCACGAAGAACGTATATTGCCATGCATTGCCTTCCTCATACATAGAATTCCATTCGGTAGAAGTGAGCATTGGGTCGAACGGCTCAGCCCAGCTACCGTCGGCATTCTTACCCCTGATGAAACCGGTTTGCTTATGAAACAACTGCCTGTACGCCTGCGACCTTTTCATGAACAGATTGTAATCGTCGATCTTGCCGAGCTTTTTAGCCACTTGCGCAATGCACCAGTCGTCGTAGGCATATTCTACAGTAACTGTTACACTATGTCCGCCTTTGTCCTGTGGCAGATAGCCGTACTTTACATAGTCCTGCGACCCTCTGATACTTTGGAAAGCACTGGTACGCATGGCTTTGTATACACGCTCAGCATCCAGTCCGGGTGTGTTCTTCAGTACAGCATCTGCCAATACCGGAACTGCGTGGTAACCACTCATGCAGCCTGTCTCCCAAGTGCTCAGATCCCAAACAGGCAGCAGGCCATTCTCGTCGTAAAAAGCAAGCATACTATTCAGGATATCAACATTGCGGATAGGCTGCGTGAGTGTAAACAACGGATTCAAACCACGAAAGGTATCCCACAATGAAAACACTGTATACCGTTGTCCGTTTTTCATTTTCCTTGTCTCGCCCTTGGCATTTTTATAGAAACCGTCTTTATCAGAATAGATCACCGGAGCCATGCATGTGTGGTATAGTGCTGTATAAAATATTCTCTTCAACCTGTCGTCAGAAGATTTAACAGCAATCTTATTCATCTCCCCACTCCACTTACGGTTGTTCGCTTTATACACCTGCTTGAAGTCAAAATCATGCACTTCGCTTAATGCCTCAAGGGCCTTATCGGTGTTCACACTGGATAGGGCAACCTTCATGAGCAAAGGTTTTCCGTCAAGGTCGCTAAACTGCAGCTCGCCATTCATCACATTTCCTTTGGCTCCTTTAGGCCCTTTGAAATGGGTAACGTTCCATGTATGTAGCTGTTTGAATGGCATACTAGTGCGTGCGGCAAAATATACCCGCTGTACATTGGCCCATCCGGCAGA
>CAIKOJ010000100.1 GCA_903829015.1 uncultured Bacteroidota bacterium
ATGCTCTCGGGTGGTGAAAAGGCTAGGGTGGCACTGGCTAAAGTTATTGCAGCAAAAGGCAACTTCCTGCTGCTCGATGAGCCCACCAACCACCTGGACATGCAATCGGTAGAAATGCTGATTGAAGCACTCAATAAGTACAAAGGCACGCTGATCATTGTATCGCATGATCGTTATTTTATCAGCAAGACTGCCAACAAGATCTGGAACATTGAAGAAGGTAAGATAAACGAATTCAATGGTGGCTATGATGAGTGGCATGTATGGCATCAGGACAAGCTGAAGCGTGTTGCGGCAGCATCTGCGCCTGCCCCTAAAGCCGCTCCACAACCCAAGAAAGAAGAAAAGGCAACACCTAAAGCGAGCATCAACAACGAGCAGCAGAACGCCTGGCGCAAGGAGCTACAGAAGCAGCAGAAAGTGTTCCAGAAGCTGGAAGAAGAGATCAACAAGCTCAAGTCTGAAAAAATAGATTTGGAAGCCAAATTGGCTGATCCTGCGTTCTACGCCAATAAGGATGAATTCCTGAAAGTAGACGAAAGATACCGCCAGGTATCCACCCGTTTCGAATCTCTCTCCGCTGAATGCGATAAGGTATTTGAACTGGTGATGGAATTGGAGGAAAAACTGGCGCAATAATTTGGGTCGTTAGGCATTTCAATCACTCATTTATTTTGGTAAACCCCGGTTTTTCGCCGGGGTTTAATTTTGCGAAAGAGTGTGGAGCGAAAATTATTTACCGAATAGACTTAAAAATAAGGCATCGAATAATTGTACGACTCCTTTAGGAGTCCAAGCTTTGTAGCCTATATTTTTGTTTGTAGTGAGCACCCCTTCGGGGTGCAACGATAGCACATAACAGTTTTCAATGTCTAACCGGAATTATTCGCCATTTAGTCATACGCAGACTTGTCCACCACGTATCTTCTAAAAACAATAGAATGTCGCTACTATTTGTTTTATCTGCCGGTATTCTGCTATGCGCCTATCAATTCCTCCCAAAATTCCGCGCCCCTCCTTGTATGAGGTATCACAATAGTCCCACCCACAATGTTGGCAACTGCAAATATCTCATAAACTTCAGCAGTCGAAACTCCCTGCTCATGGCATTTAATAAGGTGGTATTTTATGCAGTCATCGCAGCGTAGCACCATGCTGGCCACAAGCCCGAGCATTTCTTTCGTTTTAGTACTCAGCGCACCTTCGGCATATGTATTTGTATCCAGATTGAACAACCGGTTGATCACCAGGTTTTGCTTGCCCAGTATCACCTCATTCATTTTGCTTCTGTAATCGTTAAATTCCTGTAGTTGGCTCATGTTGTTATTGTATAAAGTTTGATGTAGAAACTCAAAAGTAGATAGTAGTAACTATAAAGTCAAAAGAAAGGTATTTTTGCAATTATGGGCGACGATCAGGTAAGTCTAAATAAGTACATCAGTGCCACTGGCTTTTGTTCCAGAAGGGAGGCAGACAAGTTGATTGAAATGGCTCGTGTCACGATCAACGGCGAACTCGTGTTGCCGGGCGCAAAAGTAGCCCATGGTGATTCTGTGGAGATCGATGGAGAACCGCTGAAAGTGAGCAAAAAACGCCCTATTTACATTGCTTTCAATAAACCTGAAGGTGTAACCTCAACTACCGATACAAAGGACAAAACCAACATCGTTGCGTTCATCAACCACCCCAAGCGCATCTTTCCAATTGGCAGGCTGGACAAAGACTCTGATGGTCTTATATTCCTTACTAACGATGGTGACATTGTCAACAAAATACTTCGTGCCAGCAACAATCATGAAAAGGAATATCTCGTTACTGTAGACAAAGCAATTGATGGCGAATTTGTAAAAAAGATGAGCGGCGGTTTGCCAATATTGGGTACACAAACAAAAAAGTGTTTTGTGCGGCAGGAAGGTGGTCGCAGGTTCCGTATTATACTCACTCAGGGCCTCAACAGGCAGATCAGGCGTATGTGCGAATATCTGGGCTACTCAGTGGTAAGGCTCACCAGGGTACGGATCATGAATGTACAGCTAGGCAACCTGCCATTAGGTCATTGGAGATACTTCACAGCTCCGGAGATTGATAAACTCAATCAAATGGTTGCAGAATCATCTAAGACTGAGGAGAAGGAAGCAAAGACGAAGGAAAAAGCACATGCTGCAAAAGCCCCGGTGCAGTACATTCCTAAAAAGAAAAAGAAATAAACGCTAAAGATCAGATCATACTCAGGAAACGGGTAAGACCCACCTTCTTTTCTTCATCAATAAAATACTTGATATTTTCTGTATAGTATGTCCTTAGGTCGTACCACGGGAACGGGTTGTCAGAAATGATCTCAGGTAAATGAGCAATTCCGACCGAATTAGCTTCATTGAATTTGTTTAAAAAATCCGCCGGCAACTCCTTATTAGCTACCCATGCCGCAAAAACAAAATCCAGACCGGTATGCTTTTTCCATGCAGCCGATAGGTCATATACGTAAGGGAAGTTGTGTAATTGCTGCAATGCTCGATCTCCTATAATTACAGCAGCATTTGTGCCGTTGATGTATTCAATAAAATGTTCTGTAGCAGGCCTGTATTCCACTTCTTTTATCCAGTGCTGCTCCAGTAGTATCTGTGCCAGTTTCACTGAGGTTCTGGACTGGTAATCCAGATATACAGACGTGATCTCTTCAATAGGTACCCGGCTAAAGATAGCCACCGAAACAACATTCCCATCTGCTGCAATGCCATAGTCGCTCACAATTCTGGCACCTGGTATTGATGGGATGGCAGCCACTGGCAGCAATGCCAGATCTATAGTGCCCTCCTGCAAACTTTTTGCCAGCCCTGATGGGTAATCTACTATCAGGTCAATATCATTAATGATGTCGCTTCTTTCAATGCCGTAAAGCAATGGTTTTGTATTCAGGTAACTAACCGCCGCAACGCTGATCTTTGGAGCCAAACTTTTTTTTAAGGCGCAAAGATAGCTATAACCAATTTCGGAACAACATATCGTCACCCATAGTTTCTTAATTTTATTTTGATTCGTTCCTTAAGTACATTGCTTAATATTGTGCCGTAAAACTATGAGGCTGCTCAGGGTCAGATTTGTCTGTATTTTTTTCATTGGTACCAGGTTATCTGCTCAGGTAACTGATAGTTTACCGCTGATTGATACTGCGAATCTGATCATTAAGACTACCCCTGTAACACCTAAGTCTGATACTCCCCCTCACGTACTTGGTCACAGCGGCTATATCATCAACGGCAAAGCGGTCGATATGAATACGGGTGAGGGTATACCTTTCGCAACAATAGCATTTGTTGGGAAAGGGTCAGCTACCGGTACAGCCGCCGATCTGGATGGTAATTTCATGTTCAATCTGCCCAAACTGCCGTCAGATAGTTTTGTTGTCAGAGCAATAGGGTATACTTCGGTTATAAAAGTACTCCGCAAAGGCCAGCACGACTATAATTATATTATTGAATTGGAACGCGCCAACACCAGTCTCAACGAGTTTGTACTGAATGCAGGTGAAGACCCGGCAGTAATTCTGCTCCGCCACATCATTGAACGCAAACCTTACAACAACCCCGATCGAACGGATAATTACAAATACGAGGCTTACAACCGCCTCGAGGCCGATCTGCAAAGGCTCACCAAGTCGCAATTTGCGAAAATTCCTATTCTTAAAAATTACACCTTCATATACGACAATCTCGACACAGTCTCGGAATCCAAGCCCTACTTGCCCCTGTATCTTACAGAGTCATTATCAGATTATTATTTTCAGCGAAGCCCCAAAAAAGATAAGGAGATCATAAAGGCCAGCATGGTAAAGGGCGTGAACAATGAAAGTGTGGTAAAGTATCTGGGTACACTGCATCAGAACGTAAACGTCTACCGCAATTTTGTACCGGTATTCGATAAAAAGTTTGTGAGCCCTATTAGCGATGATGGTCTTTTTTATTACAAATACAAGATCCGCGATACACAGGTTGTCTATGGTCACAACGTAATACTGGTGCAGTTCAAGCCACGCCGCGCAGAGGAGAACTGCTTCACCGGCGATTTTTGGGTAGTGGATTCTGTGTATGCAATACAGCGCATGAGCATGGATATCTCCGCCCTGGCCAACGTCAACTGGGTAGATCGCATCAGTGTTTATCAGGAGTTTGCCCCGGTAGATAGTTTCTGGTTTCCCCTGAAAGAAAAGTTCATTGCCAACTTCACCATTTACAATTCGAAAAGGTTGCCAGGCTTTGTAGGGCGCAAGACTACTACTTTCCATCATGTAAAAGTCAATGACCCCTCTGTAGTAGAGATGCTCGACAACCCGAAGTATAAAGAACGTGTTGTGACTCTTGACTCTGCCAAACAAAAAACAGATGATTGGTGGGCAGACAACAGACCTGATTCACTGTCAAAGAATGAAAAAGCTATCAACAAGATGGTTGATACCATTAATAAAATGCCTATCACTACCTACTACAAAAATCTCATTACTTTCCTGGCAAGTGGTGTAAAGGATATAGGCCCTATTCAACTGGGGCCTTATTGGTATGTATACAGTTCTAACGTAATTGAGGGCAGTAGGTTTAGGTTTTCATTAGGTACTCCCCGTAAGCTGAAGGATTTGAAATTTACCGGCTACGTGGCATATGGCATCACCGATGATCGCTTTAAATTTGGTTTTACTGGTCTGTGGGTGATGAAGCGTAAGCCCTGGACAACGCTCAATAGCTATTATACGCACGATGTGCTGCACAGCATCAACTACTACGATCAGGTTGGCAGTGACAATATCTTCAGTACCTTTTTCAGAAAGAGTGGTATACCGTGGAAACTCGCTTTTGCCGATGAACAGCGGGTAGATTTTTACAAAGAGTATTTCTCCGGTTTTAGTCATACATTAAGTGTACATCATCAGGCATTTACGCCCTACAAGCCTTTGCCCGATTCGGGTATCTTTGTCGATAACAAGGGCATTCCGTCAAAAACTGTTGTAGCAAGCGAAGTGTCGGTAAACCTGCGCTATGCCTACAAAGAGGACTATGTAGAGGGCCTTTACCAACGCTGGAATATAGGTAGCAAATATCCTATCGTTAATCTCGAATTTACTGCCGGTTTGAAAGATGTACTGAACAGCGGTTACGATTATCAAAGACTACGTCTGTCAATTACGGAGAACATCAATATTCCTCCCTTGGGACACTTGTATTACAACGTTTTCGCCGGTAAGTATTTTAATAAGCTGCCGTATCCATTGCTGGAAATTCACCCGGGCAATGAGTTTCAGTACTACAACAAGTACGCTTTTCAGATGATGAACTCGTACGAGTTTGTGAGTGATGAGTATGCCGGCTTTATTATAGAACACAACCTGGGTGGTGGTATCTTTAACCGTATACCTTTGCTAAAACGCCTGAAATGGCGTCAGTTTTGGACAGCCAAGGGACTCTTTGGCAGGTTGAGTGACCAAAATATTGAGCTCAATATTGCCCATAACAAAGAGTACAAATTCAAAACCCTGAAGGGAGATCCCTATCTGGAATTAGGCACAGGTATCTCCAATATCTTTCAGTTGTTCCGTATAGATCTTGTATGGCGTGTAACTCCCGCTCTCGAAGAAGGTGAGCCCGCCTGGAAGTACTTCGGTATTTTCGGCAGCGTCAATTTTGTGTTTTAAGTTTCTGCTGAAAGTAATCGAACACAACCCGCGCTTTCGAAGCACCTATTACCCTAGTTAACTCACGTTCTGTAAGTGTGCTGATATTCTTTACTGAGCGGAAAGCGGTGAGCAGCTCCGTGGCGGTCTTATCGCCAATGCCCGGTATTTCTTCCAGTTCATTTTTAAAGGTGCCCTTGCTGCGTATCTGCCTGTGAAAAGTAATACCAAATCTGTGTACCTCATCTCTTATCCTGCGCACTAGTAAGTGGGCAGGAGAGTCGTACGGGAGTTGTATTGGCTGACTGTCGCCCGGAAAGAAGATAGATTCTTCTCGCTTAGCAAGTCCAACAAGCGTCATGCGTCCGGTTAGTCCCAGCTTTTCAATGCTTTCCAATGCGGCACCCAACTGACCTTTACCCCCGTCTATAATTACAAGCTGCGGCAGCGTGTCTTTCTCTTCAAGCATGCGTTTATACCTGCGGTATACTACTTCACTCATACTCGCAAAGTCGTTAATGCCCTCTACTGTCTTAATATGGAAATGGCGGTATTCTTTATTTGATGGAAGCCCGTTGCGAAAACAAACCATAGCAGCTACCGGGTAAGATCCCTGAAAGTTCGAGTTATCGAAACACTCGATATGCACAGGTATCTCACTTAGCTGCAGTGCTTCCTGTAGTTCTTCCAGTATCAGCATGGTGCTTTCACGGGTCTTCTCTCCCAGCAGCAGCGTTGCCTTCTTCCGCATTTCATACATGAAGATCTGCGCATTCTTTATTGCCATATCCAGCAACTGCTTTTTGTCGCCGGCCTTGGGTATAGTTACTTTTATGGCAGTGTCTGTTACGTTCACTTGTACGGGCACTACTACTTCTTTGGCTATGCTCTGATACTTTTCCATCAGGTTATCTAGTGCCAGCGAAAGCACATCGCCCTCTTCCTCATCTAGTTTCTTATCTATCTGCAGTGTGTTGGAGTGAATTACACTACCGTTGGTCACCATCATATAGTTTACATAGAAGTGGGTGTCGTCTGTTAGTATGCATGCCACATCTACATTTTCCAAACGAGGGTTCACTACCACCGATCGGCTCTGGTAGTTCTGCAGAGATTCTATTTTCTTCTTGATGATCTGCGCTTTCTCAAATTCCAGTGCAGCCGCATGTTGGTTCATCTCTGCTTTCAGACTTTTGATCACATCGCCTATATTGCCCTTAAGCACGTGGCGCACCAACTGTAGTTTTTCCTTGTAGTCTGCTTCATTCTGAAATCCCTGGCACGGCCCGTTGCAATTGCCCAGGTGGTACTCCAGACAAACCTTGAATTTTCCCTTACTGATATTTGGTTCAGTCAGATTGAGGCTACAGGTACGCAACGGGATATTCTGTCTCACCAATTCCAGCAGTTCACGCACACGCATAAGCCCTGTAAATGGCCCTATGTATTCCGACCCGTCACGTATTAACTGCCGTGTAAAGAACACCCTCGGAAACGGTTCCTTTTTGATAACAATAAATGGGTACGACTTGTCGTC
>CAIKOJ010000101.1 GCA_903829015.1 uncultured Bacteroidota bacterium
AAACCCTATCCACCCAATTGCTCAGGTGGATAGGGTTTATTTTAATGGTTTATTTATGCCGTTATGGATGACCCATAGCCGGATTATATATTCCTCCTACGTGATTATTGGGTAGGTGCTGACCTAAGTAATTTGACGCGTCCTTACCATACTCCCACGCTCCTCGGTAAAGGCGAGGATCTTTTAAATTTTCTACAAGCATACGCGACGTTGTAACAGGATTATTCCAGTTTTCTAACACGGAATTGACGTATCTGGCTGCATTCATACCTTCCGGTGGATCATTAGTTCTTCTCCTCATTTCCAAAAATGCATCAACTCCGCCGGGATAATTATGGGCGTTTCTATTCTCCAGATATCCTTGAGCTACAGTAGCTATTGGTCCGAGAGATTTACCGGCTGCACCTAAAGCACCACTCAACAAGGGAAGTCTACTCTTAAAAAATGAAGATCCCCAGTTTATCGCTTTCCCGGCCGCTGTTCTTTGCAAAATTGGTGATTGTACGGCCTCCCAGGCCTCACTACCTATATTTTTGGCCGCGGAGATACCGTGTTCTTTGAGATAATCTTTTGCTTTACCTATTTGTTTTGCTTTCCAAATCTCGATTGCGTCTCTGATGCCTGGGTGTTTTTCCATCTGCTCGTCAATAATTGGAGGTATCTCCTCCGCGGCGCGCTGTGCAGCGGGACCTGCCTTTGCAAACGGAATATTAGGAATATTAGAAACAACCTTGGGTATATGCCTTCTGTATTTCCACGCTAACTCGCCCGCATCATTTATAGAATCCGCAAGAGCACCAGTTTGTTCCGCCGGTATAGCTGGTTTGTTTTTACCACCTAATAGTGTAATAACATGCTTTTGTGTAGGGGAAAGACGATTAGCTTCTTCCCAGGCGTCTATCGATTCTTGTCTTTTTTGCAGCAACGGTGCTCTACTGGCTATTCGAGCAGCTGCATCCACTGCACCCGCAGCCATTTGAACTTTTTCTGGGGATTCTTTAATTTTATTCTGTACAAACGGGAGTTCAACCACAGCCTTTGTTGCATCACCTATGCCGCCTATAACTTCTGGCATTGTTCTACGTGCCCGAGGCGGTTGGGGTGGCGGTGCCCCAATAGATCCCCGAGGACCCATCGGTTCTAATGTAGGTTGGAGCTGTGGACCCCTCAATTCCAATCTAGGTTGCAGTTTCGGTTCAGCCTGCTTATATAACCATTCAGCTTGTACGGCAGTTAACCCGTAATCTTGGGCTCTTTTAATAAATCCTTGTTTGAACATAATTTAAATTATTATGTATCATAATAGCATACTAAATATTTTTTTAAATATCTTTTTTTAGTAAAAAAGATAGTAGTAAACAATGAAATCAACTAAATAAACAACATGACAGTAAGGGAAATAATTTTGGTAATTGCAATCGTTTGGGTAACCCTAGCACTATACGTTAAATATGAACTGCATTGATTCTTCGTGGCTAACCGCCGCTTATGCTCAGCATAAGGACTATCTCATAAACTATACATTCAGTTTTATTAATGACAGAACAGAAGCTGAATGTATTGTACAGTATGCGTTTCTACAGGCGCATCGTAAGCAAACCATGCAAGATTACGTACTGAAATGGCTTATGACAGTTTGTCATAATACCGCAGTAAATTTCGTGCGTAGTCGCTCAAGGGTAAATTATCATAGTCCTGATACTTTGTTGGAAAACTCAGAAAAGGATAATTCAATTGATACGGAAATGGCCGTTTCTCCTTCCGAGATCACCTTGGATAACGAAAGGAAGG